>JBCDFY010000014.1:0-54489 GCA_039176995.1 Bacteroidota bacterium
AAATGATAATTCGACCAGTGAATTAAACAATCTCATTTTAATTATCCAATATCTATTCATAACTTTGTAGAAAATATTAAAACAGCAAGAGCTTTGTAAATTTCTTTAACTAAAATTATGTAACAAATGTAAGATAAGTAAGAAATCGAATTTGGAAAGTTTTTGTCTGTCTATTAAAGCGTACAGGATACGTAGAGTAAAACGAAAGAATGGCGAAACGTTTAATTAAGATAGCAAAAGAACTCAATGTAGGAGTCTCCACTATTGTTGATTTTCTAAATGACAATGGTTTCGAGATAGACAATAAGCCTACAGCAAAAGTATCTGATGACATGGAAGATGCTTTGACCAAAGAGTTTCAAAAATCCATTGCTATTAAGGAGCGTGCTGATAAAATGAAAATCGGTCGTGTCAAAGAAGAAGAAAAGATAGACACTTTCGATGTAGCAGTAGCTCCACCTCCTCCCTCTCCCACTCCAAATATTCTTTCCACATCTGAGCCTGAAGTTTCGACTCCTGTTTTGGAAAAGCAGGAGCAAAAGGAAGAGCAGATTATTACTGCTTCTAATAATTCTCCCATTTTGTCTAAGCCAAAGATATTGGGCAATATCAAATTGGATGAGATTGGGCGCAAGAAAAGCAAGCAGAAAGAAGAAAAAACTGCACCCAAGAAAGAGAAGCCCTTGAAGTCTACTAAGCAAAAAGGAATTTCAAAAGAACAAAAGGCTGCACCGAAGCCTACTCCTCTTACAGAAACTAACCCGAAAGCAGAAATCAAGGTAGAAGAGACTGCATCAAAAGAGCATAAATCTGTTGAACAACCAAAAGCAGAAGTTGCTCCTAAGCAAGAGCAACCAAAAGCAAAAGAGGGGAAAGAAAAACCAATAGTAAAAGTGGTAGAAGATAAGCCAACAACTGTGGAGGTGGCGTCGAAGGCAGAAGATGGAAAACCGAAATTGATCAAAGCAGATGCTCCTGAGCTGCGAGGCTTAAAGATCAAAGGCAAAATCGATATTGACAAATTCGCGCGCAAGCCTAAGAAGAAAGATAATAATTCAGACCGCAAGAAAGATGATGGAAAGCCATCAACAGCGGGAGGAGATGACAGAAGGAAACGTCGTCGGAAACGCAAAAAGGTTACTACCGATAGCGGTCGTAGTAGTAATAACAGCAGCAACCAAGGTAACAGACCTCAAAGCAGAGGTGGTGCCAACGACAGAGGGAGTAGAGGTCGAAACAATAGAAATCAGAGAGGAAACAGCAGACGCGATCAGCCAAAAGAGGTTTCTCAAAAAGAGATCGAAGATTCAATAAAGGCAACCATGGAGCGATTGTCTGGTCGCGGAAAGAAAAAACGCCAGAAGCTACGTCGAGAAAATAGAGAACGGCTACGTGAGAAGCAAGAGTTGATAGATCAGGAACAGGAAACGGAAATAGTACAGTTAACAGAGTTTGTTTCTGTATCTGAATTAGCTTCCTTACTAGATTTATCTGTGACAGATGTTATCATGTCTTGCATGAATATGGGCGTCATTGTTTCCATCAACCAACGCCTAGATGCGGAGATCATCGAACTGATTGCAGAGGAATACGAAAGAGAAATCGAATTCATCAGTGCGGAAGAACAAACCGATGAAGAGGAAGAAATTATTGACGATCCAGAAGATTTGAGGCCACGTGCACCGATTGTAACCGTCATGGGACACGTTGATCATGGTAAAACGTCTTTATTGGATTACATTCGAGAAGCAAGCGTAGCTGCGGGAGAAGCAGGTGGTATCACACAACATATTGGTGCCTATGAAGTTGCCGTTGGAGACGAGGAGAAAAAAATCACTTTCCTAGACACGCCAGGTCACGAAGCCTTTACTGCGATGCGTGCAAGGGGTGCAAAGGTAACTGATATTGCAATTATTATTATTGCTGCGGATGACGACATCATGCCGCAAACGAAAGAGGCGATTAGTCACTCTCAAGCAGCTGGTGTTCCAATGGTATTTGCGATTAATAAGGTAGACAAAGATGCTGCTAACCCTGAAAAAATCAAGGAGAAGTTAGCAGCTATGAATCTCTTGGTAGAAGATTGGGGAGGAACGTATCAGTCCCAAGATATCTCTGCTAAGACAGGGCAAGGGGTTGAGGAATTGTTGGAAAAAGTGACTTTAGAGGCAGAACTACTTGAATTGCAAGCTAACCCAGATCGAATGGCAGTTGGTGCTATTTTGGAAGCCTCTTTAGATAAAGGTCGTGGCTATGTCACGAAGACTTTGATTCAGACAGGAACGCTTCACGTTGGAGATGCTATCGTAGCAGGTGAATACTCTGGAAAAGTGAAAGCCATGTTCAACGAGCATGGTAAACGAGTAGATGAAGCTGGTCCTTCCAAACCCGTCTTGGTACTTGGTCTTGATGGTGCACCACAAGCTGGTGAACGATTTAAGGAGACAGAGGACGAAAGCGAAGCACGCCAAATTGCTTCTAAACGATCTCAAATTAACAGAGAACAGGCGAATCGTGCTACTAAGCGAATCAGCTTAGATGAAATTGGTCGTCGTTTGGCACTGGGGACATTTAAAGAATTGAATCTGATTGTGAAAGGGGATTTCGATGGATCTATTGAGGCACTATCGGATTCTTTAATCAAGCAATCTATTGAGACAGTTCAGGTGAATGTAATTCACAAAGCGGTAGGTCAAATCATCGAATCGGATGTTCTTCTGGCATCCGCTTCGGACGCGATCATCGTCGGTTTCCAAGTTCGTCCATCTTTAGGTGCACGTAAATTGGCAGAGAAAGAAGGTGTACAAATCCGTACGTACTCTATTATTTACGAAGCAATCAATGAAATTCGTTCTGCGATCGAAGGAATGCTGGAACCTACTCAAGAGGAGAAAATAGTTTGCAATGTAGAAGTGCGAGAGACTTACAAAATTAGCAAGGTTGGTACTGTTGCAGGTTGCTACGTCCAAGAAGGAAAAATTTCGAGAAATACCAAAGTTCGAGTCATTCGAGATGGTATTGTTGTTTATCCTACCAAGGAAAACGTAGTCGGTGAGTTAGCTTCTCTCAAACGTTTCAAAGACGATGCGAAAGAAGTGAAAGCTGGACTAGAATGTGGTATGAACATCAAAAACTTTAATGATATTAAGGTTGGTGATATTATCGAAGGATACGAAATTGTTGAAGTCAAGCAAACCTTAGCAGACTTTAAATAGCACTGAACGAGCATTTAATTCTTCAACATACTGAAAGCGCATCATAGACATGGTTTTATGATGCGTTTTCTTTTGAAACAAAAAACAGAACATGGGAGAAAAATAGTGCGTTTTGATTATATTCCTTACTTTTATACTCATCCAACTTACAAAATAATAAAATTCACCTATGGCTCGATTAGTGATTGTTTCTAACCGTTTACCTGTAACAATTAAACACTCTGCAAAAAATGACAAACCAATCTATCATCCCAGTTCTGTCGGTTTGGCAACAGGTTTGAGTTCCCTGGATGATTCCTTGGATAAAATTTGGATCGGGTGGCCTGGACAGATTGCAGATGGTTGGGAGAAAGAGTCCATTAAGGCAGATTTATTGAAACAAGATTTAGTCCCCGTTTTTTTAACCGAAGAAGATATTGAGTTGTACTACGAAGGATTCAGCAATGATACACTCTGGCCACATTTTCACTACTTCACTCAATATACAGTCTATCGCGACGACTACTGGGAAAGTTATCAAGCTGTAAACCGGAAATTTGCGGATGCCATTATTCCAAATTTGGAAGGAAACGAAATGGTTTGGGTGCATGATTATCAATTAATGCTCTTACCAAATATGATTCGCGAAGCCTTTCCAGACATTTCGATTGGCTTCTTTTTGCACATTCCTTTTCCATCTTATGAAGTCTTTAGAATTTTGCCTTGGCGCGAAGAATTACTGGATGGTGTTCTAGGCTCGGATTTGATTGGTTTCCATACTTATGGTTATATGCGCCATTTTTTAAGTGCAGCCTATCGAATCACGGGCTACGATAATAACTTTGGAAAATTGAAGGTGGATAATCGCGAAGTCCATGTGGATTATTTTCCGATGGGCATTGATTACGAAAAATATGCCTTTCCAGATTCTAGCGAATTACCTGAAGGAAACGAAGTGGCTTCCATTGAAAAATTAGCTGAAAACCAGAGGTTGATACTTTCTGTAGATCGCTTAGATTATACCAAAGGCATCCCCAATCGAATCGATGCCTATGCACGATTTTTAAAACAAAATCCACAATATCATGGTAAAGTTTGCTTGGTGATGATTGTTGTGCCTTCCAGAGGAAATGTTGAGCATTATCAAGATTTGAAAAAAGAAATTGATTTACGAGCAGGTGTTTTGAACAGTACTCACGGAAAATTTGACTGGACGCCCATGCGCTACATGTACCGTTCAGTTAATTTTCAAGAATTAACTACACTTTATAGACTAGCGGAAGTAGCTGCAATCACACCCATCCGAGATGGCATGAATTTAGTAGCAAAAGAATACGTAGCAAGTAAGGAAGAAATCAAAAGAGGAGTACTTATTTTGAGTGAAATGGCAGGCGCGGCAGGAGAAATGCTGGAAGCCATTACGATCAATCCAATTGATATACAATCTATGGCGGATGCCTTTGTGACCGCTTTGGAAATGGACGAAGAAGAACAAAAAGCACGCTTAGAAAATATGCAAAAGTCTTTGAAAAAATACAATGTCAAGAATTGGGCAAATGTATTTATGAAGCAACAAATCAAAATTAATTCTATGCAGAAAGAACGCAAGACCAACTTGTTAAACGAAGAAGAACAGAATAAGTTATTAGCTCAGTACGAACAAGCCAACTCCCGCTTATTGGTGTTGGACTATGATGGCACGATGATGGGGTTTCAAGTTGATCCTCAGTCAGTTAGCCCAGATAAAGAACTCTTGAATATAATCACTCGCTTGCAAGCTGATCCTAAAAATCGCGTCGTCATCAGTACAGGAAGAGATCGTGCAACTATTGAAGGCTGGTTGGGGCATTTGGGCGTAGAATTTTCTACGGAACACGGAGTTTGGATGAAACGAAATAACAAATGGCAACAAGCTGCTGGTCTTTCTGCTGCGTGGAAGCCCGAGATTCGCCATTCCTTAGAAAATTTAGTAGAACGCACACCAGGTTCTTTCATTGAAGAAAAACAGTATTCTATCGCTTGGCACTATCGCAATATTGATCGTGATTTAGGAGAAAAACGCGTTCGAGAATTTAGAGATGTCTTACGCTACTTAACTGCTAATCTGGATTTACAAGTATTGGAAGGTAATAAAGTAGTTGAAATTAAAAACGCAGGGGTCAATAAAGGAAAAGCCATCGTCAATTGGCTGAACGAAAACAGCTACGATTTCATTTTTGCAATTGGTGATGACCATACAGATGAAGACACCTTCAAAGCGATGCCTGATGGAGCTTATACGGTAAAAGTAGGTTTGACGCGCACGGATGCGAAGTACAATATTCTTTCTGTGGAAGAAGTTCGCGCATTGCTGACGAAGTTTAATGAAGCGAGTAAGTAATTAATGTTGTTGATTCATTGATTTGTTGAACTGTTTATTCGATCTATCAGATCAACAAATCAACAGCTAAACAATTCAACAAAAATATGGCAGAACACAAATCAGGTTTTGTAAATATTATCGGGCGCCCCAATGTCGGCAAATCTACCTTGATGAACGCACTGATTGGCGAACGAATGTCCATCATTACCAATAAGCCACAAACGACTCGTCATCGTATCATCGGTATCGTGAATGAAGAAGACTATCAAATCGTCTTTTCAGATACGCCAGGCATGATCCACGATCCTTCCTACAAGATGCAAAACGCAATGAATCGCTTTGCTTTTTCTACTTTTGAAGATGCCGACGTAATGCTATTCATTTTGGATGCGAACGAAAAATATACAGAAGATACCGAAATTTTTGAACAGTTGAAAGGGCTAGAAGTGCCGCTGTTTTTGGTCATTAATAAAACGGATACAATCACGCCAGAACAAGTGCTGTTGCTCATCAAGGAATGGAAAAATCGCTTGGATTTTAAGGAAATCATTCCCATTTCTGCGCTTCATAAATCTAATACGGATCGCCTACTTGAACTCATCGTACAATATTTGCCAGAAGGACCAGCCTATTATCCAAAAGATCAGTTTACCGATCGTTCAGAGCGTTTCTTTGTGAGCGAAATCATTCGAGAAAAGATGCTTTTGAATTATCATCAAGAAATTCCATACTCCGTAGAAGTTATTGTTGAATCGTTCAAAGAAACTACCACAAAAGCAGGTGCTCCGCTCGTTCGTATTGGAGCTATTATCTTTGCGGAGCGCAAGACGCAAAAATCTATTATCATCGGCAAAAATGGAAGTGCCATCAAAAAGCTAGGAATGGACGCTCGTAAAGCAATCGAAACCTTCCTAGAAAGCAAAGTTTTCTTGGAACTCCATGTAAAAGTAAAAGAGAATTGGAGGAACGATGACGGTTTGCTGAAGCAATTTGGATATAAGAGTTGAGGGTTTCATGGTCTCATGGCTGAACTGCTAAAAAACGCTTAGCCATTCAACATTACAACCATAAAAAACGCATTAAAAACAAAACGAAACAAGACAATGAACAAGAAACTTATCTACTGGTCCATCACGGTGGCACTTGCGGGTTTTCTATTTGGATTTGATACGATTGTGATTTCTGGTGCAGATCAGCCCATTCAAAAATTATGGAATACGACGCCACTCTTTCATGGAACATTTATTATGTCTATGGCATTGTGGGGAACAGTAATTGGAGCTTTATTTGGTGGCATTCCTTGTAATGTGTTGGGGCGCAAGAAGACGCTATTTTGGATTGGTATTCTATATGCGGTTTCTGCGTTAGGTTCAGGTTTAGCGACCAATCCTTATCTGTTTTCTTTGTTCCGATTTATTGGTGGTATAGGCGTTGGTGCATCCTCTGTGGCTGCGCCGATTTATATTTCTGAAATTGCACCTGCGGACAAGCGCGGACGATTAGTAGCGTTGTATCAATTCAATATTGTTTTCGGAATTTTGGTGGCTTTTTTCTCTAACTACTTGATTGGCAAATATATAGAAGTAGATGCTTGGAGGTGGATGTTGGGTATAGAAGCCTTACCTGCTGTTGTTTACACCACAATGATATTGGGTGTACCGAATAGCCCACGTTGGCTAATGATGAAGAATAGAGACGAAGATAGGATTGGTTCTTTGCTAAAACAGATCAATCCTCAACTACAAAATATTAAAGCAGAAATTGAAAATATAAGAAAATCATTAGTTCAATCAACTGATGATCGTTTCTTTTCTGGAAGATACAATCTCCCCATCTTATTAGCCTTTTTAATTGCCTTTTTCAATCAGCTTTCAGGCATCAATTTTGTGCTATATTATGCGCCACGCATCTTCGAATCCGCAGGTATTGCAGCAGGTAGCACGCTGGGAGCTTCCATTCCAATCGGTATCGTCAACTTAATTTTTACACTCCTAGGAATGTATCTCATTGATCGAATGGGTAGAAGGCAGCTGATGATTATTGGCTCCGTTGGCTATATTTTGTCGCTTTTAGCAGTAGCTTGGGCGTTTTCGAGCGGTGCAGAAGGTACATTAGTGGTTATATTTGTCTGTGCTTTTATATCTTCTCATGCTATTGGACAAGGAGCAGTCATTTGGGTATTTATCTCCGAAATTTTTCCCAATATTGTTCGTAATTCTGGTATGTCGCTCGGTTCAGGAACGCATTGGGTCTTCGCGGCGATCATTACTTTGGTCACACCTAGCGTTTTAGCTGCTTTTTCGAGTGCAACCATTTTTATCTTCTTTGCTGCCATGATGGTCTTACAATTGCTTTTTGTACTATTTATGATGCCTGAAACGAAAGGAGTACCATTGGAAGAACTGCAAAAGCAATTGATGAAATCCAAGAAGGGATTGTAGTTTTTTTCGGACTCAGTTTGAGTAATACAGCATTTAAATCAAGAGACTTGAATGATCTAGTTCGTAGAAATTTTCATAGATTTTATATACGACTTCAAAAAATTGTCACTAATTAGCTTATTTCGTATTCTTTTTTCGCACTATTCTCAAATATAATTTGATTTTAATTATACTGATAATCAGAATTTTATGCCAAAAATAAAAGTATTATCATATTTATTTCAAAAAGGATAATCTGTCACAAAACAATATTTCCACTTGATTTATACAAGTATTTGAATTTGAAATTCATGAATCATAAACACATACAAAATGCTGAAAACCAGTATTTTACATCCGAAATCCAATCAAATTTAGAATCTTTAACCATTCTATCCTATTACTTTACTCTCCATGCAATATAGATCTGAAAAACAAACAAATTTCTAACAAGACAACTTTTTCCAATAAGCTCCGTAGAACTTATATGACACGCAAATACTGTATCCTTTACAGTTGTCTACGTCTACCTTCACGAGCAGCATTTTCATTTCAAGCAAACAACAAATAGTACTGGTATTCACCAGTTCGTAAAATCATTAATCTCAAATCCTGAGGAGTAATTGGTTATTTGGTTAATAAATTATTGCTCATTCCCTCCATGTTACTATAATGCCATTCTGTAAGTCACTTGTGTGAGTTTAGGCAACTCATACACTATCATCTATTAACACACGAAGTAATGTATATGAAATCTGTGTCTTTGCTAGCATACCTAGCTTTACCATCTATTGTATTATTGGGCGCTTGCGAAAAGGAATGTTTTTCCTTTTTCGCATCCTCACATAAAAAGTCCGAACAAAGCTGGCTTCCCATATCAATTCTGATAACACAGTTCCTATATTTTTTACTGAATAGGAGAGGTACAAATCTGACCACTCGCTATGTCACAAGAACATCACTTGTACAAAATCCAAGATGTAATTATTACTTGAATCCAAAGTTAAGTACTTGGATTCAAAATCATTAGCAAAAAATTATATGCGTTTGCGTACCCAGCGATTAAAAGCTGATTTTGTACGTGAGGTATAATATTTCGTACAATTTAATTAATTAACAACTAACAAGATTATTATGAAACTAAATTTATTATTCATTGCAATGACCTTTTTATTTTGTACAGGTCTAATTCAAGCTCAAGAACTCACGATTGGAGAAGCCATCAATAAAGCAGGGCGTCAAAGAATGTTGAGTCAGAAAATGACGAAATGTTATATGATGATAGGCTCTGATGTGAAAGTGGAAGCTGCTCGAAAAGAGTTAGATGATGCGGTTGCATTGTTTGAAGAGCAATTTTTGGAACTAGAAGATTATGCTCCTTCTGCCAAAGTCAGTGAGAAATTAGCAGAAGTTTATGATCTTTGGATGCCTTTCCGTCTTAAAGTAATTGCTCAACCTAAAGTATCTGAGGCTGCTTCTTTGATCGATGAAAGTAGTACTTTACTCGCTACTTGTAATGAAGTAGTCGTCGCTTTAGAAGAGTACGCAAGAATCAAAGCTGCTAGATTGGTGAATATTTCTGGACGCCAGCGAATGCTTTCTCAGCGTATTGCTATGCTTTATTTAGCGTATGCCTGGGAGGTGCCTAATAGTAGTATCTACGGTGAATTGAAAACTTCAAAAACTCAGTTCGAAGAAGCCTTAGAGGAACTAATTGCCTCCAGTTTTAATACGGCTGAAATCTCTAGCCGTCTGGCGAAAGTAGAGTCGCAGTGGGATTTTTCTAAAATGACCTTTGATGTGAAAAGCAATAAACTAATGCCATCTGTCATGACCGTTACTGCAAATTCTATTTTGAAAAAGATGAATAAAATCACAGGTATGTATGCACAGGTAGCAGATGGCAAACAAAAAGTGGCAAGTGCTAGATAACAGGCATCCAAGGTATTCTTGAGTAGTAGAGGCATTAGTGAAATAAGCTAAAATAGATAAGATTAAAATATTACACTTAGTACGGATTATGATGTATGAAAAGCTCGTAGTCAATAACCTATAAGTATCATATTTACTTAATAATTTATATATAGCCAACCACTAATACTTTTCGCGAATAACAAGCAAGACTTACTAAGAAGCTGTTTTGATTTGGTATTTGAAAATTGTTATCGCTCATTTTTTTACCAATTGAGGCATCAAAAGAGGAGTTTAGCCCTAGCTAAATGAGCATTTTGGCAACGAAAAGTGGTGAAAAAAGGGGCATAACAAAATCAAAGGTTAAATTAAAACAGCTTCTAAGAGTAGGCTTGTTATTCGCATCTTTCTAGCACAGTGAAACCATGGGTTTCACTCATTTTCCTAACAATATAACAGATTTAAGTAACCAGATAAATGCTAATGCTGGTCTCTAAAGCCCTGCGAGTTATTTAAACATATTCTATTATTTGCTCGCGTCTTTTGGTAACCAAGTCTTCGCTTTATTCTGTAGTTATTTCTATTAATAACAAATAAATTTTCTCATGACTAAAATAAAAAGCATCTCAATAATTGTGTTTTCCTTATTAAGTATGAGCTCTGTCTTTGCTCAGCTTGATTTTTCTTTAGAGGTCAGACCTCGAAGCGAGTACAGACATGGCTTCAAAGCCCTAGCTAACGAAGGTCAAGAAGCTGCTTTCTTCATCGATCAACGCACTCGATTTAACACCATGTTTACGGAAGATGCGATTGATTTAAAGATCAGTTTACAGGACGTTCGTGTATGGGGCAATCAGCCTCAGTTGGTCATTGGCGATGGCAACCTCACCAGCGTACACGAGGCTTGGGCAAAAGTAAAATTCGATTCTAAGCTCGCCATAAAAGTTGGAAGGCAAGAAATTGCCTATGATGACGAACGTATTTTTGGAGCAGTGGGTTGGGCGCAACAAGCAAGAAGCCACGATGCTGCCCTACTCATGTATCAAGACTCTAGTTTTAAAGCTCATCTAGGTTTAGCTTTCAATCAAAATAGTGCTGGACTTATTTCTACACTTTATACCATTAATAACTACAAAGCCATGCAATATTTATGGTTGCATAAAGACTGGAATCGTGCAAATTTGAGCTTGCTGTTTTTAAACAACGGACGGCAAGTGATAGACGGACAAGGTAATGCAGCAGGCACTAATTTTAGTCAAACAGTTGGTGGAAAATTTGATGTGAAGGGTTCTAAAATTGGTCTGAATAGTGCCTTTTACTACCAGATGGGGAGACAAGCAAATCTTCAATCCACTGAAATCAGTGCCTATTATGCCAACCTAGATATGATTTTTTTCCTATCCAAAGGTCATAAAATCACCTTTGGAGGAGAAATACTTTCTGGAAACAATCAAACTACTGGCGACCAAGAGAGAAATGAGGCTTTTTCTCCCTTCTATGGTACCAATCACAAATTCAATGGGCTAATGGATTATTTCTATGTAGGAAATCATGCCAACAGTGTTGGTTTACATGATTACTATGTAAAGTGGGCAATGAAAAAGAAGAAGTTTAATACAGGTGTTCATGTACATCTTTTCAATTCAGACGGAACGGTGAATGACGCTTCAGGAAAAAGTTTATCCGCTCATTTAGGCACCGAAGTGGATATTGTCTTTGGTTTTCCAGTTACTAAAAATGTAAAAGTATCAGGAGGTTATTCTCAAATGTTTAGCACCAACTCTTTGGTAGCCTTGAGGAGTACAGGTTCTCTGGATGCAACTAGCAATTGGTTCTGGACAATGATTACGATTAATCCATCTTTCAAAGTAAGTAAAATTGGATATTAATATGGTTCACTCTACTGACAGTAGATGCCTCTATTGATTTCAAAAGCCCAATACATTTTTTCAAGACATTAAATTTTAATCATGAAATATAATATTACACTACTATTCGCACTTTTCTCATTGGGTTGTTTACAAGCTCAAGACCTTTCTATTGGTGATGCGATCAACAAAGCAAGTCGCCAAAGAATGCTGGCTCAAAAAATGATGAAATGCTACATCATGATCGGTTCAGATACAAGGACAAAAGAGGCACGCAAAGAGCTAGATGAATCGGTTGCTCAATTCGAGGAACAAATGCTAGAACTGCTGGACTTTGTCCCTAATGAAAAAATAGAAAATGCGATCGGAGAAGCTCAAAAGACCTGGGCAGCGTATAGAATCAAAGTGGTTTCTGATCCCAATAAAGTTACAGGTCTGGCACTGTTCAAATTGAGTGACAAATTAGTCGAAGAATGTGATGATGTAGTTGGGTTATTAGAAAAGTACGCAAAGGTAAAAGAGGCAAAGTTGGTTAATTCAGCAGGACGACAAAGTATGCTATCTCAAAGAATTGCGATGCTCTACTTGGCATACTACTGGAAATTACCTAATTCAAATGCCTATCAAGAATTGAAGAAAGCACATAAAGAGTTTGAAGCTACGCTGAATGAGTTGGTTGCTTCGGAGTTAAATACTGCAGAAATCACGGCAGAATTGAATAAATCAGTGGACGAATGGGAATTTTCAAAAAGTAATTTCTATGTGCGTGACACTCGCTTGATGCCTTCTGTAGTCACCGTAACGACCAACTCTATCATGAAAAGAATGGATGATATTACAACACTATACGCAGATTTGACAAGCAAAGAAAGAAACAAAAATTCTAAATTCAATTTAGGCTCAATAGTTAAATTTTAATAGTCTTGTCAGAGTGGTGGATGAGCGATTTTAGGTCGCTCATCTTTACCATAGATCGTTAAACACAAAACTCTAAACCTCAGTAAAACTAACATCTAACCTGAATTCAATAAATACTACGCTATACTTGATTTATCAACAACAAATTTTCTCTACTCCTTTCTTTTGGACTTATCACTAGCAGTCTAATTGAATGATTTTCACTATTTTCATGGATGACTTTTGAAGGAAGATCCTCGGTGGAGGGTCTTCTTTTTTTATGCAAACTCAAAATTATCAATCAATCTCACCTCTCCCAACCACGCCGCCACACAAGCCCTTGTAGATTCATTGAAATTACTGGCTGGCTGCAAAGTCTTCGCATTCACCATTTCAAAATAATCCACTTTAAAACCTGCTGCTTCCAATTTTGAAATCGCGGCTTTTTGAATTTCATCCATTGCTTTACGATTGTCCCATTGTTTTTTAGCAGAAAGTAACGTCTCATGCAGCATTGGAGCGAGTTTGGTACGTTGATCTTTGGTCAAACGCATATTCCTAGAACTCATCGCCAAACCATCCACTTCCCGAATGATCGGGCAAGGCACCAGTGCAGTGTTCACTTCCATTTGCTCTAACATTGCCGCAATGATCGCTTGTTGCTGAAAATCTTTTAAGCCCATGTACACCCGATCTGCCTGCATCAAAGTCAACAGACGATACATCACTTGAATCACACCATCAAAATGCCCAGGACGATAGTGCCCTTCTAGGACATTAGCGAGTTGAGTCAACCGAAAATCAGGAATCGGTGCTTCACTTTCTGGATAAATTTCGCTCGCTTCGGGTAAAAACAAAACATCCGTCCTCAATATCTGGAGCATCAGCGCATCTCGTTCGGGCGTTCGTGGATATTTTTCCAAATCACTCGCTTCGTTGAATTGCGTCGGATTGACAAAAATGCTGCAAATGGTCAGATCATCTTGTGCTTTGGAGGCTTCAATCAAAGAAGCATGACCGCGATGGAGCGCGCCCATCGTTGGTACAAATCCGATGCTTTTTCCTAAGGTTTTCGCACAATCTAAGTATAGCTCTAATTCGTCTAAAGTTTCGATGATTTGCATAGTGTAGGAAGTAGGTTGGTCATTTTGGAGGCAAGTTAGGGAAAAATTGGTATTTAGTCCTTGCTGATGCCTAGTATACCAACTACTACAGCCTCTAATTACCAATAAAAAATGGAATGCTAGTGCGGATTTATAATCCGTCACTTCCTTTAGGCAAATCTATGATTTGTGTATTTTAGCCATCCTGTCAGAACACCATTGCATGAGTACCCGCTACAAAATTCACGATCAAAACACGCTTTACTTTTTAAAGCTAACCACCGTTGATTGGATAGACGTCTTTACAAGAAAAGAATATCGAGACATCTTGCTAAAAAGCCGACACTATTGCCAAAAACAAAAAGGTTTGGTGCTGAATACCTATGTGATTATGATTGATCCATTGAATGATATTGGATATTTGTTTATGGGATGAGTGACGTGTAGTTACACCAATTGCAAATTGGAGGAAAAGAGGTGATGGATTATAAATCCACACCAGCAGGTTTCATATATACAGAACGAGCGGGGAAACTAAGAAGCTTATATTATGATATTAAGAGTATGACATCATACAACAAGCACATCGTATCGCGGTGACACACCACGACAATCTAGCACTTGGAAACAGATACTTAAAATATGAAGAAGCAATAACATTTAAAAAGACCAAAACCCACCCACCAAACTTTTTTCACATATGTTAAAAAATATATTTAATTATAAAATACCGACAAATTGGTATCCTTCTCTCGAATCATTCGTATATATTTGCATTAGGGAATTAATATCTCCCTCTTGAACATTAAATATATCCATGAACATGCAGCCTTGCCATAGGTCTGCGAAAATTACATTCCATGAGTCGTTTTTACAAACTCTTCTCAGAGCAAGTATGTGTTCCTGCATACACGCACACCCACCAATCCATCATATTACTTCCTAACAAGTCTAAAAATTTTCCCCTTTTAAGTTCATAGTGCGCTTGTCCGCATCGGTATAATTTGTCTATCTCCCTCTATTTGGTTCGCCGAATAGTCCACACACACTTGTGCAACACTCACGTAAAGCACAGACATCAACACATATCATAATCATACCATACACATTTGCAAATTTTATCCTATGAACAAGAACGTTTACGAAAAGAAAAAGGCTTTTTATCTGCTGTATTTCCTCTTGACCTTTGGCACTTTTAGCATTCACGCACAAGTCGAAACCTTCATGACCAATCAAGGAGCAACAAACTCCTTAGCCCAGTGTGAAGGTTTCTTTTTCGATGATGGCGGCACCACACAGCCCTACGGCGACAGTAGTGCCAAAACCGACATTCTCACATTTTGTCCTGAAAACCCAGCGCAACAATCGGTAAAAGTAGTTTTCCAGTCTTTCGATGTTGCGCCAGGGGATCAATTGCGCGCTTTCGATGGTCAAGATACCTTGGCTCGTCAATTTACAACCTCTTCTCAAGGCACTGGAACAGGTGCTTCCGTAGCAGATTCTCCAGGTGGAGGAAATGGCGTGAAAGCAAGTTGCGACAACTTAAGCGGCTGCGTCACTTTTGCGTTTTATCGCAATGGTGACCAAACCAAAGGCGCAGGTTGGCAAGCAACCGTAGAATGTGCGAACAAGACTACAACTAAGCTAGATTGTAGTCGAGTAGAAGACTTCAACGGCAGGGCGGGAAGACACATCGCTGTAGCAGAATGCGAGGATGGTAAAGCCTTTATTCGCGTGCCGATTCCTTCCTTTACCGATTGTGGTCGCTTGGGTAGAATGAGCGTTAGTAGTAGCTGTATAGCAGATTTTCCATCCAATGTAGTTGCCATTGGAACGGGTTTTGTAGAAACCTACTTTCCAATTGGTGAGCACACCATTACTTTCGCTTCCGAAGATTTTCCTGAATTAAATTGTACTGCTAATATTAAGGTCATTTCTCCGGGCATGGGTTGCAATGATAACTTAAATGTATCCTTGACGAATGAATGTGTGGTTGCAGTGACACCTGACATGATGCTGGAAGGCGATTGTTTACCTGCCTACTTGACTCGTCCTGCGGATGGTGCGCAAGTTCCTGCATTTTTCTACGAAGTGGAAATGAGCGCAGGACAAGGTTCGGAAGTCATTGGTTATACTTTGGAAGGCTACCCAATGGTAGATTTCAGCAATGTCGCTTGTGATACTCGGTTTGATGTAAAAATTACTAGAAAATATATTGCGGATACCGATTGCGACGGTCAGCTTTTTGATGGTTTGAACTTGGATGATGAACCAATTTCAGATTTTTGCTGGGGACAAATTATCATCGAAGACAAGACTGCACCACGCATTTTGGATAGTCCAGACCCAATTGCGATTCCTTGCTATGAAAAAAATGAAGACCCTACTAAATTACTTCAAAGTTTAAATAATATTGACCGCAACCTACAAGGTTCAGGCGGTGAATTGAATCTTCCACTTTCCAATACAAGCATACAAATCGAAGGCAAAGAAGCCTTGGATGTTTTTGAAAATTGCTATTTTGAAGTGACTGCTTCTTCTTGGGAGTTTGTTGCCGCAGATTGTGAGGAAGAAAACGAGAACATTACCGATGTATTCGGTAATGAAATAGAAGCCTCCATTTTCGGATTCTATCGTCGTGTTTTTTCTGCAAAAGATCGCTGTAATAATGAAGCACTAGAAGCGCAAGTCATCTATGTTTATCAGCCAGATATTGCAGCGGCAGCACCCGAAATCGAAGTACCTTGTGGTGTGGATATTGATCCAAATTCTTTACGCGGCGAATGGTTAGCTTGGGTAGAAGCAGGTCGTCCTAACAATGATCCAAGACAATTTTACGCTTCTTTCTTGCCTAACTTCGATCCGACTTTTATCTCTTTCGATTGGTACGAAATCACCGATGGTTCTGGCGATGAAGTGCCTTTAGATGTGAGCAGTACAGATTGTGGTTATGCGGTGGATTGGTCAGATTCGGATACGATTTATGTATGTGGCGGCGGTTTCAAAATTTTCAGAACTTGGACAATTTACGATTGGTGTGATGGGGTTTTGGAGTTGACGAATGTAGTGCCACAAGTTATTCAAGTAGGCGATAAGGTTGCTCCAGAAATTTTAGGTAACACCACTTACGAAGTAGCAAGTAGTCCACAATTAAACTGCTCTATCAACATTAGATTTTTCAAGCCAGTGGCGCAAGACGATTGTGCAGGCGTAGTTGATCTTTCTGTAAGTGTAGCAGGACAAAGTAAGCGTTTCTTGGGTAATAGCGTAGTCATCGAAGGTATTCCAATTGGCGAGGAATTGACTATCGAATGGTCTGCAAAAGATGCTTGTGGTAATACTTCTACGGTTACCGAAGATAAAATCTTTAAAGATGAAGTTGCACCAGTAGCGGTTTGTGAAACTTTGCGTACCGTTTCTTTGGGTTCAGAGTGTACAACGGTTGTTCCAGCGGAATCTTTTGATGATGGAAGTTTTGATAATTGCGGAACAGTGAATTTCAGTGTAGCAAGAACGTTGCCGGTTGGCTTTCCAGAAGAAGAAGATTTTCAGCCTTTCGTTGAATTAACTGCTGATGATTTAGGCGAAAATTGTAATGGAAGAATCGAAGTATTGTTCCGCGTCATGGATCGCGATAGCAATGTGAACTACTGTACAGTAGCGATTGAATTGCAAGATAAATTACCTCCATTCAACCAACCCATTGCAGAAACGATTGACTGCAATGACCCAAGCGTAGATGAAATTCTACAAATCAATGCCATTGAAAATACGGCGGATCGTTTAGAGGCTTTCTCTAATTTCTTGATGACTACAGAAGGCATTGGCGCGTTCAGCGGAACGGACAATTGTTCAGGTGCAGATCAAATGACTATTGTTGTCTTGAATGCAGATTTTGGTCGCTTAGATGGCACTTGTCGCAGCGGCACGATTCGATATACTTATCGCCTGATTGATGGCTGTGGAAATGGTTCTTCACTGGCGAATAATACCTTGACCATCAATGCAAGCAGCGATTGGGTGATGAGTTTCCCTACAGATTTAGAACTGTTCTGTGAGGATGCTTCTACGACTCCTGCTGCAAGCAGTGTTGAAGATATTTTGACCAATAATGGTTGCGATTTTTGGGGAATGGAAGTGCACGAAGCAAGATTTGAAGATGCAACCGACGCTTGCTACAAAATCGTTTACACTTACCAGTTCATCAACTGGTGCAACTGGAGTCCAAATAATACGGAAATGGCAATTGTGGAGCGTCCTGATGAATTGATTACCGATCCAATTCATACGGTTTCTTTGCGTTTCCAAGATTTCTGGAACAATGATTTGGTGGCGAGTGGAGATTGCACGAGCGCAGCAGCTAATACACCTGACGGCATCAACGATATTGATGATGGAAACGAGGATTTTGACTTTGAAGCAGGTATTTATGGCAGTTCTTGTCCTTCTAGCGATCCTATTTTGATCTACAATGCATTTGATTTAAACAGAGATAGAAGTGCTTCTTACGAAGAAACGCGTTCAGGCATTGCTGCGCAAAATGAAGCAATGATTCCTTTGCGGGTATTTGATAGAAGTGTCAATAGAGACCGTAGCGAAGGGGAAATTATTAACGATGATGATGAAGCGGCAAACTTCGATGTTTACGATGTAACGGAATCAAAGATTGATGGGGATTTTGTAGTCATTGATACAGGAGATCGTCCTTATGGTGATGTCCCAACTTACAGTTTCACTTCTCAATTTAGCAATGTCGTTCAGACTTATGTTAGCGCACAACGCTACGGAAATATCGCCTATCGCCAAACGGTAAAAGTAATTGATACCGCTGCGCCAACGGTTGAGGTAGAAAATTTTGCAGCTTTCTGTGGCGGTGAAGAGCAAACCAACAGCGGCGAGGCTTGTAGTGCTGCAGTAGATGTAAAATTCTCTGTATCAGATGTTTGTAGTGACTTAGAAGATATTCAAGTAAGCTATACTTTAAAGGCTTTCGGTGGAAATACTACAAGCGATGCCTTTGGTGATTTGGTGAACGAAGGCAATGGTCGATTTTCGATTCAAGGAACTTATCCATTAGCCGCCAATGGCGAAGCTGCTACTCATATTTTCGTGGTTCGTATAGAAGATGGTTGCAGCAATAGCGAAGTAGTCGAAATTCCATTTGAGGTGAAAGACTGTAAAGCACCAGTAGTTTATTGCAAGCAAGGCTTAAGTGCAAGTATGTCTGAAACGGGCGAAGTTGTGCTTTGGGCAAGCGATTTCGACGCAGGTAGTCTTGATTTTTGTACACCGAAAGATGAATTGAAATATACTTTCGCCGATCCAAGCATCTATCCAGATTCTACCAATCGCACTTTCTTGTGTGAAAGAGGAGAAGTTGGAGAGAATATATTTGTAAGATTTTGGGTGCAAGATTTGGCTGGGAATAGTGCGTTCTGCGAGACTTTCGTAAAAATCACACCTTTCTCTACCAGTGGATGTAATGGCGAAAATTTAGCACAAATCACAGGTCTAATTTTGACCGAGGAAGATGGTAGCGTCCAAGATGCAGAAGTTATGCTTTCGGGTGGTGCGAGGGATATGCGAATGACCAACGATAATGGTGGTTATCACTTTGAAGCCGTAGAAATTGGTTATGATTATTCCATTACACCAAGCAAAGACAATAATCACTTAGAAGGTATTTCAACTTTTGATTTGATTATCATCAGCAAGCATATCCTAAATGTGGAACGCTTAGATAGTCCTTACAAAATTTTGGCAGCAGATGTAAATAATTCAGGCACAGTGACGACTAATGATATGATTGCTTTACGCAAAATCATTTTAGGACAAGCAGATGGCTTTCCGAATAACACTTCTTGGAGATTCATTCCTAGAGACTATATTTTTCCGAATGTAAACAATCCTTGGACAGAGGATTTTCCAGAAAGTTTGAACTTCAATGACATCGAAGAAGATATGGAAGAAGGTGATTTTGTAGGTATTAAAGTCGGAGATGTGAACGGCAGTGTGAATAGTTTTGCAGGAGAAATTGAAGGTAGAAGTACGGTGAAAATTTCGACGACTAATCATCAATTAAAAAAAGGCGAAAGCTATCAATTGCCGTTGAATTTAAATTACGCGGTGAATGTTGAAGGACTACAGATGACTTTCACTTTTGATCCCAAATTCTTGAGATTGATGAGTATTGAAGAAGGCTTGTTGAGCCAAGCACATTTCGGTACCAGCCGCCTAGAAGAAGGCATCTTGCTGATCAGTTGGACAAACGCCCAAGGACAACAAGTTTCTACTCAAAATATTTTGGCAAACTTAAACTTTGAGGCTTTAAAAGCTACTGACATTGAGCAAGTTATCAAAATTAAAAATGATGCTTTGCGCTCGGAAGCCTACTTGATAGATGGCAGCAAAGCCAATCTAAACTTGGCATTCAATACTGAGATTTCTGCTTATCAGCTTCATCAAAACGAACCTAATCCATTCAGCGAAAACACGGCGATTCGTTTCGATTTACCACAATCCGAAACCGTACACCTTCGCATCTATTCTACGACTGGACAAATCGTTTTTGAGCTAGAAGAAAACTTCGAAGCAGGCGAACAAAGTATCAATATCAATCAGCAAATTTTTGAAGAAAGTGGCGTCTACTATTATCAGTTGAATGCCGCTGAATTCAGTAGCACGAAGAAGATGATTCTTTTAAAATAGATGAAGCTAGACCATTTAGCTTTCAAATTATGGAGATTTTAAAAACCTCCATGATTTAACCTAACAAAAAAATAGTCTGATCGCCAAAACAAAGTATAGCGTAGTGTACTATTGGGAAGGGTGATTTAACAGTAAATCGCTCTTCTTTTTTATTCGAAAATCAGCGAACTTGGCTCGAACTATATCGCCTCTTTTTCAAACAGAGAAGCTATTAAATGATCCTCAAACTATAAAACACTAAAACTCTACAACCATATCCTCTTCCACCAAATTTCCTTCGCTAAAACCTTTTTTTCAACACATAATAGATTGCTTTAATGTGTAAGCAGGTCGTGACGAACCCTCTACAATCGTTAAGGCTTTGTGTCCAATCCTGAAATCGTTAGGTTTTAACAAGAAAAAGTATGAATTTCGCGCTCAATTTCTGAAACAAATTATAAACACATTAAGTAAAAATGAAGGTGAAAATTACAATAATAGCCATTGCGATCAGTTTATGTTCCATTGCAATCAACGCTCAAGTGTCGTTGATTTTAGAAGACCAACAAGTAGAAAAGGAAGAGATTTTCACAGTAGACGTCAAAGCAGAAAATTTCCAAAGTTTATTGAGCATGCAGTTCATGATGAATTGGGATCAATCTGTATTGCGTTTAATAGGTGTTGAGAACTATGGATTGTCGGATTTAACGGACAGACAGTTTGGATTATCCGAAGACCAATTAATTGTCATGTGGATCGATCTAGCGCTAGAAGGAATTACGGTTGCAGACAGTTCAACCTTATTTTCTGTAAAGTTCAAAGCTCTAGCAGCAAAAGATTCTTCCATGGTCGTTATTAGTGGTACACAAGAGACACCAATAGAGTTTATAGATGTAAATGAGAACGAAGTAGAAGTCGTACCTGATACCAGTTTCATTACGGTTTTGGGAGCCACACCTACTCGCAATATTGGCGAATTGCCCGTCAAATTGCATCCAAACCAGCCCAACCCATTTAGTTATTCCACCCAGATTCCAGTTGATGCGAATTATCCGCAACAAGTAGAATTGCGCCTTTTTAATCAAGAAGGAATTCACATCAAAACCATAGAGGTACAATTATCCGAAGGCAAAAATTTCATTGAGTTAAAAAATACAATATTCCCAGCATCGGGAATTTATTACTACCAACTCCTGACCGAAAACTATGCAAAAACAGAGAAATTGGAGGTTTTGCATTAAACGTTCGAAAAATGTATTTGACGCTTTAGAATTTGTCAAAAACGGAGTGACCAAAAGCTCGCTACGTTTTTGGCGAATTTTATGCCTCATTCGAGAACTTCATTTTTTGAATAGCACTAAAGAATTTTATCAAACTTTACCCAAGTTCCGATTCTTATGAAAAAGATTTACAGTACATTCCTTCTATTGTGTTTGGGATTATCCCTTAGCTTCGCTCAAGAGAATCTCGTCATTTCTGTTACTCCTGACGAAGTAGAAATAGATGCAGGTGAGGAAATTACTTTGGATGTTGAGGTCGCTAACTTCAATGATCTGCTCAGTATGCAATTTAATATCAATTGGGATCCCTCTGTTTTGGAGTACGTCTCTACCAATGATATTCTAAGTAATCAAGACTTACCAGGTTTCACAGAAGCAGGCAGTATCGGTAATACAGAAGCAAATACAGAAGCAGGTAGGGTATCTGTTGTTTGGCTAGATTTTGCGACCTTCCAAGCCTACTCTCTTCCCGATAATACGGTTCTTTTCTCTATCACGCTCAGGGCACTTGAAGATGGTGACGGCAGTATTACGCTCGACAACTTTGAAGTTTTTGACGGTCAAGAAAATAGTATTGAAGTTACTGCAAACGAAAGTTCAATCACTGTAGGCGAAGGTGGTGGCGGCGGAGCGAATAATGACCCAGTTGAAGTTACAGTTGGCGATGCTTCAGGCGATTCAGGTGCACAGGTTTGTTTGCCTATTCGTGTTTCCAATTTTGAAGATATGCAAACGATGCAGTTCTCTATGGCTTATGATAATGCACTGCTGGAATTTGCACAGGTGCAAAACTTCGGCTTGTCTGACTTAGCCGCTGGTAATTTTGGTACACAAACAGATGGAGAGCTTACTTTTTCTTGGAATTCAGGAGACGATGCTACTTCCTTAGGCAACAATACTCGTATTTTTGATATTTGTTTCGATCTCATCGGAACAGAAGATGCAACTACAGATGTGACTATTGAGAATACGCCATTAGCAGAGGAAGCTATGCGCGCGGACATAGGAGAAGTTGGGATAGATGCAACAGATGGTACGGTGACTATTCAAGGAGAAAACAACGGTGGTGGTGGAACCTCTGATGAATTTAGAATTTATGCCTCCGAAGCAAGCGGAGGAACAGGAGCGGAAGTTTGTGTCGATGTTCAGGTAGATGGATTTATGAGAATTTTAGGCATGCAGTATACTATGCAATGGGATTCTGATGTCATCGAATTTACAGAGCTTAGAAGCCTTAGTACTGATCTCTCTGGTCTTTCTATGCAAAACTTCGGCTTAGAAAACACTGATAATGGAGAACTTCGATTGCAGTGGAATGATTTCTCTAGTGCGGATGGAGTAACTCTTCCCGACGAAACGACTATTTATCAAATTTGCTTTGACATTGTCGGTACAGCAGGACAAGGCTCTGATGTTGCCTTCACTAATACCCCCGTCAATCAAGAAGTAATTAATGCAGACAATCAAGAAGTGCCTTTTCTGAGCGACAACGGTCGGGTTCGTGTTACGGGTGATCCTCCACCTCCTTCTGATTGTGATGCAAATGCTACTCCATTTTGTGTGTCTAATGAAACTGCGGGTGTAGGAGAAAATGTTTGTGTATCTGTGACTGCACAAAATTTTGAGGACTTGGTGGGTGTACAGTTTACCCTTACGTTCGATGAATCGATCACTCGTTTTGATAGAATTGTCATTCCCGAAGACAACCCTATGAATCTAAACTTAGATGCTAACTTCAATCCACAAAATACAGCGGGTATTATTGCCTTCCGATGGGACGATCCACTATTTGAAGGTGTTTCAATAGAAGACGATACCGAATTATTTCAGGTTTGTTTTGATACTAGAAACGAGGGAATTAGCCCAATTGGGTTCGCAGAAACTCCAATTGCAATAGAAGTTCTTCGAGTAGTTGATAATGATGTTCAAGAAGTAGTATTTTCAGCAGGCTCTGGACAAATTGAGGTGAGTGATGGCTGCGCAGCACCGAGCGTATCAGGAGAAGTACTAGATGTAGCCTGTGCAGGAGAAGAATCAGGTGCAATTAGTCTAACCGTTGAAGGTGGAAATAATAATTTTTCTTTTGATTGGGGCGCTCTTATCAACAGAGACACACCAAATCCAACTGGTTTACCTGCTGGCGAGTATACTGTGACCGTTAGCTTCGCTGATGGCAGTTGTGCTGCTACCACTGAAATGACTTTCATGATAGAAGAATCAGGTGATCCGCTTCAAGCAGAAGCCATGGTAACTGGCGAAGTGCTTTGTGCGGGAGAAGATAATGAGGTAAGTATCGAGATCAATGTGCAAGGTGGAGATGGAGATTACAGCTTCCGCTGGCAAGGTCCAAGCGAAGCAGGTAATTTGAATGGAAGAATGAATTCTAATCTTCCCGCTGGAGAATACGATGTCCAAATCACTGATGGAAATGGTTGTGAATCTACTCTACGCGGCATTGAAGTAGAAGGTCCGACAGAAGTTTTAACAGCACAAGTCAACTACGGCTGTGATGATGAAAATGGAGCAATACGCTTGAACGTGACGGGCGGAACAGAAGACTATAGCTTCGAGTGGAATGAAGGATTAAACGATAGTGATACCCAAACAGGCTTAGAAATTGGTACAACTTACAGCGTAACCGTCACGGATGCCAATGACTGTGAATTCATCAATGAAGAAATTGAAATATTTGAACCGCTCGCTTTGGGCGATCCTAGCTTTAGCTTTATCGTAGATAATGACGGCGGCGTGGATATCAACGTGATGGGTGGAAGTAGTGACTTTAGCTTTGCTTGGTCTGGTCCAGATTTCACAAGCGAAGAAGAAGATATTGCAGGTCTAGGTACAGAAGGCGTTTACATGGTGACGGTAACCGATAATGTGACAGGTTGCGAAGTAAGCGATAGCTACGAAGTATTGATGAATACGGCTATTGGGATTGTTAACATTATGACCACTCCTGATTGTTCGGGAGAAGATGGCAATAGCGGTACTATTTTCGTGGAAGTGACAGGCGGTGTTCCGCCATTAACTTATTTATGGAACACAGGTGATACTACTAAAGATCTTATAACTGCTAATGCGGGTGTCGGTTATCTTTTGACCATTACAGATTCACGAGGCGATACTTTTGAGATGACAGAACCCATAATCGTTGGCAGCGCACCAGCTATAAACTTTAACCTACTCACAGAACCAGAGACCTGCGGTGGCAACAGTAATAATGGTAGTATAATGCTTACTACCACTGGCGGCACTGGAGCAATCAATTGGGATTGGTCAATCGAAGGCAATGCCAATCAGAGCATGATCGAAGGATTAAGCAGCGGCGATGTCACAGTGACCATTACCGATAACGGTGGCTGTATGATCATTCGCACGGCAAATATAGAATATCAGCCAGAAGCACCCAGAGCAACTGATTTTGAAATAACCGAAGCAGATTGTGGAAGTACAAATGGAGCAATTGCGTTCTCGGTCACTTGTGGTGACCCAGGCTACACGGTTATGATTAGAGGTAGAAATCCTGAAAATGACACAACCTATATGTTTCAATTCGAGGATTACGATCCTAGAGTTTCTTTGGAAAATTTATTACCAGATACCTACGATGTGACGATCTCTGATGCCAACGAAGGTTCAACGCCCGAAGTCATCACCGTTCCTGCACCAGGCAGCATGGATGTAGTAGGTACAGTGCTTTCTTCTACTCAAGTGTTCGCGCCTTGTGATGGTGAGGTTCGCTTGAATTTACCAATGGGCAGCACCAATAATTACCAGTTCCTTTGGAACGATGGTGATACAACACGCAACCGAACGCAACTTTGTGAAGGCACTTACATGGTGACCATTACCAATCCGCAAGGTTGTACGCAGATAGACAGCTTTGTCATTGAAACTTTCAATGCCAACGGTATTGTCAACAATCCCGAATGTTCGCAGGGTGACCCAACAGGTAGCATTGAACTGACCGTAACTGCTGGACAAGGTCCGTATACTTATATGTGGATGAATCAAGCAGGGGAAATGTTAAGCGATAGTCAAAGAATAGTAGATATTGAAGCAGGAATCTATACTGTGAAAATTACGGAGAGTTCAGGGGTTTCCATTTCTCGAACTTTTGAAGTAGTTGGTAGTATTGATTTAGCAGCTCAAGTGAGTTTTCTCAGAGATTACGGCGGTTTCGGTGTAAGTTGTAATGGTGCAGAAGATGCCATGCTACAAGTAGTAGGGACGAGCAGCGTAGATACTGCTATGTACGAATATAAATGGTTAAGTAAAGAAAAAATGGTAATGCTCAGCGATAGTGCAACTTTAGTAGATGTTGGTCCAGATATTTACGAAGTAGAAGTGACTGCTTTGGGCTGTACGGTTACGCAAAGCATCGTCGTAGCAGAGCCAGATGTGTTTGAAGTATTCCCAATGGAAGTACTGGATGCAGCTTGCGAAGCAGATGGAGAAATCATATTAGAGACTAGCGGCGGTGGCGGCGACCCTTACACTTACGAATGGAGTCACAATGCTAATAACAACTTCGCTACGGCTAATAATTTAGCAGGTGGTAGTTACAGCTATACCGTTACTGATGGAAATGGCTGTGTAGCGAGCGATAGTACAACTATTCGAGGAGGTATTTCTATCTCTGTTGAGTTTGAGACCATTCCAATCTCTGCAAATAAGGGTGGAACGATCACTGCCAATATTACTGGTGGTACACCTGAATACCAGTACCGCTGGCTTGATCCTAGTGACATGATCATTCCAGATGCAATGGATTCCGTTTTACAAGCAAGCAACCAAGGTACTTATATGTTGATGGTAGAAGACATCAATGGTTGTACTACTACAGCAGAAGTAAACTTAATCAACGAAGATGGTTGCCTAGAAACGCGTCCAGTCATCACACCAAACGGCGATGGCAAAAACGAGAACTTCATCATTCGTTGTGTAGAAAGTTACAAAGATCAAAGCATTGAAATTTATAACCGTTGGGGTACTTTAGTTTTCCGAACAGCAGACTATGATAGCTCTTGGATGGGTCAAAATATGGATGGAGAACCTGTTCCTGATGGCGTTTATTATTATGTTCTGTTTTATAGAGATTTCAATGATGAAGAAAAGCAACAAACGGGTACAGTGACTGTACTGACTGAATAAAATAATCATTTGAGGAGGTCACCTCTAAGTGACCTCCTCAACTCTTCTTTCCCACATGAACTAATTTTCCCTCAACCGAGAAAAAGTAAAAAAATGAAAAAATCATTACTCATTTTCCTAGTCATCCTCGTTCACCAATCCATCAAAGCCCAATTGAGTGAAGAAGCAGTCTTTACGCAATACACTGCCAATCACGCCATTGTGAATCCTGGTGCAATTGGCTTCAATGATGGCAATCAAGCTTTCATGAACATCCGTAGGAGTTTGCAAGGATTTCCAGGTTCTCCTACCTCCTATGCTATTTCTTACAATGGTGCAGCAGGAGAAGTATTAGGCTTGGGTGCGAATATTTTCTCCGAAAACGTAGCGCAACTGACGCGTTTCCGCTTTCAGGCAGGTGTAGGTGTCCGTTTCAAAATCACGGATGATCTAAAGCTGGCAGGTGGTTTGACTGGAGAAATTAGTCAAAGAAAATTAGGAAGCGCCATTCTTGATAATGACCTCTACCAGATTGGAGATGAATTGGTCGAAAATAATGTAGCGGGCGTCCGTTTTTTCGATGTTTCCTTTGGAGTTTATGGTTCTTTCAAAGAGAATACCTACTTCGGAATTAGTTCTCCGAACTTGGTGACCACTCGTTTGAATTCTTTGAATGCTAAAAAGGATTCTATCGTGGGTTTGTCTCTTTTAGTGGGGCACAAATTTGACTTTGGAGAAATTCAATTTGAACCTTCTTTAATGGCTTTGAAAATGGAGAGCGTTCCTTTGAGAATAGACGTCAATTTATTGGCACATTTCTTGGACGAGCAATTTACCGCAGGTTTAATTTATCGTCATATTGAAGCTCCTTTCGACGATAAAGCTGGCGGAAATGCTGCTATTCTATTGGGTGTGAAAATTACTGCCTTTAAGCTGTATTACTCTTATGACGTCTCCTTCTTAGGTTTTCAACAGTTCAATGGAGGTGGACATGAAGTGACTATTGCATTTGACTTTAAAGGAGACAAAGCGAGTCGAAGTAGAAGAAGAAAATTCTAAAACAAAAAACTAATACTTTCCCAAAAAGTGTAGATAAAAAAGGCTTCGATGTCGAAATCGAAGCCTTTTCTATGTTATTCAGTGACTTCCCGTCATTGGATAACTTTTTTCAGTAATGGGATTCTAGTCTATCAACTAAGTTCTACGATGCCGCACGCTCACAAACTACTGTTCTCCCCAAGATCGGTGAACCCACATAACCTCTTACTTTGATCTTATCACCTACCACCCACATCTTTGCTCTATACGTTCTCCCATCTTTCGGATTATAAATGCGTCCATTCGTATAAGTCTTTTTTCCTCTTTTCTGAAATCCACTCATCACTTCAATACCCACCGTACTTCGATCTCGCAATTCAGGATCTGGGTTATTCACATCTTTCTTGTCATTATTACAACAAACACTTTTCGCACATATCTTTCCATTCTGCTCATACAATTCAATTTTTCCTTTCTTGCCAGGTGTCCAATAAATGCCTTCGACGCTATTTTGAGCGAGTCCGAGTTGGGTAAACAAAAAGAAAAAGAGTGATAATGTCATCTGCTTCATATCTTAAAAATTAATCTTTTCCTACATGGAGCATGAAGAGTACTTAAACTGTGAGAAATCGATGTAATTCATAGATAGAAGGTGCTTAAAAGGGGTGATGCTCGATACGATGATTTATGATGTAACCTTTCCGCATCTAAAAACACTATTGTATTGAAATCTTTTAAAGGTTGACTCCAAGCAGCGATTTACTAATAATATGAGCAAGCGCAAACAAGATGATTTTTTGGAATTGTACAAAGTTGTTCACAACGACTTTGAGCGATTTTGTCGTGCGCGTGCCTATCACGATATGCCTTATGAAGACTTAATGAATGAGACTCTTTTTATAGCTTATCAAAAATTAGATCAGCTTGAAAAACGGACTTCTTTTTTGAGTTTTCTGATCGGAATTAGTCTTCGAGTTTTAGCAAATTCAAGAAGAAAAAAAAGAGCTATCGCAACCAACTTTGAGGAGCATCACCATCAAAATTATATAGTTGAGCAAGATGATTTTACGAGATTTTCTGATGTAGAACTATTGCATTTTGCACTTTCTCAATTACCAAAACAACAAAGGGAAGCCATCATTTTATTTGAAATCACTGGGTTTAGTATCAGAGAAATCATGGAAATTCAAAGTAGTGGAAAATCGGCAGTGAAACAACGACTAGCAAGAGGAAGAAAAGAGCTAGCAAAAATCTTGATAGCAATTGAAAATAAAGCAGCAATATGAAGCAAGAAGAACGTTTGAATCTTTTATTTAAAGCAGCTAGAGAAGAAGAAGTGAAGTTCTCTTACGAACAGTTGGTTAATCAATTCAAGTTAAAGATAGTTTCCCCTAAAATATTCCAGCAGTCTTTATCAAAGATCACCCATTTGAATACTTTGCTCATCGTTTTTCTAGCTAGTTTTATTGGAATTTGGTGGTACCTCTCTCCCACTCCATCGAGTAAAATTATTGATAGTTCAATAGACACAATAACGACCACTGAATTTTCTAACTTGACAGTAAAAATGGAAGAAGCAAGAGTTACAGCGTCCAGTACTTCACCTTTTCCTGTAGTTACTCCAAAGCAAATAGCCATTTCGAGTAAACAAGTAGATTCCTCCACTCTGATTCAACCTCTGCCGTCAGTGTTTGATACTACTAAGAATATCAACTTACCGCCAATTTCCTCATTAGAGCAACAGCGAATCAAGAAAGTCGCTCCTCACCGCAATAAAAGCATTCCAACTATTTTCAAAAGCCCTACTATTTCCCATCATTTTCTCAAAATCACCCATCAAGACGATGCTAAACAGGTTCTCAAAACTAAGCAAGCCTTGACAGATATTGGTTTTGAAGTAAAAAAACTCCATACCAATCGCAAACAGAAAGAGATCCAAAGTATTCTTTTTCATCTAAGGCATCCTGATGGTCTTGACTGGAAATTTAGGGTTAAAGACTTCGAACAGATTGAACTAAAAATCATCAAAGACAATCGCCTAGGTTTACGAGCTTTTGCTTATCGCTTTGGTCAACAAACGGAATTCAGTCCTTTAATTTATTTAAATGAGAAAAGCATCAGCAAGCATAGAGTGGCATCGGGAACAAAAGGACGACATATCACACGGAGAAAAAAGCCCGACTAGGCTTTCCATAAAAGAATGTCTAAATCTTTCTTTTCAATCAAAATTATTTCACTATGAAATGGCAACCACTATTTTTTGCCCTAGCCTTGATATGTATATCTAATTATGTATCGGCGCAAAATTATTCCGATAGTTTGACTTTAGCAGTAGAAAACCTTTATGAAAATGCTCAACTCCCAGGTTTTGCAGTTGCTATTGTAGATAGCGAAAGCGTACTCTATCAAAAGGCGCTCGGTTATGCAGATTTAGATCAAAAGACCCCTTACACCATTCAAACCATTCAAGGCGTTGGTTCAATAAGTAAGACATTTATTGGAATGGCATTAGCCAAAGTAATAGAACAAGGCAAACTAAGCATGGAAACCGAGATCAATAGCCTACTACCATTCGAAGTACACCACCCTTATTTTCCTGATGAACCAATTACTATTCAACAGTTAGCTGAGCATACTTCTGGTATTTTGGACAGCAAACACTATTCAAAATCTTATTTATTGGAAGAAACTAATTTACTGGATAACAACAATTTAGATAAAGGATTCAGAAAATATATTCAACTTCTCTCCCAGCATGAATATCTTTCCTTAGGCACTTTCTGCGAACGAATATTGAGTACAAAAGGACAATGGTACAGCAAGAAAAACTTCGCGAAGCAAAAACCAGGCAGTAAAAAAACATACAGTAATTTAGGAGCTACTTTAACAGCTTACATCATTGAACTAGCAGTAGGAGAATCATTTGAGAACTATACCCAAAAGTATATTCTACAAGCACTTGGGATGCATCATTCTGCTTGGTCGCCCTCGAAAGTGAACGCAGATTTATTAGCTACCACTTACTTTCCAAATGGTCATTTTGTCCCCAAATACAGCTTAGTGACTTATCCAGATGGCGGTTTACAAACTTCTGTGGCAGAGCTGAGTAATTATTTGATGGAAGTCATTCGAGGTTTTTCTGGAAAAGGGAAGTTGATGGAAAAGTCTACATACCAGATAATGTTGCCTGGAGATGAAGATGATTTTCGGGCATTCTGGGGAATGAAGGAGACCTCAAAAAATATAGGACATAGCGGAGGGGATCCAGGCATTGCTGCGGAACTTTCCTTTAATGCAGAAAATGGTATTGGAAGAATTTTGCTGACCAATGTAGGCGCAGAAGATCATAAAGTTTTGTACGAACAGTTTCAGAGTATTTGGGCAACACTCAAAAAATATGAGTCCCTATTAGTCACTTCTCCACTTGTCAAAAATTAGAAAAAGAATATTTCGGGGTAATACTATACTTTCGTATGTTCCGATCAATATTAAAAATGAGAGCAAATTTTAAGTAACCATTACCCATTAACATTTCTCCTTGCAGCATATTATCAAGAGTATACGTTTAAATGGCGTATTACACTATCATCTAAATTTCTTTCAATTCCAGCAATGAAAGTTTGAGGGAGAAAAGCTACGATTTTCTCGCTTCTAAAACTATAAAAGACTTTTGTTATACTGTAGTATCAACACTGATAATATGCTTTTCTTATTCCGTTACCTCTTCCTTTTACTGTTTGTCTTCTTATTGGCTAATTGTGATGCGGACTTATCGCGCGGCGCAGGTGCCATTGTCAATGATGATGCAATTGCGAGTGTGGAAGAATTACTATTAGAATTGGAAATACGACAAGGTGATCGTTACGTCGTTTTGGATTCAATCAATAATATTGAGGTCTTCATTAATGGAAAGCCTTGGGCAGTTTTTGATTATCAACTTCCCAACCAAGATCGCTTTGATGATTTGGCAGAAGTAAATAATTTCTTGACCACGGATGTTACCTTCAGCCACAAATTAGTGCTCAATTATCTGACTACGGCTAAGGATTTTAAAACTGCTGGATAATTTGCTGATTTCATTCGCAACTTTCTACAACCAGGCGATTATTTCTGTTCTATCGTTTCGCTCTCTATTTACGAGAACGATGGACAAACTCTTGATTTAGAAATATTTAGAGATTTCCTAATCAAAGTAGGCGAGCGAGAAAAAAGCATTTATGTAGGTGAGGTTTCTATAGATTTATAAAAATGAATTTCAAAAGAGTTTTAAGTACTTCAGCATCTCCTTATCAAAATTGATCATTCCATGCCCAAGATTTTTATCCCTCTTTTGCTTAGCATTGTCTTTCTTTTTTCTTGCAAAAAGGAAGACTCTTCCCTGACAATTGTTAATGAACTAGACAATATAATCTTACAAAATGTAGAGTGGGATAATCGTTTTGTAGCAATAGAGCTGTTGCCCAAGCAAAGTGCGGAATTGAAGATCAGCCCCAGAGTAACCGACTTACCTAAAGCAGATTTTATCCGCTTTGAAATGAAGTCGGCGAATAGAAGAATTGGACTACGAACGGCAGTAAGATTTGAAGTAAAAGAAGAACAAGACGTTCGAGTTGTTATTGATTCTGCACTCCAAGTGACCGTTCAATAGTTAATTCTTTGTTCAAAGTTGCCTAAAACACAATTAATTACTGTTTCATTCCTAGACACTTTTTTATTTTCTAATTCGCTCGCCGCCTGACGGCGGCTCGCAAAGGGTTTTTAGGGCAGAAACAGATTGATTTTGAATCAAAATCAATCTGTTTCTGCCCTAAATCCCCCTCCCTTTCGCGCCAAAGGTGCGAAAGAAAAAAAGTGTACAGGAGTGAAAATCACTGTATACAAAGTAATCAAATAGCATGAAAATGGCATCTCAAATCTCTGCATACTCTGCGCCTTCTGTGTGAAAGAACTAAACCGCTTCTTTCGCCCAAGCATCTCGATCTTTAGGAATCTGCCAAGCCGAACCACTGTTTTCAATACTATTGAACATTGGTAGCCAATCAGAAGGTCCAGCGGATTCAGTTAGGATTTCGTAGCGACGCATTTTCAAAATGGGCTCTAGCGGATTGATGAGCACTGGACACGCCTCAACACAAGCCATGCAAGTCGTACAAGCGTGCAATTCTTCTTTGCTCGTATAGTCGAAGAGCGATTTACCATCATCGTAATTTTCTTTTGTCAGCTTTACGCCCTCGCCTCGCAAATCTTCTCCAATGAATTCAGGATTACCACTATCTAGGTTCTTGCCGACTTCTTCCGCCCGATCACGAATGTCCATCAATATCTTTCGGGGCGACAGTTTTTTACCCGTTTGATTCGCAGGACAAACGGAAGTACAGCGACCACATTCTGTGCAAGAATAGGCATTCATGATATTGCGCCAACTCAACGTGAATACATCATTCGCCCCAAAATCAGGTAATTCTTCCATTTCTCCACCGCCATTATCTGCAAAAGGATCGCTGCCATCCAAGCCCATCATACTTTTCACTTCTTTCATCACTTCTGGCATATTTTCAACTTCTGCTTTTTCATCTTGATGCGCGAAAAAGGTGTTTGGGAAAGCTAAGAAAATGTGTAAATGTTTAGACTTCGGCAAGTAGTTTAGGAACACCAATACCATCGCAAAGTGTAACCACCAACCAGCACGCTCAATCACCATCAATGTACCTGTTTCCATGCCTCCAAACAATGCAGGACCAAGCCAGCTGCTCACTGCCAAATTACCTGTGCTAGGATAATGCTCAGGATCGCGTCCTTGAAGAACGGTATCTGCACCATTCATAGAAAAAATACCAATCAGTAGTAAAATTTCAAAGACCAGAATTAGATTGCCATCTAGTTTAGGCCAACCAGTAAGAGAAGAAAGCCTGGGAATTTTGAGTAGATTCCTGCGAATTAGGAAAATGATTGTTCCAACAAATGCTAGTACTGATAATACTTCTATAAAGCTGATGATGAAGGTGTATAATCCGCCAATTTTGTTTGCAAAAAAGCGATGCACACCACCAAATCCATCAATCAAAATTTCGATCAGCTCAACCTGTGTGAAGAGAAAGGCAACGTAAATAAATAGGTGTAGTACTGCTGGAATAATGCGCTTAAACATCTTCTTTTGCCCAAAAGCAACCAATAGCGTATTCTTTAAACTTTGTGCAGTATCCAATTCGTAAGTCTCCGATTTTCCGAGCAGTATATTGCGTCGAACCTTAGAAAACTGAAAGGTAGCGTAGCCAAAAGCAGCCAAGGTAACGAATGTGAAGATGATGATTTGTACCATTTCCTAGTTGTTGAATTATGGATTCGCTAGCAGGGAAATATAGCGTTGGATGATGAAAATTAGCGAATTTTCGCTAAAATAGATCAATTCCAATAAATTCTCAACAATTGCTGTTATTTTTAGCCTTTCTAAATAACAACTCATGCAAGCACTTTCGGCAAATGACTCATTCTCCAAGCCAATTTATGCCCTCCTTGGACTTTTCCTATTTGTACTCTTTTTCGGTGCTTGTGGCAGTTTCCTTATGCAAGGACTTGCCTATTTTGCAGGTACAGATTATCAAGATGCTATCATTCAATTAAAGACTAATAACACACTTGACATTCGTAACTACGTTCGACTAGCATCCATCATCAGTCAAGTAACGACTTTTCTTTTACCTGCTTTGTTGCTCATTGTCTTCATCCATCCTTCCAATTGGAAACAAGTTTTTAAAATCCACCAAAGACCTCATTTTCAATTAGTTGCATTAGGTGTCATTTTTCTTTTTGCCACTTTCCCAATTGCCCAATGGCTACTTGCATTCAATAAATCTTTACCACTTCCAGAATGGGCAACGAGCTTAGAAGAGGATTTGGGCGCACTTTCTACGGCACTTTTAGTGATGGAATCGCCTTGGGAACTGCTCTTTAATATCTTCGCTATTGCCGTCATTCCAGCCATTGGAGAAGAATTACTTTTTCGAGGTGTTTTGCAGCAAAAATTGCAGGATTGGACCAAGCAGCCGCATCTTGGTGTTTGGTTAGCCGCAATTATTTTTAGTGCTTTCCACGGGCAGTTTGAAGGCTTTCTGGCGCGCTTGCTTTTGGGGGCAGCTTTAGGCTACTTGTTATGTTGGACGAACAATCTTTGGATTCCGATTTTGGCACATTTCTTCAATAATGCGCTTCAAGTTACTGTGCAATATTTTAGTAATACCCAACTGGAAATGGACAGGATTCCCGAAATTCCTACCTATCTTCTTCTGCTTTCCCTTATATTAGCGGCTGTTCTAGCGTATTTCATTCTACATTTCAACAGGAAAACACTTGTCCACGATAGAAAACAAACCAACTAAAACGAGAAGTGACTTACTTCAGCGGTCAATCACTGCCTTCCTATTTGTGGCAGTCATGTTAGGTGGCGTGCTTGGTGGTCCTATTCCTTTCGTTGTTATTTTTGGCATCGCGGCAGCTTTGAGTTTGTGGGAATTTGCTTCCATCATTTTCATAAAGGGCGACTTACGACACAAATTAGCAACGCTATTCGTCGGTATGATTTCTTATTCCTTTCTAGCCTTTTATCACCTCAATGATATAGAAACTTCAATTACTGCTATTCTATTTTCTATTTTACTGACCGTTTTTTCGCTGTTCATTTCGGAATTGTATGCGCGCAGCGAATTGCCTTTTCAGAATGTTGGCATCATTCTTTTGGGAGGTGCGTATATTGGTGTCCCCTTCTTAGTATTGAATCTAATCGCCTTTGAGTCAGGAACTTATGAGTATCGAACAGTGCTTGCTTTGATGTTTTTTACTTGGTCGAATGATACAGGTGCATTCTTGTTGGGTCGGAAAATTGGAAAGACACCACTCATGCCTAACATCTCTCCAAAAAAAACTTGGGAAGGTATTTTGGGTGGCTTGTTATTGACTTTGGTTGTCGCCACCGCAGTGAGTCAAATCTTTGACAATTTGATCTTGATAGATTGGCTCATCTTAGGATTCATTGTTGTCGTTTTTGGTTCTTATGGTGACTTAATTGAATCTATGCTCAAACGCAGCTATCAAATGAAAGACTCTAGTAATTTTCTTCCTGGACACGGTGGCATCCTCGACCGCTTCGATTCTTTTATGTATATGCTTCCCTTTGCTGCCACTTATTTGATGTGGATAAAGTAGTAGCAGAATAGTTTTAATTAGTCTGAAATTGTTCAATTTGGTTGGCTGTGGCTGTATCGACCTTCATGTTTCTGCTTTCCACTTTCAATTTTCTTCATACCTTTCTGTAAAAGGAAACGATTTTTTTGTTCTGCGTATAATCTTAAATAACTAAAGACGTTAGTCTATCATCTTTGAGGAATAGATCAATCTCTCATTCATTGCAATTGTAATATCAGTCATGCAAACTTACTTTACTCGCGCAGTATTCTGCGTTACTCTATTTTGTGCTTTCCAAATCTCCATTTTCGCACAAAACACTTCCATTTCAGGACAAATCAACGATTACACCCAAGTCGAAAGCATTGATTACTGCCAATCAGCTTTGGTTGTGAATGGCACAAATGGTTTTAGTGTTGGTTCTTCAGTAATTTTGATTCAAATGCAGGGAGCAACCATAGAGGAAAATGACAATGACGACCAAGTATTTGGAACTATTTTCTCTTTGAATGAAGCAGGTTTGTACGAAAAAGCAAACATTCGAGCCATTCGAGGAGATAGTATTTTCTTAGAAAATCAATTACTCAATACGTACAATACCAACTCCAGTGTACAATTGGTCAGTATGCCAAGCTACGTCAACGCAACCGTCGCAGATACCATCAAAGCGAAGCCCTGGAATGGCGAAACGGGCGGAATCATTGCCTTCAATGTAGAAAGCACGCTGGTTCTAAACGCTCCAATTGACGCCAATGGTGCAGGTTTTAGAGGTGGACAAATCGAATCTCCTGCAAATGATTGCGTAGGTGGATTTAATAATGCTCCAGCACTTTTCTATCCTAGAAATGACTGGCATGGCGCACCCAAAGGAGAAGGCTTGCGAAGAATCATTGCAGGCAAGGAAAATGGCAGAGGCGCACAAGCCAACGGCGGCGGTGGCGGTAACGACCACAACTCTGGTGGTGGAGGTGGTGCTCATGCTACTGCTGGTGGAAAAGGAGGAGATCGAGCCAATCCTGGTGGTTTGCGATGTAGAGGTAACAATCCTGGCTTTGGAGGAAATCCTCTGGTAGAAATTGAAGATCGTTTGTTCCTTGGCGGCGGCGGTGGTGCTGGACATAGTAATAATGAACAAGTAGCAGCAGCAAAAGGCGGTAATGGCGGTGGTATTATCATCATAGAAACCAACGATATCATCAGCAATAGCCAAACCATTATGGCAAATGGAGAACAGCCAGCGAACTCTCTTGGAGACGGTGCTAGTGGCGGTGGTGCAGGAGGAAGCATTGTGCTTATTCTAGGTGAATCAGGTATGATTATAGATCAGCTCTTCACGGAAGCAAAAGGTGGAAATGGGGGAAATGTAGACAATGGGCAAAATGCCAATGCCTGTATGGGACCAGGTGGTGGTGGAAGTGGCGGAAGACTGCTTTCCACAGAAATTGGGAGAGATTTGTTGAATATTGATGTAGCTGGCGGTAACTTCGGGCGTTCAGGAAATAGTTCTGTGCAAGGTTGTAATAATGCTAGAAATGAAGCAGACAATGGCGCAGTAGGTTTAACGGAATCCACTTTAGTTTTAGTAGAGGGAACGAATCCGATTAGTGAACCTCAAATTGTAGTGCAACCAGAAAACTTATTATCGTGCACAGATGAAATGGCAATGATTACAATAGAAGCCAGTGGAGCAGAATTGCGTTATCAGTGGCAAATTGATCGTGGAAATGGTTTTGAAAATCTTCCCGAAGGTGAATTATTCTCAAACGTGAACACGCCAAGTTTGTCCATCAACAACGTCACTTTAGCAATGGATGGCAATCAATTCAGACTGATTGTTCGCTCTGAGTGTCTAGGAGAAACCGCTTCTGCGCCTATTCCATTAGTCATTGAAAGTCAAGCTACTGTGCCTGATTTTGAATTTGAATTACAGCCTGGTGGCGTCGTCATTTTCAATAATACTTCTGATTTTGCTGAACGCATTGCTTGGGATTTTGGGGAAGGGGTAGCGAGTGCAAGCAATAGCACTTCTTTCACTTTTCCAGCAGAAGGAGACTACGAAGTGACGCTGACTGCAAGCAATGAATGCGGCGAAAGAAGTATCACCAAAACCGTAACCGTAGTTTTTGAGCCTACCGCTGCTTTTGACGCCAATAATGCAGAAGGATGCGCACCACTTGTCGTCGATTTCGAGAATCAATCTTCGGAAAATACGGCTTCTTTTGAGTGGATTTTCCCTAGCGGAACACCCAATACTTCTACCGATGCTAACCCGAGTGTCACTTTTCAAGAAGGTGGACTACACGATGTTATTCTAATCGCTACTAATGAGTTAGGAAGTGATACCATTATTCAGCCAGAATATATTTTCGTCAAACCTTCACCGACTGCTAACTTTATAGAAGAAAGCCTAAACGATGATCTTTCCATAGAACTGACCAATACCTCCATCAATGGTGAAAGTTTCATTTGGGACTTTGGTGATGGTAGCCCAACGAGTACCGAAATCAATCCAATTCACACTTACGATTTGATTGGAACTTATACGATTACGCTAACTGCTACGAATGATTGTGGTGAAAATACCGTGACGAGAGAAATTGCGGTTGGCGCTGCTCCACTTGCTAATTTTTCTTCCGATGCCACTTCGGGTTGTGTGCCAATCACGGTACAGTTCATAGACATTAGCGATGGACAAAGAGAAAGTTGGAGCTGGGAGTTTGAAGGTGGACAACCCGCTACTTCTAACGAACAGAACCCAACAGTAACTTATTCAGATACAGGTTCTTATACTGTAAAATTGATTGTAACGAATGAATTAGGTCAAGACGAATTGGTGCGCGAAGAGTTTATTCAAGTGCTGCCACCTCCAAGCCCTGATTTCAACTTTGAGGCAATGGATGGCTCCGTTAGTTTTATTAATCTTTCGGAAGGAGCGAGTCGCTATGTTTGGTCGTTTGGCGATGGCAATGTTTCTCAAGAAGAAGAACCCACACACGAATTTAATCGCACAGGACTGTACTATGTGACGCTCAATGCCTTCAATGATTTTTGCGCTTCCACGAAAACACTAGCGATTAATATCATTATTTCTTCCTTAGACAACCTAGACCAAAAAGTAGTCGCCAAAACCTATCCAAATCCAGTCAGTGATGTACTCACAATTGCCTTAGAAGGCTTATCTCCCACTCGACTACAATTGCGCCTAATGGATACTCAAGGACGCATTTTGCAAGAGCAAACCCTCAATTCTGCCGATTTGCTTGAATTGAATGTAGCGGAGTATCCTGCTGGGCTTTATTTTGTTCAGGTATTGGGAGAAGATTGGCAGGTGACGGAGCAGGTGTTGAAGGAGTAGGGATTTTCAAGGTAACAGTTTCGACAAATTTGGAAATTTATTGAAACTGTTACTTTCAAATTAATCCGAAACTATCAGTTTATCTACCCATATAACAAATATTTAGAGCAGTTAAATGTCCAACAAACGCATCTAGGATATGAAAACTTACTATGTACTTCTGATATTATCGAGAGCTACTTGGGTAAGTGGTCATGCTTAATAAATCGACAGATACCAACTTATAAACAATTGATTATCAATAATTTGAAAAATTAACATACGATATTAATTCAGCCCGAGTACTTAAGTACCAGAACACAATTAACTTAGCATTTTATGACGGCATCTTTTCGGTTTTGGCTACCCATCCGCTATTGCGGTTCTTTCACTTAAAAGTCCACTGGACTTTTTACCCTTTGGACTCGTTCATTCATGCTAGCAGTGCATTCCGTCAAAAAGATACTTAATCTTTGGTTCTTGTAAAGAATTAGAGGGAGAAAATCTTTTGAGCAAAAATTAGGCTTTTTTATTCTGCTTGAACTACGTTATTTCTTGAAAACAAGATGAAAAATAAATAATGTATGAATCAATAGGCATCATACTCACTACCTCAAAATATTTTCCTCCCCCATGATTCGGTGAAATGGTTATGGCTGTTCTTGCAATTTCTTTTTTATATACCCAAAACTATCTTCTACTTTATCGAATAAATCCTTTTCGCCTACGAGGTTTGGAACAATATCCACTGCTTTCAGCATATCGCAAGGCTGTTCTTGCAGACCAACCATCAGGACTTCTATATTGTCTTGCCTCAAATCAAGAATAACATCTTCCAAAGCGTATAATCCAGATTGGTCAATGTATGGAACTCGATCCATTCTGAAAATGACAGCCTCTACATCTTGTGCATGAGCAGCTACTTGGTCTTTAAAATAAGAAGTAAACCCAAAAAATAGCGGTCCATACAAATGCTTAATGATGACTTTATCTTTATACTGTTCATAGAACTCTATTTCATCTTGCCAAGGTTTTGAGCCATCTAAATCCGCAACTGCACCAACTTCTAAGCCTTCCTCACTCAAATCTCCCGCTTTTTTCATAAATAGTAAACAAGCTAAGGCAACGCCAATACCAACTGCTTGAATCAAGCTACCAAAAGTAGTAATCAACAAGACAATGATCAGTACAATTGCATCCGAACGTGGCACTTTGGTCAAGTGTTTTAAGCCTTTAAAATCAATAATTTTGAAGCCAATCGGAATCAGTAGACCTGCCAAGACACAAAGTGGAATATGCGAAGCCAAAGAGCCCAAGCCTAATAAGACCGCTAAAAGGAAAACGCCGTGTAGAATACCTGAGAGTCTTGTGCGCCCACCTGCGTTGATATTAACAACTGTTCCTTTCGTTGCACCTGCACCTGGTATGCCGCCAATTGCCGCAGCGATCATATTACCAATTCCTTGACCAATCAATTCACGATTACTATTATGCTTAGTTTTGGTCATATTATCCGCAATGACCGAAGTAAGCAGCGAATCAATACTCCCAAGTACAGCAAGGACGATGGCATATTCCAAGATTAAGCCGTAAGCACTAGAATCAACTGAAAAGATATTTCCAATTTGAATACTCGGTAAACCAGAAGGAATATCTCCGATGATCGGTACATCCATTTTTAGGAAATAAGCAACTAGAGTAGCCGAAATCAGTGCAACCAATGCACTGGGAATCGCCTTTGTAATTTTGGGAAAAAGAAAGTAAACTGCAACTGTAATACCTCCTAATAGTAGAGCTTGCAAATTTGTATCGGCAAACAAGCGGGGCAAGTCTTGCAAAACAGCTAGTGTAGATTTAGCGGAACTTAAACCTGCGAAAGGAAAGAGTTGTAGAATCACAATGATGAGTCCGACACCACTCATAAAACCAGAAACTACGGGATAAGGAAAATATTTAACGTAGCCTGCGATATTTAGAAAGCCAAAAATAATTTGAAATAAGCCGCCGAGGAGGAAAGCTAACAGGATGATACTCATTGCATTATCTAAACTCCCAGTCATCTCAATTGCCGCAGCCACCAAAGCAGCAGAAACAACAGTCATCGGACCTGTCGGACCACTAGCTTGTGTGGGTGTGCCCCCAAACAGGGCCGCAAAAATACCGATGCCAATGGCGCCGTATAATCCAGCCGTTGCACCCATACCCGATTGGACACCAAAAGCAAGTGCAAGTGGAAGTGCAACGACACCTGCCACCAAGCCTCCCATGATATCGCCTTTTAAATATTTGGAATCGTATATTTTTGAACTCATGCTGTTGCTTTTTGAATGTTGAGATGTTCCTACGTTTTCCATAACAAAAACGTCTTCTGTATGTTCTCAAAAGCAAAAGTGAGTAGTAGTAATAATCAGATTATTTTTTGACCTCCTCGGGTGTTAAAATAATATCTCCAACACCAGCCCCCGAAGGTACCATTGGGAAAACATTGTCTTCTTTTCCTACCATAACATGAAGCAGATAAGGACCTTCATGACTAATCATTTCAGAAACTGCTCCACGCAATTCTTCTGGCTTCGTAATTTTGCGCCCAGGCACACCAAAACCCTCCGCAACTTTGATGAAGTCAGGATTTTGTAACTCCACAGAAGAGTAGCGACGTTCAAAAAAAAGTTGTTGCCATTGGCGCACCATACCTAAATAATTATTGTCGAGTAAAACGATTTTTACGCCTACATTCCACTGTGCGCACATTCCCAATTCCTGTATTGTCATTTGGAAGCCGCCATCGCCGATGAAAGCGATCACTTCTCTTTCGGGTTGTGCCAATTTTGCGCCAAAAGCAGCAGGCAAACCAAAACCCATCGTGCCAGCTCCACCAGAAGAAACCCACTGGTTGGTGCTGTCATAGCGATAGTAGCGTGCAGCGAACATTTGATGTTGACCAACATCTGTAGCGACTACTGCTTGACCATCTGTCTGGTCAGAGACCTCTTTTACTACCATGCCCATTTTAATCTGATCATCAGCAGAAGGCTGCATATCTTTTTGAATCACTTTTTCTTGTTCAATACGTGCGCATTCCTCAAATTCTGCTATCCAATCGGGATAAGATTTTTGCTCTACGCGCTCAATTAAAGCACGCAAGGCTTCCTTAGCATCTCCGATGATAGGTATGTCCGTAAGCACATTTTTATTCACTTCTGAAGGATCAATTTCGATGTGAATGACCTTTGCTTGTTTTGCATATTTTGCTAAATTACCCGTCACTCTATCATCGAAGCGCATTCCAATGGCAATCAAAACATCACATTGATTTTGCTTGATATTTGGCCCATAATTTCCGTGCATTCCGAGCATTCCCATATTCAGTGGATGACTGGATGGAATGGAAGATAAGCCATGAATAGTGCAGCCTAGTGGAATACCCGTTTTTTCTACAAACGTCTTAAATTCTTCTTGTGCGTGCGCAATCTGAATGCCATGACCAGCCAAAATCATTGGTTTTTTTGCACTATTGATAAGTTCGGCGGCTTCTTGGATGCTTGTCATATCTAATGGTGGCAAAGGATGGTAGCTACGAACCTGTGGTTTAGGTGAATATTCAAACTCTAGCTCATCCAATTGGGCATTTTTGGTAATATCAATCACCACTGGTCCTGGACGCCCTGAATTAGCGATGTAAAAAGCTTTAGCAAAGACCTCTGGAATTTCACTCGCCCTCGTGATTTGATAATTCCATTTTGTAACGGACATGGTGCAACCAATCACGTCTATTTCTTGAAAAGCATCTGAACCCAATAAACTTTCGTACACTTGTCCAGTAATGCATACCAAAGGCGTAGAATCTAGCAAAGCATCTCCTAATCCCGTGATCAAATTCGTTGCTCCTGGTCCAGAAGTTGCCATACAAACCCCCGTTTTTCGGGTTACTCTAGCGTATCCTTGCGCAGCATGTATTGCCCCCTGTTCGTGGCGAGGTAGAATATGTTGAATACGATCTTGGTAAAAATAAAGCGAATCGTAAACAGGCATGATTGCTCCGCCTGGATAGCCAAAAATGTATTGTGTATTTTCTTCGAGCAAGCATTTCAAAACAGCTTCTGCACCCGTCACTTTAGTTTTGCTTTTAGCTTCTAGTACTGTATTTTCTTGTTTTGGATTAAGCATAATTCTTGCTTTTTTGATCTGAAAATTTGATTTTATTCGTAAATATTTACCACAAGAGTTGGTCTCGGATAGGTTACGCAATCTTTTATTCTACGCTTCATCTGTTACGCAGCCTTCACTTGCAGAAGAAACACATTTGGCATATTTTCTGAGCAATCCCATATGAGCTTTCAATGGTGGTTGATTCCACTTGGAGCGACGCTTGGCAATTTCATCTTCCGATAGTTTTGCTTCTAATACATTGTTGACGGCATCGATCACTATTTCATCTCCATCTTTTAATAAACCAATCAAGCCACCTTCTTGTGCTTCGGGCGTAATGTGTCCTACCACAAAGCCATGTGTTCCACCAGAAAAACGACCATCAGTAATCAATGCCACTTCTTTACCCAGACCTGCACCCATAATGGCAGAGGTAGGTTTCAACATTTCGGGCATCCCTGGTCCACCTTTCGGTCCACAATAACGAATGACAATAACGTCGCCTTTCTGGACAATTTTATTGCTGATGGCATCAATGGCTGAGGGCTCACTATCAAAAACGCGTGCTTTACCCACAAAAACTTCTCCTTCCTTACCCGTAATTTTAGCTACTGAACCTTGCTCCGCTAAATTGCCATAAAGAATCTGTAAATGCCCCGTCGGTTTTATAGGCGCATCAAAAGGTTGAATGATTTGCTGTCCTTCGCTTAGGTTGGGTACTTCGCTTAGGTTTTCCGCCAAAGTTTTTCCAGTCACAGTTAGACAACTACCATTCAAGTAGCCTTTCTCCAACATCATTTTCATCACCGCAGGTACTCCACCGACATTGAATAAATCTTCCATCACATATTTTCCACTAGGCTTCAAATCTGCTAAGAAAGGCGTCTCGTCACTCAATTTTTGGAAATCATCAATTGTCAGCTTTACACCAACTGCTTTTGCCATCGCTAGCAAGTGCAACACTGCATTTGTGGAACCGCCAAGCACCAAAATAACTTTGATTGCGTTCTCGAAAGCAGCACGCGTCATAATATCTCGCGGCTTGATGTCCTTTTCTAGCAACAAGTTGATGGCTTTTCCTACTCGTACACCTTCGTTTTGCTTCAAATCACTCACCGCGGGATAAGAAGAACTATACGGCAAACTCATACCCATTGCCTCAATCGCAGACGCCATTGTATTGGCGGTATACATTCCACCACAAGCTCCTGCTCCTGGGCAAGCCTTTTGTTTGATGGCACTTACCTCGGCTGGACTTAGTTCTCCTTTCACTTGCCTCCCATACGCCTCAAAAGCAGAAACAATGTCTAGTTTTTTATCTGCCAAACATCCAGGTTGAATTGTACCTCCGTACATCAAAATAGCAGGACGGTTTAAACGACCCAAGCCCATCATTGCACCAGGCATATTTTTATCACAACCAACCACCGCAATCACTGCATCGTACCACTGCGCACTCGCTACAGTTTCAACAGAATCTGCAATCAGGTCTCTGGAAGGTAAGGAAAATCGCATTCCACTCGTCCCCATCGAAATACCATCACTTACGCCAATCGTATGATAAATCAAACCGATTAAATCTTGAGATTGGACTCCTTTTTTCACTTCTTTCGCCAAATCATTCAAGTGCATATTGCAAGGATTCCCTTCCCAACCTGTACTTGCGATGCCAACTTGTGGTTTTTTTAAATCCTCTTCGGTCAGCCCTATAGCATGGAGCATTGCTTGTGCTCCTGGCTGCGTTTCATCTTGCGTTACGTGTCTGCTGTACTTATTCAGTTCGTTCATTATTGTCATTTCAGTTAGGGACTTTTAACAAGCCACGTTAGTTTACTGATTCAAATATATCCTTTACTCATGGCTACTAAGGATGAATCTATCATATGATGTACGAGTCTCAATAAAAGATAAAAGCATATAAATTGTTGTATATCAAAATATTACGGAAAATATTTTTCCATGATTAACATAGAATTTACTTTCCCTGAAAATCATATGAATGTATGTTGTTGGCTTGATGTATTCTTTATTTCAAAAAAAATGTTTTATGTATTGACGATGCATTGATATTAAATACAAAATATTTTATGTTTATGCTCTCAAAGAAGCAGTATCTCCTACCCTATTTCAATACGAGTTCAAAGAAGAGCTTTTCCTTTCTTAAACAGCCATAACTTGTACAAGGTGTGAAGAATCCAGTTGCTAAAGGAAGAGGCTTTCAATCCACAGTAGGACGAGTGCCTAGCGATTATATTTCCGAACCTGTCATTGGCAGCAATTTCTTCTCTGTAGCAATGAGAATGGAAGTAAACATGAAAGGAGATGCCCAAATGAGTATGTATAAAGTCTGTGTTTATAAAGTAGAAAATGGGAAAATTGCACAAGAACAGTTTTTCTTTTAAGCAAATCCAAATTCACTCCTACACACTTTTTTTCCTTCGTGCCTGCGACGCAAAAGGGAGAAAAATTTAGTGGGGAAATCCAAATATTTTCTGAGTTCTTGTTTTGCGGTTTCATTTCTGATGAAACCGTCATTTTACTCACATTTAGCGATCAAGTAAAAACCTATTTTCCTTCCCTCTGTTTCACAGTTCTACCAATTACTTGATCTTTATGGATTTAACACTCAATAACTACCCCAAATGGATGTACTATATCCTTTGGATTGCAGGCATCTACAATATCCTCTGGGGCAGCTCTGTCATCTTTTTTCCTAATTTTTTCTTCAATCTAGTGGGCATGGAGTTGCCTAACTATCCAATGATCTGGCAATGTGTTGGCATGATTGTTGGTGTTTATGGTGTTGGCTACATATTGGCCGCCTATGATCCATTGGTACATTATCCGATTGTGGTAGTAGGTTTACTTGGCAAGATTTTCGGACCCATTGGATTTGCGTTTTATCTTATTCAAGGCGCGTTTCCATTGTCGTTTGGTTTAACGATTATTTTCAATGATTTGATTTGGTGGCTACCTTTTGGAGCAATTTTGTGGACGACATATAAAGCAAGAAGTGTACAACTAAAAAAAGCCTATTCAAACTAATGAATAGACTTTTGCGGAGAAAGAGGGATTCGAACCCCCGGTGGGCGTTAACCCACGCTGGTTTTCAAGACCAGTGCATTAAACCAGCTCTGCCATTTCTCCAATGATCAGCTCAAGAACTTGAGCTAGTTTGTAAAGGAATGCAAAGATAAACGTCTTCCTGAGAAAGGAAAACATTTTTTTGCTAAAAATAATTCCAATTCTCTTGATCCAAAGTATGAAAAGCTGATCTCAAAGGAAAGGAAGACTGATAATCAATGAATTAGTGAATTCCATTCAACTCCAGAAGTACTGAAATTTCTTTAAAACAATTGGGTCTTTGATTGTCAGAAACTATAAACCTTTCTGATTGTAACGTTTTGCTGTGAAAGGAAAAAACACTAAAAATAAGCAACATTAGATGTCCCATGCGCCCGTACGGGCAAAAATTCTTTTGGAGGGAGAGAGGAATCCTTTATAATAAGAAACTTTCCAATTTTTTCTTTCAGGACTAAATAGTTCCAAAAAATGTTTCTATGTTGTTTACTTTGAATAGACTTCCATACAAATATTAAGGAAAGGACATCGAATGAAACGAATTATAGGACGCTACATTGGAGAGGAAAAAGGTTCTCTTTTTATTGCTATTGGCGCGATGCATGGCAACGAATTGGCAGGTGTTCGAGCAATAGAAAAAGTCTTAGATATGCTGGAAGCAGAAGCAGAGAATAATCCCGACTTTGTGTTTACAGGTCAGTTCTTTGGATTGTGTGGAAATTTGAGAGCATTGAAAAGAGGAAAACGCTACATCAATAAAGACCTCAATCGCCAGTGGACAACGTCCAATGTGCAGCGAATTTTGCGACAAGATTTAAAATACTTAGACGAAGAAGACCTTGAGTTGAAAGAACTCTTATTTACTATTCAAAAAATAGTCCGTGATTATCAACCCGAGAAAGTATTCTTATTGGATATGCACACCACTTCTGCTAAAGGTGGGATTTTTTCTATTGCAACCGAGGATATATTGAGCCTTCAAATTGCCGTGCAACTCCACGCGCCAGTCATCACAGGTATGATGGAAGGTCTGAAAGGTACAACGCTTCATTATTTCACTGATTCTGCACTCGACCGACCAACTACTGCCATTGCCTTTGAGTCTGGACAACACTACGAACCGCTCTCTGTCAATCGTGCTATCTCTGCTATCATTAATTGTATGCGCTCCATAGGATGTGTCCATTCTATGGTGGTTGAACCAAGACATGATGAAATTCTGATTGAATACGCGCGTCACTTACCCAAAGTGACCGAATTACTTTATGTACACAAAATCACTCCCGAAGATCAATTCAAAATGAAAGAAGGATTCAGTAATTTCCAGTCTGTGAGCGAAGGAGAGCTTCTGGCAGAAGATAGACATGGAGATATTATTGCGCCATATGATGCGCTTGTACTGATGCCACTTTATCAAAAACAGGGGGAAAATGGTTTTTTCTTAATTAAGGAGGTTTATCAAGGTGCTTATTGATATGAACGAAAAATTTTTGGCAAAAAAATATCCAGTGATAAAAACCACTGGATACTTTTAGTCCTCAAAAAGATAGCTGTAATTAAAACCCTATTTTCGCTCCAATCAGTACATTCAGTGTACTAATGCGGTCTTCATTTGGACCAATTCCCTTATTCAAAATGGTTAGGTGTTGACGGTAAGTAGGCTGAAAGAAAATACTTAGCCGTTCATCCAGATGACGCTCCATGCCAAAACCGAGATTCGCGGTATAAAAACTGTTTTCCTTATAACTTCCTCCATTGAAGATGCCATTAGAGAATTTGCGCTGCTTTAATACAGAAGATTCTGGCTCAGATGGAACAGATTTTTCATCGAACAGCTCTTGCTGTCTTTCCGAAAGCTCTAAAACTTCTCCATTTACGATACTAGAGGATACATTCAACGCTCTAGCAGACACTTTCCCTACATCGTAATTTGCAACAATTGCTACGTTCATCGAAATTCCTCCAAGTGTGTAGAAATGCCATTTTGGTTGCTGGACTATGTCATAACGAATATTGATGGGTAATTGAATCGTATTTAGTTCTATATCCTTCAAACCTTCTACATTATAGCCTTCTGTAATGTTGCCATAATAAGCTAATCTCGCGTTGGTTGGCTTATATTTTTTATGGCTGTAAATTAACCCTGTTTCCAATCCCCAACGTTTCCACTCCTTACCAAATAAAACACCTCCGCTGTAGCCACCCAAATCGTAGCGACTGATTGGAGCTTTATTGAGTATTTCGTCATAAGGGGTTTGAATATAATCTATGTTAGAGGATCCAATCATACTGATGTACCATCTCCTTCTTGCTTTTTCCTCCTTGGGCAAGTCAATAGTTTTTTCCCTGAGCAGTGCAATTGGTTGAACAGCAATTAGTTTTGTAACAACTGTAGAAGATCCTTCTAAAACTACACCATGGCTAGGATATTGGATGGATGATGAGGGAATTGATAATAGTGGAGTTGATGATTTCAATAAGGGTGTTAATGAAACACCAATCATATCCTCCGTCACAGTATTTCGATCATCGGCATATACATATATCTTGGACGAACGATCTGTTCTCCTTGTTTCAGAAGCCATTGTCGATAAGGAAGGAGTTTCAGTCGTGAGATTAGCTAATTCATTGTAATGTATGATGTTTTCATGAAGATCAGCAGATAGATCATCTTTAGAGGAATTCCACTCGAAAGTTTCATCCTCGCTAAATGAAAAAACATTTTTTATTGTTTGGTTGGGGAAAATGTGCACGAAAGTGATTAGAATCAAAAGTACTAATAGAATCTCGGTCGCTTTGTATTGAAGGAGTTGTTTGCGGAAAGTGCTTTCTCGATCTAGTCTCTGAGCAAGCATATCCCAGTAGAGTGGCTGGTAAGAGAGTTCAATATCAGACAGCTTGCGGCGTATGCTTTCGTCAAAATTTTCGGTGGCATCCGCATCATTTAACCTATCAACTAGAGCGTCCCAAGAGCTAGGTTGATAAGACATTTCAAAGTCCTCCAGTTTTTTCCCTATTATGTTATCCAGTTGCTTATCTTCCATATTCCGCGTAACTTGTCTTCAAGAGTGACTTCAATTTACTACGTGCTTTCACCAAATTTGAACGAGACGTACTTTCTGAAATTTCGAGTCTATCCGCGATTTCTTTATGTGAATAGCCTTCAATGACATAGAGATTGAAAACTGTTCGGTAAGCAAAGGATAGTTTTTGGATGGCGTCCAAAATTTCTCTCTCCGAACATTGACTCACTGCATCTGCATCATTAGAGGAAATGCCAAAAGCCTCTTCAATATCTTCTGTTCTCCGACGCACCTTCTTTCGATAGGCATCTATGCATGTATTGACCATAATGCGTCTAATCCATGCATTGAGTGATGTGCCACTTTGATATTTCCCAATGTGCCGAAAAACTTTCATAAAGCCTTCATGGAGGAAGTCTAATGCTTCATCTTCCGAATCCGCGTAGCGCATACAAACTCCCATCATTTTGCCATAGAATTCCTCGTACAGACGCTGCTGCGCCCATCGTTCTGTTCTACGGCAAGCTGAAATAAGATCGCGCTCGTGACGCTCCATAGACAAGGAAATGTCCATATATTATCACTTTAATTTGAAGGCTTTCAATATATCACTTAACGATACATGGGAATAATTTGCTGCTTTGAATATGGAAGAAATTTGAATGCAGTTAAAAAGCTTTAGGAAAGATGTACTCGTAGTAGTTCTAATATTGTTTGCCAAAAATTTGTTTTACAAGATCAATGTTAAGCATTTGTAAGGGGAATATGATATTTCTCCAACTTTTTTGATAAATTTTAACAATTATAGGATACAATGAATGGTAAATGGAAAAGACTTAATTTCTTACAAGATTCTAGTTTTCCGTAAGAACTCTAATTTTTTGTTAAACCTGCAATATTTTATTTTCTTTTTGGTTAGCTAAGTTGTTATTTGCTTGCATATCAAAGATTAAAGGTGTCTACATGTCAAGAACAGGAATTTTGCTGTTGTTTTTTCTAATCTGTCTTTCATTATTGAACCAGCGTTGCTCTAGCCTAAAGTTTTATAGTTCTACGCCAACTACTCCAACCTCTAAAAAAGAAGAAGCTCAACCCAAAAGAACTAAGCCGTCTTACAATATTGATAGAGATGAAAAACTCCGCACAGAAATCATCGCTTACGCTAAGCAGCACATTGGAGTTAGTTACAAATATGGTGGAACTACTCCTAAAGGATTTGACTGCTCTGGATTTACTTCTCACGTTATGAGTGAGTTTAACATTCCTCTAAACCGTACTTCCAAAGATCAAGCAGCGCAAGGCAGAAAAATAGTGGTGAGAAATGCGAAACCTGGAGACTTAATTTTTTTCAGCAAGAGTGGGCGTATCTTCCATGTTTCAATCGTCGCTTCCAACAAAAATGGACAATTGATGGTCATTCACAGCACTTCCTCACGTGGCGTAGTAATAGACAATATTACCAATTCTAAGTATTGGTATCCCAAGATTCATTCTGTGAGAGACATCAGCCAAATTCGTTGAGTAAGTAATTCCTCAGAGATTAACTCAAAGCTCTCCGAGTCAGTACATCGTAAAAGTAACTATATCTGTTACCTCTGGAACTTGCTATTCTACTTGAATTGTTTATATTCACGTCTTATCAAATATTCAATATCTCGAATGAAGAACATTATTTTGTTTGGACCTCCTGGTTCAGGAAAAGGAACACAAGCGAAAAGATTGGAGGAGCGCTTTGGATTATTACACATTTCTACAGGGGATTTGTTTCGCTATGAAATGAAAAATGATACTCCTCTGGGACTAAAAGCGAAGGATTACATTAGCAAAGGTGAATTGGTACCAGATGAAGTAACGCTGGGTATGCTAAAGAACAAAATGGATGCCAACAAAGACGTAAAAGGTATAATTTTTGATGGTGTGCCTCGTACCATTCCTCAAGCCGAAGAGGTAGATAAAATATTAGCAGCTGGAGAGGACGAAGTAGATGCAGTTATCGCATTGGAAGTGGATGAAGAAGAAATCGTGAATCGGCTATTAGAACGAGGTAAGACTTCTGGACGGAAAGATGATAGCGATGAATCCATCATTCGCAATCGAATCAAAGTTTATCATGCTGAAACGGCAGTGGTGTATAATTATTATGCTGAAAAAGGCAAGGGTATTCGAGTGAATGGTATGGGTAGTATAGACGAAATTGCAGCTCGCCTAGCTTCGGAGGTGGAGCATTTATAGAATTGATAAAGATTAGGTGAAATAATTATGGTGATTGAATGCACCGAATAAGAAGGGAGGAAATGATATTTTTCCTCCTTTTTACTCAAATACGAAGGTCTCATCTGAAACTTTAAACTGAAATATAGGTTGATATAAAACAGAAAGTTGTTATCTTTGCCCAGTTTTAGAGCAGAAGCTGTTCAAACCTATTTATCTCCTCCGAAAAATTTGATTGTCCAGAACTAAAATCAAATTCTTTCCAAAGTCAGAAAATAAGAGCACTTCAACTATCAAAAGCGACAACGCTGAACCCTAGAATCATCACTACTTACTTATCTTAATGGTTCAAATTATACGAACACAACAAGATTGAATTGTTTTATAACTCATTGATGGCTTTGTTTTCAAGAACAAATCGTCCTGTGTATCCTAATGGACAACAAGTCATCATGTCTTCAAATTGATAAAATGGCAATGACTACATTACCTGAGCATGTAGAAAATTTGGAATACAATTCGGAACGCTCCTTATTGGTGATTCCAGAATATGGTAGAAATGTGCAAAAACTCATTCGGCATGGTAAAGGCATCGAAGATCGCGAAGAGCGTCAAGTTTACATGGAACGTCTGGTGGATTTGATGTTGCAGATGTCTCCGCAGAATAAAAATTTGGATGATTATAAAGATCGTCTTTGGAGACACGTTTTTAGAATCGGTGGTTATGACTTAGACGTTATTCCTCCAAATGGCATCAAGCCAACGCCAGAAGATGAGCGCAAAAAGCCAGATATAATTGGTTATCCTGACAAACATACGCGTTTCAAACATTATGGGAATAATGTGCAAACGCTGATTGACAAAGCATTGACGATGGAGAAAGGACCAATCCGCCAGGGCTTCGTGGAAGTCATTGGAAACTATATGAAAATGGCTTACAAAACTTGGAATAGAGAACATTACGTGAGTGATGAAATCATCATTCAGGACTTGGAGAGTCTTTCTAAAGGTCAGCTAACCATGCACGAAGATGCTTCCTTAGATATGCTAGCGAACGCCAATCGTCGTAAAAAACGAAGTAGCAGCAGCAGTAACAATAAAGGCGGCAAGAATTACAAGAAAGGAGGTTCTAATCACCGAAAGCGTAGCAAACGTAGAGATAGATAGGGTTTATCTCAATTATCTTTAGTCCTTACAGAAACTTGGAGATTTTAGAAATCTCCAAGTTTTAGTACTCAAAACTTTCGCCATCTAAAACTCAAGCACATTATGTGGAAAGAAGAAAACGATCAGCTCACCGCTACTCTTGAATTTGAAGATTTCAAATCTGCCTTTGCCTTTATGACCGCGGTCGCTTTCCATGCTGAAGAGCAAGCTCATCATCCTGAATGGAGCAATGTTTACAACAAAGTAACCATCAAATTAAGCACTCACGATGCTGGAAATGTGGTGACTGAAAAAGATCATCAGTTAGCAGCGGTTATTGATACGGTTTATGATAGATATGCGTCTTGATTGTGTTATTTCCAAGAATCTTTAGAAAGATATTCACCAATATTTCTCAATGCCAAACGCTATGTTTGAACTCAAAAATATAGCGCATTCCATCTGCGTTTTTCTCAGTCATCGTTCCATTCAATTGCTTCGTCAATAAATTGATCAATTGAGAACCAAAACCTGTTCCTTTCGGTGAATTTGCCACTGAGTTTCCAATACCATTATCCGCAACGACGAGTTGTAATCCTTTTGAATCCACTTGCTTCAAACTCAAACACACCTTCCCTTTTTCACCATCTGGAAAAGCGTATTTCAACGCATTCGTCAATAACTCATTTACAATCAAACCAATTGGAACGGCGGTGTCTATATCTAGTTCAATTTCCTGCATATCGTAGTTCACTTTTACTTGTTCCCAAGCATCGTAAGTATCCAAAATACTTTCTGCCAAATTCTTGAAATAATCTTTCATTTCGATACTTGCTAAGTTCTCTCCTTGATAGAGCTTTTGATGTAAAATACTCATGGATTGCACTCGACTTCGGCTGGCTTGCATGACATTTTGAACTTTGCCATCTTTGACTTGCGCGGATTGTAATTCAAGTAGACTAGAAACGGTTTCGAGATTGTTTTTGACGCGATGGTGAATTTCCTTGAGGAGGAGTTCATTTTGGGCATTTTTGAGCTCAATCAATTTATTTTTTCTTGCTAACTGAATCGCTAATTTTTGATCTGCTCTCAATACATTCATTCTAAAACCTATACTCAAGGCTAGTAGATTCAAGAAGGCTAGTAGTGATATTTTGAAGAGATAATTGACATCTTTGAATAGAAAAGTGTATTCCAAATCAAAGAACTTTCCAATCATTGGAAGAGAAAAAAGTAATAAGCCACACAAGAATCCAGGGATAAAGGCGAGGAAAAAGAAGAATTTGGAATTGCCCTCTTGTTTAGGAGCTTTAAGGGCTAGAAAAAGCGACAATAAAGAATCCACCTTCTAAGAAGGTGGTATTAATTTGCCCCCAAAGGGGGCTCGAAAGACCCTGCTAAAAATCAAAACTTTGTTGATTATTTTCGGCAAGACGCTCTTGTTGTTCTTGGTACTTGACGTACTTCCTAA
>JBCDFY010000015.1:0-53240 GCA_039176995.1 Bacteroidota bacterium
CGGACGCCTTCGAAGGCGTCCGACGCCTGCTTTCTTCTACTGCACTAAAAACAAGGCATTAGAAAACAACAACTTCCCTTGCTCCCAAAAGCCACGATACAAAGGATTATCTACTAAGTAGATTACTTGTCCTCTACCGCTTTCTTCTACACCAAAGATCATATTTTTCTTCAATTGCTTGCGCGCTTCTGAGCCTACAAAACCAAAAGTTTTTGGATCGTCATTCAAGTAGCCTACATTCCAGATGTTATCTTGATAAGGATAGGCTTGCGTTCCTGTTTTCAAGGAGTAATAAGTATCTCCTAAGCCAAAACCTAGTGGATGCGTTTCATCAATTTTGGTTTCAAAAATCGCGCCAGGAGTAGTACTACTAATGTACTCGCGAGTGGAATTTCCATAGACAGCAGGCGCAGCATCTTTGCTATCACTACTTTCTCCATTGCTGCCCGTTTCCAAACTAAACCCTGCCATGCTTGGAAAAGCGCGAACCGAATTACCAATGGCGATCAAACGTCCACCGCCGCGCACCCAATCGCTTAGTTGTTCCGCTTGGCTTTCATTGAAACGGAAGCGTCCTTCGGGCAAAACCAACACATTATAATCATCCAAATCGACCCGGAAGAGGTTACTCATCGTCAAGACAGTAACTGGATAATTCAAGGTGCGCTCAAAGTAGTACCAGACCTGTCCAAACTCATTCGTAAAGGTTGGGCGATCACCAACAATAGCAACTTTTGGCTTTTGAATAAATTGATAACTCCCTGAACCTAAGTCTTTTCCAGCTTCTGAAAAACCTGTAGAAAGTGCCATCACTTCTTGATTCAATTCTTTTGCTAAGGCTTCCACAGCACTCGAAAACTCTTCGCCCATCATTCGATTATCTGCTTGCGTCAACACCAAAGTTCCAGCATCGAAGCTTTGCCCGTCTATTTTGAAGCCTTGCGTTGCGTAGCGCACTTTCAAATCTGTTTTGAGTAGTTGCGCCAAGAAGTGTGCATCTTGTGTCGATTGCCAGCGGATGGCATAAGCGTAGGCATTTTCTACTTTTTTGCTCGCGGTTGCTTTGGGCAATTCAAAAGCTGCATTAGGCGTAATTTTTTGCTTTGTAGCGATAGCATCTAAACCATGTGCGAACGGCAATGCCCAAGCGGTGATGTCATAAGTTAAAGAATCAACCACGGCGGTTTCTGGATCGAAAAGTACTTGCGTCAGAACGCCTTTGGGTTGATAAGCACTAATCACTAGATCGCCTTTACTAATTGTTCCATTTTTACTTTCCGTCGTTTTGTAATGAAAACCACTCACTTTAGCATCTTGACTCAATGTGCCATATTCAATTTTGTGCAAATCCAACAAATTCGTCAGTTGCTCTAGTTTCGCTTTTGGATTGCTCGCTTTGATGATGTAGGTCTTATATTCGCCAGCTGGATTATTGCGAGCGTCTTTGAAGTATTGATTGAAATTTTGGTTGAGGCGACTCGCATTTTTTGCAGCTATTTCGATGGTAGAAAGAGAAGTTACTTTATGATGTTCTGTACGATCTTTCAAGGTCACCATATCTCCATAAGAAGATTCTCCGACTATACCAGCTCGACCCGAACCACCTTGTTCATAAGTCATTCCAATCGCGCCGCTGAATACTGGATAAGTATCGCCATAACTTGGATACAGCAAATCAAAAATCTCTCTGGTGTAGTATAACCAACCTTCTTCATCGAAATATTTCGCATGATTTTCCCCAATGTCCATCTGAAAATCAGCCTGCCAATCGGTGATGTATTTATGATAAGGCTGTGCTGCTGGGGCGAAATAATAAGGAGAATTGATGCCCATTTCGTGCAAATCGGCGTGGACGTGTGGCATCCATTGATTATACACTTTCAGGCGTTGCTGCGACTCAATTTGTGTCACCCAAGCCCAATCTCTATTCAAATCAAATAAATAATGATTGACACGACCGTTTGGCCAAGCTTCGTTGTGTTCCAAAGAGTTCAAATCAGGATTTGGAATGCGATTTCCATAGCGACGATACCAATGGGTGTAGCGCGAATAACCATCTGGGTTGAGACAAGGATCAAGAATGACCACCGAATTTTCTAGCCACTCTTTGGTGCGCTCGTTACCAGGAGCTACCAATTCATACAAAACGGACATCGAAGCCTCCGAACCTGCTGCCTCGTTTCCGTGTACTGTATAGCTCAACCAAGTGATTGCTAAATCTAAATCATTGTCCACTTCGCCTTCTTCCAAACCCGTTCTGCGCAGCTGATTCAAGCGAATGTCTTCCAATTTCGCAAGATTTTCTGGCGTCGAAACGAATGCTAAAATCAATGGACGACCTTCGTAAGTATCGCCGTAGTATTTGAGCATCACGTTCGGACTGTTTTCCGCAACGTGTTCGTAGTAGTCCACCAATTGATGGTGTGGTGTAAATTGTTCTCCGATGTTATGCTTTAAGAAATCATTGGGAGACAAAACACTTTGAGCAAATGCGTTGCTCGCTAAGAGTAGGAAAGAATAGAATAGTATTTTTTTCATGGATTGAGCCACAGTATTTTTTGTTGATCTGTTTATTTGTTGATTTGTTGATCTGACAGCAAAACACTCAAATACGCAATAATCAATTTTTGTAAAAAGATGAACGAAGGTAAGGAGATTGCTAAAACTACCCAACTGAACGATCAAACTTGGGCTTTCGTCTAAATATGTCAACTGCTAGAAAGTTTTGCTGTTTATTTGAGCAATTAATGGTCAGAAGCAGGATTTTCGGGATTTCAGAATTTTCAGGATTAGTTTTATATGTATAGCGTCATACAAAATAATTGCTCAAAGTGACTTGTTTTGGATTTGGATGGACGTCGAGTCCATCCAAATCCATCAAGGTTTACAAAGGATAAAAATTGGCTTTTAAGCCAATTTTTATCCTTTGTAAACCTTGATCAAATCAATCGGGTTCGATGCCCGATTGATTTGAAAAGAGCAAAGAAATGAATTAATGACCTACTTCATTTTTCATCAAAAGTGCAATCTGTTATACATGAATTAGCCTATAGTTTAAGTCCAAATCCTGCGAATCCTCAAATCTTGTTAATCCTGCTTCCGACAGAAAAAATCTAAACACCATGCTTGAAGTTCAAAACCTAACCAAAACTTATCGTACAGGACGCAAATCGCTCACTGTTTTGGATGAAGTGAGTTTTACGATTAATGAAGGGGATACGTTTTCGATTGTTGGACCTTCGGGCAGTGGCAAGACGACTTTATTGGGTTTGTGCGCAGGTTTAGATAGTGCAAGTTCGGGTTCAGTGAAATTGAATGGTAGTGCTTTAGAAAATTTAGACGAAGATCAACGCGCTGCACTGCGCAATGAATACGTTGGTTTCATCTTCCAAAATTTCCAACTTTTACCCACACTCACGGCACTGGAAAACGTTATGATTCCGCTCGAACTCAACCGCGTGCGCAATGCAGAAAAAACAGCGAAAGAACTGCTTGAAAAAGTAGGCTTGGGCAGAAGAACGCACCACTACCCTACTCAAATGTCAGGTGGCGAACAACAGCGCGTTTCGCTCGCTCGCGCCTTTTCCAATCGTCCAAAAATCCTCTTTGCCGATGAACCCACAGGCAACCTCGATGAAGAAACTGGAACAACTGTCGAGGGCTTGCTTTTTGATTTGAATAAAGAAGCTGGTACAACGCTGGTTTTGGTGACGCACGATTTGGACTTGGCAGCAAAGACGGGACGATTGATTAAGTTGAAAGGTGGGAGGATTGTGGAGGAGCGGTAAGTAATCCGACATACTTCAAACTAAAACAAGTTACTAGATTATTCGTAATAAATACCAAGTTATATCGTCTTAAAAATCTCCAGTATCAGGTTTAATCTAAAGAAAAAGAATCATATAAATGGGCATTGAAAAAGTTAATCTAAGGTGGACTGTATTTGTAGGAATTATGACCGTTATTAATATTATTATTGGTTGGGCTACGATCAGTAATCAACAAACAATAATAGGCATGAAAGAACTTCAATCGGATGTAGGGAATCTAGTTGAACTAGCTATTAGAAATGATTCTAATATTCTAGAGCTAAATAAGAAAAATGCATCTATGATTTTGAATTTAGATTCGGTCCTGACTAATCATACTAAATCCAATAACCTACTCGTAGAACAGCTAGCTTTATTGAGAAAACAAAATGGAACTTTAGTTAGACAACTAAGTCTGTTATCCGAGCAAAATTACATATCGAAAAATATTATGGAAGGAGAAAACATAAGGTCTACTCCTAATCTATCCTGCACTACAACAAGTATGGAAATTTTCGATGAAAAAATCGAATTGAGAACTGGATTTAGGTTACTTGGCAGAAAAATTTCAGATCTTAAAATTTCAGTGCGCCTTTTTAAATTAGAGAACAATATTACAACATACGAAGCAAGTATTAAATTCAATGATTTCGATATCATGTTTCCAAATGAAGAGAAATCATTCACTCAGATTCTCGATAGAAATGGCTATCTGAGCGACTACAATAATCTGAATAATTGTATATGGGCAATTATATTTGACTATCAAGATGATTTAATTGATAGAAGAAAAAAAGATATTGATTATTTTCGATTTGATATGAACCTATCAACTAAAAAAGTTTACCATACGCTATTACCACAGGAACTAAAGGACTCTGTAGCAATACTTATACACACAAATGAAAGTATTTTCTAGTCATTATCATACTTACCTAGCTTCCCTAACACTGTTCCACTTTCTCTCCCATATCGCTACTCCATCTTTTCTTATATTATCCAACAAAAAACTTTCCTCTGTTTGCCATCTTTTTATAGACATAGGCAGATAAAATAGTACCTGATTGTACTGAATATTTAGACCAAATACTTCTTCGGTTATTTTAGGAATTTCATCATAAGCATTCACCTCTTGCTTAGATAAAAGAATCAACAAATCTATATCCGATTCCTCTGTTGCCTCGCCTCTAGCATGAGAACCAAAAAGTATAATCCGCTGTAAATCATCTTTGTAGAGCGCTTGCATTTTGGAGGAAAAGGAAGTCAAAATCGGATGATTGAGTATGCTTGATTGCTTCATATAATAGTAATGTTTTTTTAAGTGAACATTGCTTTAAAGATAAAAGTTACCAACAACATCTTTTGAAGTCAATTTGAACATTACTTCCCAAAATGCGATTGTAACTACAAAATGAATCGCTATGAAAAACACAACATTACTCCTATTCTTCTTGGTCTTCAGCAACCATTTCTTATTTGCTCAAACCAACATCACCGTCGGGGAAGAAGCATCCAAAATCAACATTTCTCAATGGCTGAAAAATCAACCCGAAGATGATAAATTGAAAGGCAAATTCATTGTACTTGAATTTTGGGCATCATGGTGCAAACCTTGCTTGAATGCCGTGCCACATTTGAATGAATTGCAAGCCCAATTTGATCGCCCCAATTTGCTATTTCTCTCCATGACTTATGAGCCAGAAAAGATTGCGAAGGACGTATTTGCAAGAGGCGTGAACTTTGAGACGCCTGTCGTGACGGATCTCACTAAAGAAACACAAAAGCAGTTTGGAGATGGCATCAAAGACCTGAATTTCTATCCTTTGACGGTACTGATTGATGATCGAAATATCATTCGTTGGTTTGGCAATCCAGAGGAATTGACGGTGGAATTGATGGAAGATTTTTTGAAAGGGAAAGCCCTAAATTCAACAGACTCGGAAGACTTGGAATTCGTAGTTTTACCAGAAACGATAACACGCAAAGCCTTCTTCACGCTTTTTGACGAAGAGCAACCCAAAAGATTGTTCTACATGCAAGCACTAGAAGGAAGTGCAGAAATGCCTATTGGAAAGGGAATTTATGTTTACGGCGGAGGAGCATATTACCAACACGTCGGCTTACGCGAATTATTTCATGCTATTGTTCCAGAAACAAAACTAATTTTTCCCGATACCTTGAAGTCTCAATCTTACGATTTCGCCTATTTTGACAAATTACCAGATGGAAAAATGTACGACCGTTTGGTAGAACAAATTGCAGAAGCAATCAACTTGAATGTAGAAACTAGCAATCAACCCATCACTCAGTATCAGTTGAAAATTAAAAATGATGATCGCTTGAAAGATACCAAAAATAGACGTTTTGACTACGCTCGGGACGGCAATCAACTACAATTTGAAAATATTAGTTTAAAATTATTAGCCACAAAGCTGACGCAATTGAGCGATGTGGTGTTTGTTTTCTCCGAAAAAGATAAACGGACAATTAATTTAACTGTAGATGCCAATTCCGCGGAGAGTTTATTAGCGAGTTTGAAAGAAAATGGCTTCGCGATCACTAAGAGAAAAAAGAAAATGAAAGTTGTAGAATTGAAGTAAATACAATCAAAACTTGACACGTATTCAAAATAAGATTAAATTTGTAATAAGTAATCAAATAAATTATATTTTGAATGAAGTCAATCATCATAAAAGACAAAACTGCCACTGGGCAATTGCTTCAAGAAATTGAAATAGAAGTTGCTGATGAAGTTACCACAGTAGAAGAAATTATCAGGGCAAGAGTGAGGTCAGAAGTAGAAACTTATAACAATAAATTACCTGAACATTTCAGAGGCTTAGTACAACCTTCGGCAACTGAAAAAACATTGAATGGCTTCAAGATGAAAAAAGCTCGTCCTATTGATGTAGAAAAGCAAACTTATATCGCATTGGATGCCTTCCAGAAAAATGCTTATTTCCTCCTTGTAGATGATTTACAAGTCGAATCCTTATCTCAAGAAGTGCTTTTGAACGACGACACCACTTTGAGTTTTATCAAATTGACTCAACTGGTCGGTGGCTAACTATTCTTCGTTTTCTATCAAATGCTCCTTTTCTAATAATGCTTTCCTTCTTCCATCATATTTTCAATCGAAAAAAGCCTATGCTCATCAGTTCCGATACACTCAAAAAGTACAGTGATTTTGAAGAAACTACTCAACTCTTGTGTGATCTAACAGTAGAAGCGCATAAAATAGATGATGAGTATTTCTATAAAATGAAAGATAATACTGTTTATCAAAAATTGAAGCAAGCAGATCACCCTACAAAGGCGTTACACACCTTGAATCTGCTGAAGATTTTGAATACTTGGGATACGAGAAGAGCAGAATTAGAGCGTAAACATGAAAATAGATTCATTCAAGAAGATGATAAAGTCAAGAGAGCAGCAAATTACTTACTGACCGCTATTTTGAGGACTAGAATTGATTTTACTTCTAGCCAATTATTAGAAGTCTTAGAATTATTTGAGCAATGGTTCAAAAAAGTACCTGGAAGTTATTATACCTCTAGTTTTTTACTCCCTTTTATCAGACAAGTTGAAAAATTGGTTAAGCGAGAAGGCTTGTGTGAAGAACTTAAAGCTCAACTTAATACCATTTTACATCAAAAAAAACTCAACGATAGCAACCATTTCACTTATTACATTGATGAATTTAAGAAGATCGAAAAAAAGATTGAGGAGATTCTATTTAAAGCATCCGCAGATAGTGGAGAGATACAAGTCTTTCATCTGAACAAAGAAGATGCGTTCGGACAAATGGTTAATGATAGTGTAGCAGTAATGAGGGCAGAGCAACGAGACTCATATTATCAGTTGTTGAGAATAGCGAGCAAAATCAATGGAAGCAAACCCAATAAATCTTTCACTAAAGCCACCAAAACAATTATAGACTCAATAGGTAAAGCTGCTTACAAAAAACAAATGCAGCAGTGGATAAGAACACTTATTCAAGCAGAAAATACCACTGCAACACATCATTCGACTTACAGAGGCGGAACACATTCTTGGCAAGTCGTTTATTTTCTTACTGAATCGAATGCCAAAGTAGCAAAAGGCTTGATCTGGACACTGGTACAATTTCACGACAATACAACTCTTCAACTATTAGGCAAATTAGCCATTCGCGCTTATAAAAAGATACCAAATGTTGGTCAAGCCGCAGGTGCACTCGGCAATGCTTGTGTTTGGACATTGGCTAACTCCAAAGGACTGCAAGGCGTTAGTCAATTAGCTAGATTAAGGACGAAAGTGCAACAACGCAACACGAAAAAATTGATTGAAAAAATGCTGCTTTCAGAAGCGGAAAAGAAAGGTATTTCTATTCGAACAATCGAAGAATTAGCATTGATGGATTATGATTTGCAAGAAGGTGTTAAGGAAATTGCCTTTGAAGATTATACGCTAAAAATTAGTGTCCAATCGATCGGAAAAGTCATCTTAGAATGGATAAAACCAGATGGCACAATACAAAAATCGGTGCCTGCTTTCGTCAAAAAATCTGCTAAGCTAAACGGCAAATTGAAGAGATTAAAAGCCGAAACCAAGCAAATACAGCTTGATTTGACAGCACAGCGAGATCGGCTAGATAGAATGTTTATTCAAAATTGCAGCTGGGAGTACGAGCATTTCAAAACCTACTATTTAGAACATGGATTGATGTATTTTATTAGTAGCAGTCTGATTTGGATAATTAAATCAGAGCAAAACACAGTTAATGCAATCTGGAGAAATCATCGTTGGGAAAATGTAGCGGGAGAAGAATTTAAAGAAATAGATAATAGAAGTGTTATTCAACTTTGGCATCCTGTGGATAGCACAACTGAAGAAGTGCTAGCATGGCGCAAACGCTTAGAAAAACTCCAAGTAAAGCAAGCCCTAAAACAAGCATACAGAGAAATTTATCTGCTCACCGATGCTGAAACTACCACCTCTACTTATAGCAACCGAATGGCTGCTCATATCCTAAAACAGCATCAATTCAATGCTTTAGCAGCCTTGAGAAACTGGAAATATCAATTGGTTGGTAATTGGGATCATGGTATCTATAATCAAGCTGCTTATTTGGAAATTCCTGAATATGGACTACAAGCTGAATACTTTACAGATGAAGTAAATGCGAACGACTCATGGACAGATTCGGGTATTTGGCAGTATATTTCTACAGATCAAGTACGATTCTTAAAAGGCATAGAAGTCATAAGGTTACTCGATGTACCAAAAATCGTATTTTCGGAAGTGATGCGAGACGTAGATTTGTTTGTCGGTGTGGCTAGTGTTGGAAATGATCCTAATTGGCACGACAATGGCGGACTGCCTCAATATCGCGATTACTGGGAAAGCTATTCCTTCGGTAATTTATCTGAAATTGCTAAGACAAGAAAGCAAATCTTAGAGCGTCTAGTGCCAAGGTTAAAGATACGCACCGTCGCTGAAATAGATGGGAAATTTCTAAAGATTAAAGGCAAAATCAGAACCTATAAAATTCATATTGGCAGTACGAATATCTTAATGGAACCGAATGATGAGTATTTGTGCATCGTTCCATCTAGAGACATAAAAACCAAAACTGATAACGTTTTCTTACCATTTGAAGGAGACAGAGGCTTGTCTATTGTGCTCAGTAAAGCCTTTTTACTGATGGATGATGATAAAATTACTGATCCGACTATTACGAGGCAATTAAAACGTTAAGTCTTTTTGAACTAAAACATTTCATGTTTAATTATCTACTTGCACCGTATCTCGATAAAAAGGCGACGCCTCTTGCTCGCTAATCGGTACCTCCATTACAAATGTTCGATAGACGAGCAGCAAGGCGAATATAACGATCAAAATCAGGCCAGCAATAGAGAATTTCCAGCCCCAAATATTGCCCATGTATTCTTGATCAGTGGGGTCTTCAGTTAGGCGTTTTTTGAGGTCTTGAAAATAGCTTGGTCGCTTTGACATGATAGTTGTGGTTTGAATTAGTTTGAAAGTTGTTTGATAACAGTTAGATGAGCGTGTAGCATTTCAGAGACGATCCTCTCGCAGCGAAGCGATCTGACAGTGAAACGGTCTCGCCTCTCGTCCCGATAGCTATCGGGAAGCGTTCTCAAGATTCATCTTCTGGATAGCGTAATCCAATTCGTTCCCGAATTTCATCCAACAAGCGAATTAATTGCAAACTGAACTCCCACGACATTTTTTCGTGTTGCAGTTTACCTTCTAAAATGCAGCGACTAGCTTCTTCTATTTCATATTCGAAGCCTGTGCCAGCAAAATCAAAGTTGATCTTCTGAAAATCAACTTCTTTCTGTCCATATGATTTGACAATTACATCCGTAGGCGTAAACCATCGCTCTAGAAGATGTATCGTACCTTTTGTGCCATAGATAAAGGCTTCGGTCGTCGTTCTTGCTAAAAGTGTAGAATGCAAATGCGCCATTTGTCCACTTTTGTATTTAAATGACATTCCAATTTCTTCATCTACTTGCGTTTCGCCTATTTTTGCCATGGCAACTATTTCATCTGGATAGCCCAACAAAAATAAAGCAAGAAAAACGGGATAGATTCCAATATCCAATAATGCGCCGCCACCCAATTCTCGATTAAACAAGCGTTTTTCAGGTAAGAAGGGAGCTTTGAAACCAAAATCTGCGCGCACGGAAAGCACTTCACCAATTACATCATCCGAAATCAGTTCTTTCACTTTCGCCATCGTTGGCAAAAAATGCGTCCATAGGGCTTCCATCAAAAACACCTTTTTCTCCTTTGCTCTGTAAATCATTTCTTGCACTTGTCGCTCATTAATCGCAAAAGGTTTTTCACACAAAACGGGCAAGCCAGCCTCCAAACAAAGTAGCGTATGCTCATGATGATAAGGATGTGGCGTAGCAATGTAAACGGCATCCAAATCAGAGCAAGTGAGCAAGTCTTCGTAGCTGCCGAAAGCATGATTTGCATGGTATTCGGTCGCGAATTCTTTTGCTTTATCCAAAGAGCGAGAAGCCACGGCGTGCAGTTGTGCATTCTTTGCTGCTTGAATGTCTTTCGCAAATTTCTTCGCAATTTTTCCAAGTCCGATGATGCCCCAGTTGATGGTTTGTTTCATAGCGTGAAGAATTAAGTGGCAAAAATAAGGAACAAAAGCATAAGTCTTTCTTTGTGCCCTTTGTTTCTTTTATGGTTCAATAACGCACTCTTTTTTTAAAGGAGTTTTCTATCTTTACCCAACCGACAATTAGACGCTAAACTATGCGAAAACTTTATCTCCTTTTTCTGCCTTTGCTCCTTTTGGCGTGTGAAGGCAAAGAAAAACAGCCTTATGCTGCTCCAATTCCTAAAGACAATCCAGTTGAGCGTCCTGCGATTGGGAATGAGTCTTTTCACTTTGATTCAGAAGAACAGATTTATCACTTGAGGGCGAATAATAGTGAAGAGTTGCGTTTTTTATGGAGCGAAATCGAAGGAGATTTTATCTTAGATGTAAAAATTCCAGCGGTAAAAGATGCAGGTACTTATGGATTGATGCTAGTCACTAATTTAGAAGAAAAAACGCCAATTGCTGCCCTCCAAATAGCAAACAATGAACTGGCATTTATGACGGCTGCACAAGTCAACATGGGCAATGCCATGACAGGACAAATTGAATATTTACGCTTAGAACGATCTGATAATCAACTAATTGCTTCCTTTGCCCGACCCAATGGAGATTTTTTCCCTATTGCGAGTCAGCAACTTAATAATGAAGTCGTATTATATGGTGGTTTATTTGCTTATGCCACGAATGAAGACCTGAATTTCATCAATCTTCGACTCTACTATCCTACTCCTGAATCCAAAGAAGAAGCAGAAAAAAATGTAGTTAGCTCCGTAGAAATATTCGATCTTCCAACGCGACAACGAAAGATCATTTTCCAAAAAAATGCACGTATCGAATCGCCCAATTGGCATCCAACCGATAGTTTTTTATTGGTCAATAGCGAAGGTGTATTGTACCAAATTCCGCTCTCTGCCAAGGCAGGCTGGCAGGCATTTCCAATGGCTATGAAAACCAATTTCCTGAACAATTTTACGGCGTATCATGGGTTCTCAAGAGATGGTAAGCAACTCTTTTTCAGTCATCAAGATAGCACTGCTACTTCTATCTATAAGTGGTCGCTTAACGATACCATACCTCCTGAAATTATTGTCTCCAAAACTCCTTCTTTTTGGCAAGCCGTCTCGCCTGATGGCACAGAGATTCTGTACACCGCCAAAAGGAAAAAACGTCGAAGCCTCAATGTTTACAAGAGTGCAGTGGATAGCTTTAGCGAAACTAGAATTACAAAAACGCTAGGCATCAATCGTGGTGTCAGTTTCCATCCTGATAATGAAAGAATTTACTTCGGTGCTCCTCGTGCTCATCAACCTAAAATTTGGGTGATGAATAAAAATAGCTTAAGAAAAAACGCAATCACGACAGATGAATACGAAGATTTCTTTCCGCAAGTCTCGCCTGATGGAAAATATCTGCTTTTCCTTTCTCGCTACTTGGAACTTGGGGAGAAAAAAGATCTCGCTCCGCAGAAATTTGTGATTCGACTATTGGATTTGACAAAGGAAGACGCTCAAGCAAGAATAATTGCCCACTTGATCGCAGGTGAAGGCTCCATGTTGATGCCCTCTTGGTCGCCCGATAGTCAGCAATTTGCATTCATCTCCTACTCTTTTGCTCCTCAAAAGTTGGTAGTAGAGGCGAAGAACAAGCAACAATTAGAGATGTAAAAGTCTTTGCAAATGACTGCACATAAAGCAAAATAAGAATATGGTATTTCCATCAACATTTCTTATCTTTGCACACCTTTTAAATCCAGACAAATACTACATTTTTTATAATTAAATAAGTAGTAGATTTGAGTTGTTCCATTTCCCTGAAAACAGCCCGTTTAACAACTTCTACTACGGTCTCAAAAATTTATGTCCAACCAGAGAATTATTCCTATCAATATTGAGGAAGAAATGAAGGCGGCTTACATTGATTATTCAATGTCTGTCATTGTTTCTCGTGCCTTGCCCGATGTTCGCGATGGTTTAAAACCGGTGCACAGACGTGTCCTTTACGGAATGTCCGAATTGGGATTGACCTACAACAAAGCACACAAGAAATCTGCTCGTATCGTAGGGGAAGTTTTGGGTAAATATCACCCACACGGCGATACTTCTGTTTACGACACTATGGTGCGTATGGCACAAGATTGGTCCTTGCGCTATCCTTTAGTAGATGGTCAAGGAAACTTCGGCTCAATGGATGGTGACTCACCCGCTGCCATGCGATATACAGAAGCAAGATTGCGCCGCATCTCAGATGAAATTTTAGCTGATCTAGGAAAGGATACTGTTGATTTTGCGCTCAATTTTGATGATACACTGGAAGAACCAACCGTTCTACCTACCAAAATTCCGAATCTTCTAGTAAATGGAGCATCGGGTATTGCAGTTGGTATGGCGACTAATATGTTGCCGCACAATTTGAGCGAAGTGATTGATGGCGTCATCGCAACGGTAGACCAACCAGAGATTACAATTGACGAATTGATGCAGTACATCAAGGCTCCTGATTTTCCAACTGGAGGTACGATCTATGGTTATGAAGGCGTAAAAGATGCTTTCCACACAGGAAGAGGTCGAATTGTATTGAGAGGTAAAGCACGAATAGAAACTTCTGGTAATAAAGAGACTATTATCATACATGAAATTCCTTATCAAGTCAACAAAGCCAATTTGGTGGCAAAGATTGGGGAATTGGTGAATGAGAAAAAGATAGAGGGTATTAGCGGCGTAGGAGATGAATCTTCTTCTCGCGATGGCGTTCGTATCGTAGTAGATGTAAAGCGCGATGCGATGGCGAATGTTGTGCTGAGTAAACTCTATAAATATACTGCACTTCAAACTTCTTTTGGAGTCAACAATGTCGCTTTGGTGAAAGGTCGTCCGATGACTTTGAACTTGAAGGATATGATTGAGGAGTTCATTGACTTTCGCCAAGAAGTTATTGTTCGCCGCACGCAATACGACCTAAACAAAGCCTTACAAAGAGCGCACATTTTAGTTGGTTTACTGATTGCCTTAGATTATATAGATGATGTCATCAGTTTAATTCGGGGCTCTAAAACAGTGGAAGATGCGAGGGAAGGCTTGAAAAAAGGAGCGTTCATTGATGATATGAAAAAATTCCAAGAGAAATTTGAGCAATTGGTCAAATTCTCTAGCTTGGATACTTTAGAGACCCATATTGTAGCAGATGGCGAAGTGCTTTCAGAAGCACAAGCAAGAGCGATTTTGGATATGCGTTTGCAGAAATTGACGGGCTTGGAGCGCGATAAAGTGCAAGGCGAGTATGATGAATTGCAGAAAGAAATTGAAGGTTTCCGTGCTATTTTAGAAAGTGAAGAAATCCAGAAAGGCATCATCAAAGACGAATTGACCGAAGTAAAAGAACGCTTTGGCGATGAACGTAGTACAGATATTACCTATGCAGATGGAGAGATCAGTATTGAGGATATGATCGAAGATGAGGAAATGGTCATCACAATTTCTCATTTGGGTTATATTAAGCGGACTTCGAGCAAAGAATATCGAACCCAAAGCCGCGGTGGACGAGGCTCAAAGGGAAGCAACACACGCGATGCCGACTTCATCGAGCATATGTTCGTAGCGACCAACCATAATTACTTACTCTTCTTCACAGAGCAAGGAAAATGTCATTGGATTCGAGTTTATGAAATTCCAGAAGCATCTAGAACTTCGAGTGGTCGAGTGATTCAAAACCTAATGGAAATTCCGAAGGAAGATAAAGTCAAGGCTTATATCATTCTCAAGGATTTGAAAGATAAGGAATTCGCAGAAGATCACTTTATTCTATTCTGCACCAAGAAAGGATTGGTCAAAAAGACTTCTGTTGCCGCTTTCTCTCGTCCAAGAGCAGGTGGAATTATTGCTATTAACGTTAATGAAGGCGATCAATTGCTAGAGGCTAAATTGACAGATGGTAACAGCCAAGTTTTGATCGCTAATAAAGAAGGAAATGCCATTCGTTTCGATGAATCCAAAGTGCGTTCAATGGGTCGAACGGCAACTGGAGTTCGAGGAATTACCCTAGGTAGTGGCAAAGATGAATCCGTCGGAATGGTGGTTGTTGGCGAAAATGATCAAGATAGAACGGTCTTAGTTATTTCCGAAAAAGGAAATGGTAAGCGTTCTGAGGTCGAAGAATATCGCTTGACGAATCGCGGCGGAAAAGGTGTCAAAACCATGCAAGTGACCGACAAGACAGGTGCGGTCATCGCCATCAAATCTGTGAGTGAAGAAGATGATTTAATGATTACAAATCGTTCAGGTATTGTAATTCGCATGGCGGTGAGTGATATTCGAGTGATGGGACGAGCGACGCAAGGCGTACGCGTCATTCGTCTGGATAAAGATGATGAGATTGCAGATGTGGCAGTTGTTAGAGATCCCGATGATGTAGAAGAAGAAGAGGAATTGAGCGAAGATCAAATCGCAGAAAATTGGGAAGGTGGCGAAGAAGGAAGTTCCGAAGAAAATGTCAACGACTAGCCGAACCCAACCAATCACTCAACGAACAAGCAACTTTAACTTTTTGTAAACACCAACTTTGCGTTCTTAGCTGTCCAAAAGATAAAACAACCTATGAACGCAGGTTGATTTCAACTTTAAAACACAAACTATTTTATACTTATGAAAAAATATCTGATTTTATCATTCTCTTTGCTTTTTGCTGTGACTACTACTTTCGCACAAGATGGTAAGAAAGGATTGAAAGATGCTGCAAAAGCGCTTTCCAGTTTCAATCTTGGAAACAAAAGTGATGATGCCTTATTAAAAGAAGCAATCGATGCTATCGAAATCGCTATCAAGGATTCGGAAATCGCATCCACTTCAAAAGTCTGGTTGAAAAGAGGAGAAATATACGATGCAGTAGTAAATTTGAAAGCGACACAGAGTTTGCTAGGTGGAGAAGCAGAAATGGTTGACAAAGAAGCTCCTGCTAAAGCATACAATTCTTACGCCAAGGCACTAGAGGTGGCAGAGAAAAAGTGGGAAAAAAGAGATGCTTTGAAAGGTTTATCCATCGCGATTACAAACTTGAGTGATATGGGTATTGGCAAATACGAAGCAGGTGATTATGCAGGTGCTTACGAAAGTTTCAACTCTATACTTGAGATTCACAAAACGCTGAAGGCTAACGATGAAAAAAGCAGTATGGATGATCCAGCACAATACAACCAACAATTGTACATCACTGGCTTAGCAGCCCTGAATTCAGAAAATATGGAAGCTGCCAAAGCACTTTTTACAGAATTGGAAGCTACAGATTACGAGCAGGCTGCTTTGTATGATGGTTTGTACAAAGTGTATAAAGACGAAGACCCTGAAAAAGCAGTAAGCTATTTGACGAAAGGTCGCGAAGCATTTCCAGACGATGTTTCTTTATTGTTCACCGAGATTAATTATTATCTTTCTGCTGGAAAAATGGATGTCTTAGAAGAGAAGCTGAAAGAAGCGATCAAGCAAGAGCCAACCAATCCATCTTTGTACTACACGCTAGCGAGAGTTTATAACGATGTTTCTGCCAAGAAAAAAGAGGAAGGAGACATGGCAGCAGCGGATGAGTACTTTAATAAAGCGATTGAGCAGTACAACGCGGCTTTAGAACAAAAAGCAGACTTCCATGAAGCTATGTATGGTATCGGTGAGATGTATTACAACAAAGCAGCTAACATTTCTCAGGAAATGCAAAAGTTGACGACTAGCAAAGAAGATACTAAGAAGTACAACGAGTTGAATGTCTTGATGAAGGAAACTTTCGACAAGGCACTTCCTTACTTCCAAGAGTCAGAAAAAATGAATCCAAACGACAATAACACACTTGTCGCACTTTCAGAAATCTATGCAAGAAAAGATGATTTCGAGAAAGTGAAGGAATTCAAAGCACGCTTGGAAAATGTGAGAGGTGGTGGAACGAATGAGTCGTTCTTTAAGAATAACTAAGTATTAAGACCGCTTCCCGATAGCTATCGGGACGAGATTTGAGTCGAAATGATAAAAAAGAGCAGATCAAAATTTTGGTCTGCTCTTTTTTTGTTTCTTATTTTCGCTTCTATCTCTCGTCAATAATAAATAAGATGCTTACTTGTCAACACCACCTTTTTGATATTCCTGAAAATATAAACTACCTAAATGGTGCTTATATGTCCCCCCAATTAAAATCCATCAGCAAAATTGGTCAAGCTGCTGTGCTGCGAAAAAGTCAACCTTTTCATTTTAGCATTGATGACTTTTTCCAGCCTACCGAACAACTCAAAGCTCTTTTTGCGCAATTAATTGAAGCGGAAAATTCACAACGCATTGCCATTATTCCTTCTGTTTCTTATGGTATTTCCACAGTCGCCAAGAATGTACAACTCTCTAATAATCAGCATATTTTATTGGTAGATGAACAATTTCCAAGCAATTATTATCCTTGGAAAAACGCTGCTGACCAAGCTGATGCAACCCTCAAAATGATTGCTCCTCCAAGCACATCGAATCGTACCAAAAACTGGAACGAGGCAATCCTAAATGCCATCAATGCAGATACCGCAATAGTTGCGTTGGGCCATATACATTGGGCGGATGGCACTTTATTTGACTTAAAAGCTATTCGAGCAAAAACTAAGGAAGCTGGCGCACTGCTCATCATTGACGGTACGCAGTCTGTGGGCGCATTACCATTCAGCGTAAAAGAATTTGAACCTGATGCCTTGGTCTGTGGAGGCTACAAATGGCTGCTTGGTCCTTACTCTCTGGGCTTGGCTTATTATGGAGAAGCGTTCGATGATGGAAGTCCATTGGAAGAAAACTGGATTAATCGAGATCAGAGCGAAGATTTTGCAGGACTCGTCAGTTACAAAGATCAATATCGCCCTTTCGCCGCTCGCTATTCCATGGGAGAGCAAAGCAATTTTGTCCTAGTTCCCATGCTGATTAAAGCACTAGAACAATTGTTAGAGTGGGGCGTTGACAATGTCCAATCTTACGCTAAAAACTTGAGTAAAGCTACGGTGGAAGTTTTGAAAGATCATGGCTGCCGAATCGAAGAAGAAGCATTTCGCTGTGGACATTTATTTGGCGTTCGCTTACCTAAGCAATTGGATATGAATGAATTGAAAACAACATTTGCCAGACACAATGTTTTTGTCTCCATTCGTGGAGATTCTATTCGTATTTCACCTAACGTGTACAATACCGCTCAGAATTTTGAGCAGTTGGTAAAGTGTTTTGAATAGTAAATATTATATTTTGGGGTACTACAACTTGGAGATTTTAAAAATCTTCAAGTTTTTATTCCGATGCTTGAAGTTTCCTAACTTCAAAACTATATATACTCGTTTCCAAACAAGTGTGGAGCACTAATTTTACTAGAAATTTCTTTTTACTCAAAAAAGCCAGGGCAAAACTACACCTCTGCCTCCAAACAAAACTCTTAAAACGCTATGATTTCAACATCAAAGATTATACTTTTGCAATCCTAAATTTTTTTGGGAGAAAATCAAGGATAATTTATAATTGCCAGGGCTATAAGATTATAATAATCAAGGAATTATAAATTGTTGAAAATTAAAAGTTTAACAAACAAGAGGAAGAATGGCATTAATTAGCAAAATTCGTAACAATAGCTGGTTATTGATCGTGCTGTTAGCGTTGGGTCTTGGAGGTTTCATCGTGATGGATATGACTTCTGGGCAGCAAAGTGTTTTTGGAAGCAACGCAATGACCGTAGCAGATATTGAAGGCAGAAAAGTCAGCTCTAACGAGTTCTTTAATGTAGAAAGAATTTTATACGGTGGCGGCGGTGGAAACACCTTCAATCAAAGAGATTTTCTTTGGAATTACTTCGTAGATGAAGCATTGGTTGGACAAGAAGCAGAAGAGTTGGGTCTAGGTATCAGCAATAAAGAATTGTACGAGTTGCAATTTGGTCAAAACTTGAGTCCGATTATAGAATCTCGCTTCCGTGATCCAAATACGTTTCAGGTTAATCGTGAAACCTTAAATTCCTATCGCGATGCGATCAACGCTGATAATTTCACGAATCCCGAGCAACGTGCTTTTTGGTCACACCAAGAGAAAGAAATTAAAGTAGATCGCTTGAAAAGTAAGATTGCGAGCTTGGCAACTAAAGCGATTTATGCGCCAACTTGGCAAGTAGAAATGGTAGGGACAGAGCAAAATGCAACCGTAAAATTTGCTTATGTGCAAGTCCCTTTCTCAGAAGTAGAAAATTCAGAAGTAAGCATGTCTGATGCAGATTATAAAGACTATTTGCAAGAAAATCGTTCTACTTATGAAACAGAAGAGGAAACGCGCAAGGTAGATTATGTCGTTTTCGATGTGGAGCCTACTGATGAAGATGTGGAGAAGATTAGAGAGACAATGGTTGAAGAAGCTGCGAAGTTTAGAGCAACCGACAATGATACGACTTTCATTCAAGGTGCTTATGGTACACCAAATTTCGCTTATTTGAAAAAAGCAGACTTGCCAACAACTATTGCCGACACTCTATTGGGAATGGAAGTTGGAGAAGTATATGGTCCTTACGAAGATGATGGTAAATTCACAATTGCCAAAGTCATGAATCGCAAGGTATTAGCGGATTCCGTTCGTTCTCGTCATATCTTATTGCCTGTGCAAGATCAGCAAAGTGCATTCCAAGCATTTCGTACTTTGGACAGTTTGAAAAACTTGATCGAAGCGGGAGAAGCTCGTTTTGATTCACTAGCTGCTCAATACGGTACAGACGGAACTCGTACTAAAGGTGGTGATTTAGGATTTGTCACTCCAGGACAATTTGCGAAGCCTTTTAATGACTTAGTTTTCTTCGATGCAGAGCCTAATGAATTGAATATTATTCAGACTCAATTTGGTATTCACCTTGTAGAAGTGACGGGTAGAAAATATTTGACCAACGAAGAAGGAATTCAAGTTGGTTACATCAGCGAGCCTATCATTCCTAGTGAAAAAACCCAGAATCAGATCAATCAAAAAGCATTGAAATTTGCTTCTGAAAATAGAAACAGAGCAGACTTGGTTGCCGCAGCAGAAGCAGCGGGTATGGATGTAGAGTCTTCTTTGAGCTTGACTAAAAATGACTACACCATCGGTGCGTTGGGAAGCAACCAAACTTCCAGAGATATTGTGAAATGGGCATTTGCATCAGACGCGAATAATGTTTCTCCACAAGCATTCTCTTACCAAGATGAAGTCAATTTCTATACCAATAAATATGTAGTTGCTTCTTTGCGCAGCATCCAAGATGCAGGAATGCCAAGTGTGGCAAATGTGAAAGATGAGATTGAAGCGCAAGTGATGAATGAGAAGAAAGCGATGAAGATCAAAGAGCAAATCACAGGTAAAGATTTGAATGCCATTGCAACGCAGTACAGCACTAGCGTAGATACTACAGCGGAAGTGCAATTCACTGCAGGCTTCTTACCTGGAATTGGTAATGAGCCTAAAGTAATTGCTCAAGCATTCGGCATGGAGCCTGGCGAAACTTCTGCGCCAATTTCAGGAACGAATGGTGTTTTCATCATCAAGTTGCTGAACAAACCTGTCAATACTGACCCTGCAAACATCCCTCAATTGAGGAGAACTATTGCAGGTGGTGTGAAAGCACAATTGAATTCTGGTCTAGCGCAAGAACTACGGAAAGATGCCGATATTACGGATAATCGTTCTCGGTTTTATTAATAGCTAAGCGACAAGCCAAAATAAAAAGCGGAAGATGTTTGATACATTTTCCGCTTTTTTTATTTCTGTTCATCAAAAAGATTATCTAATGATCTTTTCGCCTCTTCCCCTTTTTCAATTTGTTTTACTTCTTCAAAAGCCCCTTTCAAATCTTTTTTCAACTCCTGATATTCAGTTGTCGTTTTATACCATTGCAGAATAGAGTCCCATTCTTTAATCGGAATTATCACTGCTGTTCGTTCACCACTTTCATTAATAAGATAGTTGATATCTGTCAAAGCTGTCATATCTGTAAATTTAGTTGTAAAAAGAATACAAAATAGCTGAATTTTTAGTTCAAAAGAAACAAAGCTGCTGAAGCGTATTCTTAGCATTTTCTACCCTAACCGCTTCAATATCGCCTCCTTCACCTGTGCAAAATCATCTTCGGAAAGCAGTGCATTGGTACTTGCATTGACATCACTGTACCAGGCGGTCAATTCGCTAAATTTTCGACTGATCTCCTTGATGTATTCGTGTTTCTTTTTGTCTGCATTAGAAACTTCATCAATCCACTCGGTAATGTAGGCGTCCCATTCTGCTTTTTGATCTTTCCAATATTGCAAATAGGGAATTTTGACCGATGGCTTCGCGAAGTTGATAAACTCCACATTGACGGGCAATGTGCGCTTCACGAATAGTTGCTTATCCCATTTGCAATCTTGCGCAATCAAGTACAGCTCATTCATACAGTAAGGAGATTTTGCATACTTTTCACTCATAAAAATCACCACTAAATCTCCCTCACCAATATCTTCCATAAAATCACTAATCAAGCCGCCGTAATCCAAATCCATTTTATCACGCTTCACATTAAATCCATCATCGGAAAGCGAAACGTATAATTTATTCACCAAATCTTCTCGGTCTTTTCCCGTCGCTTCGTTTGTTCCCCAAGCGTAAGAGAAATAGATATTGCCTTTTGGCTTACCATTTGGAGCAGGAGAATTTGGCGCATCTACTTTGTAGTTAATTTGAGGTGGCGGTGTAGGATTATTCAACTGATCTTCAACATCTGTGCCCAAAGCTAAAATGGCATATGTGATTCTGCTTTGCTCCGTTCCTGCTTCTGAAAAATTGATCAATCCTAGGTTTTGGTTACGTTGTAGCGTCGTTAGTTTTTGTTGCAGTTGAATAGCCGCTGCTTTCAAGTCGTCGGTTGGGGCATATTCCAATAATAGTTCAATTGCTTGTTTCAATTGGCTTCTGCCTACCAGTTTTTGTAGTCTATCTTTCATGTTTTTTCATTTTGAAGAGTAGTTCGAGGAATGATTTTCTAGAGATCAAGTAAATTTCTTGTACGAATCGCAAGATAAATTTATTTCAGCAATTGTTAAAAACCGAAAAGTTGAGATTAGAGTAAACAATGAACTAAAACTTCCTTAGCTTTGTATTAAATGTACTTAATTACGTACTCAAAAAAGTAACTATGTTAGCAGCTAATTTCACTGAATTTCGTACCGGATTAAAAAACTATCTAAACGAAGTAGAGAATAACAATGAAACACTCATTGTAAAACGTAGCAATGGCAAAGGAGCAGTAGTCATTTCACTTTCCGAGTACAACAGCATCATGGAAACCTTACATCTACTAAGTTCAAAAAGGAATGCAGCACATTTGTACGAATCCATCCAGCAAATGAAAGCAGGAAAAGGGGAAACTAGAAATCTAATTGAAGAATAAGATGAATCTAGTTTTCACACCCAATGCTTGGAAAGATTATTTGTATTGGCAGAAGGAAGATCGAAAGATGCTCAAAAAAGTTAATGCACTAATCAATGACATCCAACGCACACCTTACGAAGGACTTGGCAAGCCCGAAGCACTGAAATTTGATTTAGCAGGGCTGTGGTCACGCCGAATTGATCGCGAACACCGATTGGTTTATGCGGTTGAAGATGAACAATTATTAATTTACAGTTGCCGCTATCATTATGATCTTTAGAGCATCAGAAAACAATCTATTGACAATTAAATTAGTACTAAAAAACTTAGCTGCGAAAAGATAGACTTATCATGGTATTTATCCTGAATTGCACTTTTATGGAAAATCGTAAGTGATCAAAAGCCTGATCTTTGCTTTCTTCAACTCATGGAGGCATCAGCCTGAGGCAGACGTGGTCGAACCACCATGAGTTGAGCAAGGTTTACTAAGGATAAAAAATCGGCAAACCGATTTTTTATCCTTAGTAAACCTTGATGGATTTGGATGGGCTCAATGTCCATCCAAATCCAAATTACGTGTTTTTAGGTAGGACTTCACTTTAGTCAATTCAAAATTCTGTGCAATTAGGGATGTACTACACATTTACATACAGATTGTACATAATTTCTATGATTTCAAACAAAAAAAATACAACTCTCCTACTCCACCAACTTGCTCAATCTCTATCTGGTGAACTCTACTACGATCAGCTCCTCCGCGTTCTTTACGCTACTGATGCTTCTGTTTATCGAGAACTTCCGCTCGCAGTTGCCATACCTAAAAACAAAACGGATATTCAAAAACTCATTGCTTTTGCGCAAGAGCGACAAACTTCTCTAATTCCAAGAGCGGCAGGTACTTCCTTGGCAGGTCAGTGTGTCGGAAATGGAATTGTTGTAGATATTTCTAAGCATTTCACGAAGATATTGGAAGTGAATGAAGCGGAGGCGTGGGTACGCGTGCAGTCAGGCGTGGTACGCGATGAACTGAATACTTTTTTAAAGCCATTGGGTTTCTTTTTTAGTCCAATTACCTCTACTGCCAATCGCGCAATGATTGGTGGAATGGTAGGCAATAATTCTTGCGGAACGACTTCGATTGAGTATGGCTCTACACGCGATCATTTGCTAGAGCTGAAGACTATTTTAGCAGATGGTTCGGAAGTAGTTTTTGGAGATTTGAGCAAGGAGGAATTTGAAGAGAAATGCAAATTAGAGACTTTGGAAGGACAACTGTATCGGCAAATTCAAGCCGTATTGAAAGATAAGAGTATTCGTCAGAACATCCTTGATGAATTTCCAAAAGCGAGCATCCACCGTCGAAATACAGGTTATGCCGTTGACTATTTGATGAATACCGCGCCTTTTGTAGAAACCGATATGCCTTTCAATTTCTGTAAATTACTCTGTGGTTCAGAAGGCACTTTGGCATTTACGACGGAAATAAAACTACATATTGATCGCTTACCCTTGCCGCATAATGTAGTCGTCGCTGCTCATTTTACCAGCATCAATGACAGTATGCGTGCTACTCAAATTGCCATGCAACATCAACCCAGTGCCTGCGAATTGATGGATAAAGTGATTTTGGATTGTACGAAAGAAAATATCGAGCAAAGCAAGAATCGCTTTTTTGTAGAAGGCGATCCAGCCGCAATTTTGACCGTAGAATTTCGAGGTAATGCTGTAATAGAAGCAGAACAAAAAGCAAAGCAATTTATCGCAGCATTGAAGTATGAAAATTTGGGTTATGCTTTTCCGATTGTTCCAGAAGAAAAAAGCAAAGCGGTTTGGCAGTTGCGCAGCGCAGGTCTGGGTTTATTGGCGAATATTCCAGGCGACAAAAAAGCAGTGGCGTGCATAGAAGATACGGCAGTCGATTTGGAGGATTTGCCGAATTATATTGAGGAATTTTCTAGCATGATGGAAGACTTTGGGCAGCAATCAGTTTACTATGCGCACGCTGGAGCAGGCGAGTTGCATTTGCGTCCCATTTTGGATTTGAAAAAGTCGGAAGATCGTGAACAATTCTATCAAATTAGCGAAGCTTCGGCACGTTTGGTGAAAAAATATCAAGGTTCTTTGAGTGGCGAACACGGCGATGGAAGAGTGCGCGCAGCTTTTATTCCATTGATGGTTGGAGAGGCAAATTATGAACTATTCCGACAAATCAAAAATACTTGGGATGCCAACAATATTTTCAATCCAGGCAAAATCGTGGATGCGCCGCCAATGAATACTTCTTTGCGCTATGAGCCTGAACAGAAAGAAGTGAAAATTAATACGATCCTTGATTTTTCTGAACTTGGAGGTATTTTGAGGGCAGCGGAAAAGTGCAATGGTTCGGGGGATTGTCGGAAATTGCCGCTTTCGGGTGGAACAATGTGTCCAAGCTATCAAGCTACGCGCAACGAAAAGGAAACCACGCGTGCCAGAGCGAATACACTACGCGAATTTCTGACGAGAAGCGAGCAAGAAAATCCTTTCGACCACAAGGAAATCAAAGAAGTGATGGACTTGTGCTTGTCCTGCAAAGGCTGCACTTCTGAGTGTCCTTCTAATGTAGATATGGCGGGCTTAAAAGCAGAATTTTTGCATCAATATTATCAAGACAATGGCGTTCCATTGCGCGCCAGAGCCTTCGCCAATATTAATCGTCTGAATCAGTTGGGAAGCATTGCTCCTTCTGTTTATAATTTCTTTTTGAGTAATGCTTTTTTCGCCAATTTATCTAAGAAAGTTTTAGGCGTTGCCAAAGATCGCTCGCTGCCGACTATCCAAAAACAAAGTTTAAAACGATGGTTTGAGCGTTCTTTTCAGCCAAAAACTAATGCCGATGAAGCCATCAAAACCGTTTATCTCTTCTGCGATGAATTCACCAATTGGAACGATACCGAAATCGGAAAAAAGGCAGTTTTGTTGTTAGATGCGCTTGGCTACGAAGTCAAAATCGTTCGACATCCAGAAAGTGGACGCGCTGCCATGTCTAAAGGATTATTGAAAAAAGCAAAAGGCTTTGCTAATGCTAATACGCAGATTTTTAGGGAATTAGTTTCAGAAGAGACACCTTTAATTGGCATCGAACCTTCCGCTATATTGAGCTTTCGAGATGAGTATCCACGTTTGGTAGATATGAAACTTAAAAGCGAAGCTAAAGCCATCGCAAAACATACTTTTTTGATTGAAGAATTCTTATATCAAGAAATTCAAGCAGGTAATATTCAGTCTCATCAATTCATAAAAAATCATAAAAAGATACTCCTACACGGTCATTGCCATCAAAAAGCGCTTTCTGATGTGAAAGCAAGTCTTTGGCTCTTGTCTTTCCCCGAAAATTTTAGCGCGGAATTGATTCCTTCGGGTTGTTGTGGCATGGCGGGTTCTTTTGGTTATGAAGAAGAGCATTACGATGTCAGTATGCAAGTGGGAGAATTGGTATTGTTTCCAGCGGTTCGTGCAGCCAGTGAAGAGACCATTGTAGTAGCTTCGGGAACGAGTTGTCGGCATCAAATTTTGGATGGTGTGGCACGGCAAGCGAGGCATTCTGTAGAAGTGTTATGGGAGGCGTTGAGAAAATAGGCACGCAAAGGCGCGAAGACGCAAAGGTTTTATTTTTCTTCTCCCCACCGATAAGATTGCAAATCAAAACCTGCCAAATCTAAAACTCGATCTACTACGGTAGCTGCTAGTTCTTCAAAATCTTTTGGATTGCTGTAAAATGAAGGAGTTGCAGGACAAATAATACCACCTGCTTCAGTGATTGTCGTCATATTTCGCAAATGAATCAAACTGTAAGGCGTGTCTCTCGGAACTAAGATAAGCGTTCGACGTTCCTTGAAAATCACATCTGCGGCACGCGTCATCAAATCATCCGAAACGCCCGTTGCGATTCTTCCCATCAAGCCCATCGAGCAAGGACAGACGATCATGGTTTCGTATTTGGCAGAACCCGAAGCGAAAGGCGCGAAGAAGTTGTTTTTCTCATAAAAATCAAAAGGATAGTTTTGAAAATCTTCGTTGCCCAACTCGTATTTCCAATTGAATTTGGCGTTTTCACTCATTACCACGCCTACTTTTTCCCATTGATCTTTTAACTGAACTAAGCGATCAAATAGCACTTTCGCGTAAATCGAACCACTCGACCCTCCAATTCCTACGACCACCTTTTTTTTTGTCGGCAACATCATAAATACTTGTTAAATAAAAGTTCCAGCCTCAACAACTCTCCATTTTAGGCGTAAATTTATCGCACAATGGCGCAAAAACGCAAAGAAAAATTGCGATGTTCGCTAGAATTAAAAATAAATTCAATACCATGAAAAAAGTTCTGTTCTCCTTAATAATTCTTACAGCCGTAAGTTCTTTTTACGCATTTCGTACACAACCCAAACCTGTGGAAGGAGACGGCGTAAAATGGTACACTTGGGAAGAAGCCATTGAATTGAGTAAAGACAATCCAAAGAAAATTGTGATTGATATGTACACCGATTGGTGCGGTTGGTGTAAAGTAATGGATAGGAAAACTTTCAGCAATAAGAAAGTAGCTGCTTACATGAATGAAAATTTCTATCCAGTCAAATTCAATGCTGAGCAGAAAGAAGAAATCGAATACAATGGGCATACCTTCAAATTTATCGCTCAGGGAAGAAGAGGTGTACACGAGTTAGCGTATTCCTTGCTGAATGGGCGTTTGGGTTATCCAGCTTTAGTCTATCTGAGTGAAGAAATGGAGCGCATTACGATTTCTCCTGGTTTCAAGGAAGCCCCTGATATGATGAAAGAATTGAAATTCATTGCAGATGATATTTATGCGGAAAAGACTTGGGAGGATTATTTGAAAGATGCAGGAGAATAGCGATCAATTGCGTTGGTAGTTGGGAACTTTTTCCAGCTTAAAGCATTTTGTATTGTATTGAAAATGGAATGGATTAAATGGGGTGTTGCTCTGTTTAATCCATTCTTCATTTTGGTCATTACAATCACTCCTTCGAGCATGAAATATCGAGGCACCGAACTCTTACTCATCATTGGCGCATTTGCCTGTATTTATATCTTTTGGGGCGCAACTTACCTCGCCGTTAAAATTGCTATTGAATCCATTCCGCCTTTCTTAATGGCAGGTTTCCGATTTTGTATTGCTGGAAGTTTATTGATGGGAATTGCACATCTGTTTTGGAAACCCATTTTGCCTACTAAAAAACAGCTGCTCAACGCGGCATTCGCGGGCGTCCTTTTTCTGGGAGTTGGTACAGGTGGCGTAGCTTGGGCATTACAGTATGTAGATTCAGGTATTACGGCTTTGATTATTTCTGCACAACCCCTTTTGACTATGCTACTCGTTTGGGCTGTACTCAAAAATGCACCTGTGGCAAGTAGCTATTTGGGTATCATCTTAGGAATTGGCGGAATGTATCTGCTGGTCTCTCAAGATCACGTTTTAGGAAGATCAAATAGTTGGTTGGGGATTTTGGCGATTATGAGTAGTATGCTTGCCTGGGGATATAGTTCCGTTTTTATCAAGAAAGCAGATATGCCAAAAGGGCAAGCCCAAAATGCTGCTTTGCAAATGCTTTTTGGAGGAATTTCACTCTTTATAATTAGCTTATTTACAGAAAATTACGAAGGATTATCTTTTGCTTCAATTAGCAAACGCTCTTTCCTCGCATTTGGATTTTTAGTGTTCTTTGGTTCCATTCTCGCTTTCTCTTGCTTCAATTATCTCCTTCAGCGCATCTCGCCAGAAAAGGTTGCTACCTCTACTTACGTCAATCCAATTATCGCTATGTTCGTAGGCTGGTGGATTGGTGGAGAATTGATCACTAACCAGTCTATTTTAGCAGCTTTAGTGATGTTGACGGGAGTGCTATTTATTAATGTTAACGTATTGGCGTTTTTGAAGAAACGACGGTTGAAGGCGGTTTAAGAAGGTTATTTTGAGAGATCATTTTTCAAGCGTTGATTGACAAAAGTTTACCTCCGTGTGTATAACAAATTGCACAAAAGCCAAAATAGCTTACCAAGAGCTACTTGTTTTGAACTTGGATAGACATAGAATCCATTTAAATCTATCAATTAACCCTTTCAAATTAATATCTAGCAGTAAGATACCAGGTGCATTACTTTGAAGATGTATCACTGCCTCTTCGCCTCCAGGAATCATGCCTGCTACTTAGTAGCCCAGTTGCTTCAAATGCAAGGAAATCTTGGCAGCGATAATCATTTCATCTTCTACGATTAGGATTTTTATGTTGTGCATGATATTAGTCACTAGATGATAATTCTTCTTTCAGGGCATTCAATTCTTCCACCAAATGATGAACTTTGGTACAAGGATTATACTTGGCATAGCTTTGATTCTCATAAAGCGTTTCCAGCTTTTTAGCGTTCTTAATAGCCTTGGATAGACTACCGTATTCTGCTAATAATTCATATATGTTTTCAGCATTTTTAACATATTTATAATCTGTTGTATTAGCAGCTTTGTTAATTTCCTGTTCTAGCTTTTCTTGGTATTGCGTTCTTGAAATACCTGTGTGGTAATAGTTGAAATGAAGCAAGTACCAAAGTTCAAAGGCTTCGTTTGTCCATGCACAATAAATTTTAGGCTTAGAATTTTCTCCTTTGAAAATAGCATTATTAAAATTTTTATCAGGAAAGCTATCTTTATCGAAAACAGCCCAGACCTTATCAATAGTACGTAGATATTCTTTTTCGTATTGTGCTCTAAGTTGTTGTGCTTCTTCTATGATCGAAAGCGTATTTTTACCTGTTCCGTCTATGTCGATGTTAGTCAGACTCAACACTCCTTTAGGTAGGTTTTCTTTGAGCGATTGAAAATAATGGGGTTCAGTTTTCTCTCCCTCACAGACGATGAGATAGTAAAGTCGCTTTTTACGAATCTCGATTTTTCGTTTTCTATCTTTCCGTGCTCTTCTTTTCAGAATTGCATTATCAATCTTGATCTTTCGTGCCATTTTGCTCTAATTCTTTAAAGTTGCCAATAAAGGGAATCGCACCATAGCGACCTGCGATATAATCCTTTTCAAAGGAACGGTCTTTCCTAACTTTTTGACCATCTTCTTTGTACTCGACTAAAGAATAAAGATCAGATGCTCCAAACTTATCTTTTTCTAAGAAGTAAATTTGGTCTCTACGGAAACGACCATAAGTCAGTAAATTGGTATCGTGTGTAGCGAAGATAAGCTGCGCGTTTTTAGGATTATACTTGGTAGAGTTGAATAAATTGGTAATTGCAGTGGTGAGCAAAGGATGAAGTTTGGCGTCTAGTTCGTCTATTAATAAAATACCACCATTATCTAACATCTTGAATATAGGGGCGGCTAGATCTACGATTTTATTAGTGCCTGCTGATTCTTGTTCTCTTAAATCAAATTCAACTTGCTCCCATTCTCCTTTAGAATTCAATTTCCTATGAGCCGTTTTCAATTCAATTAAATAGACATTTTCTTTTTGAGGAGTCATACTTGTACTAAGTTTTTCAAAACCTAAGTCTAAATCTTTAAAAAAATTAGATAATCTATTCTCTTCATTTTCCTCAATGAGAAAGTATTGTAATGCATCATATTCTTCAGTATTTAATCCAGAAAGAGTATTAATTCTATTAAACCAAGCCATAACTTGACTAGCAATTTTCCCGTTAAACTGATCCACTACTGCCAAAAACAAAGCATTCGCTCTAGTTTTTTCTTCCAGTCCATTTCCTTCTGAAAATTCATCCGTGATACCAATGCCATCCAATTCTCTTGCAAAAAGTGGTACTTCTTCTTTTTTGTCCAATTTAAAAAGCCATTCACTATGCACTTGTGTTTCATCTATCTCAAAACCGTACCTATACTGTATATTTTCAGTTAAAAAAATAATTTCAAAATAGGAAGGAGCATCTTCTGCCGTTTCATCCAAGAGAAAAGGAGTAATATTATTTTTTGTGATAGAAGATTGACTAGCAGAATGAAGAACAATGTCTTTCATCTTTAATAGTGCTTTAATCAGATTAGATTTACCACTTGCATTAGCACCGTACAATACCGCACTTTTAAGTAAGCGGTTATCAGCAGTATTGAAAACTGCTTCTGGATATTCTGTAATATGGGTAGCTTCTAAAGAGAGTGTTTTCTGCTCTTTGAAAGATAAAAAATTGCCTACTGTAAATTCAATAATCATAGATTGAGAAATTTTCTCACTTTCTAACAAAAGTAAGCGTTTCTTCTGATAATCAATATTTTGTAAGAAAAATTATTCTTATGGTTCTTCTTTGTTACTTAGCAGTCAAACTTTTCAACCCACTTTTTGTACTTATTTGAAGTTATGAAAACGAGTATCAAAAATTATCTTTCGCTAGTCAAATTCTCGCATACCATTTTTGCGCTACCATTCGCAATGGTCGGTTTTTTTCTAGCGATTGAAACGCAAGAGGAGCAATTGGATTGGCGATTATTGTTCTTAGTCTTGCTCTGCATGATTTTTGCGAGAAGCGCGGCAATGGCTTACAATCGCTACTTGGATAGAGGAATAGACGCCAAAAATCCACGCACTGTTCAGCGAGAAATCCCAGCTGGTGTGATTAGTGAAAGAGCAGCTTTAGCTTTTGTGGTTGTCAACGCTCTACTTTTCATTGCAACGACTTATTTTATCAATATGCTTTGTTTTTTGCTTTCTCCTATTGCATTGTTGGTGACGCTTGGATACAGCTACACAAAGCGATTTACTTCGCTTTGTCATTTGGTTCTTGGTCTAGGGTTAGCCTTAGCACCCATTGGTGCATATATGGCAGTAACAGCTAGTTTTGGAGTTTTGGCGGTACTTTATGGCTTAGTTGTTTTGTTTTGGGTGGCAGGTTTCGATATCATCTATGCGCTGCAAGATGAAGAATTTGATCGTTCTTTAAACTTACAATCTATTCCTGTTCGCTTAGGAAAAGTAAATGCACTAAAATTATCTAATGTCCTGCATATCATTTGTGCAATTTGCATGATAAGTGCAAGTATTTTATTGGCGCAAAATTATCCTTCGGCGAATTGGTTGCATTGGCTCGCAACTTCAGTTTTCCTCATACTATTATTCTATCAGCATCGTTTAGTTAGTCCAAATGACTTAAGTAAAGTCAACTTGGCATTTTTTACGACTAACGGTATTGCAAGTCTAATCTTCGGCACACTGTTAATTCTTGATTTTTATTTGTAAGCATAGCAGAAACTACTTAGCTTCGTCTTGCTCTTAGTTTTTTTGAAAAAAATTGAAAACAAAGCATCAAATAAACGAATAAACAGTTAAACAAATCAACAATACACTGTAGCACCTCTACCTTCCCTAGTTTGAGAAAATAAAGGCTTACATCTTCTAACACTGCTTTCTTGAAGAGCTTGTTAGCTACACCTCCTACCCACAAAGAATTAAAAATCGCTACAAAAATTTACATTTTCTCAATGAAGTCATTCAAACTGATAAAGGCAATCTTTTTAGTCTTCTTTTTTTGTACCAATACGCTTCCCGCTCAAAATCTTTTGCTCAGGATAGCGGACAATCATGCTCAACAATTGCGCTATGCAGATGCAGTTGCACTGTATGAAAAAGTCCTAGAACGCTATCCTGAAAATGCAGATGCCAAAATAGGCTTGGCGGATGCTTACCATAAAATGAACGATACTCAAAATGCAGAATACTGGTATAGCCAAGTGGTGTCTTTACCCGATATTGCATCAAAATATAAGCTGCATTATGCACAAATGCTTCAAAAAAACGGCAAATGTGGTTTAGCCAAACAATGGTATCAAAACTATTCCAGAGAACAGCCCGACGATATGCGTGGACAATTGCTGAAGCGTTCTTGCGATTACCAAGAAGAGTTAATGACTAAGAATGCTGCTTTTTATGAAGTACGGCGACTTTGGTTCAATTCGACAGGTGATGATTTCAGTCCTATTTTTTATCGCGATGGCTTAGCATTTACTTCTGATCGCAGAAACGACCAATTTACACGTCGCTCCGTCGGTTGGAATGATCGTCCCTTCTTCGATATTTTTACCTTACGAATGGCACCTTCCGATATTAATGTCTCCACGGTTTGCAACTACATTTATACTAAACCAAAAGCATTAGCAGAACCATTAAACTCTAAATTTCATGAAGGTTCGGTCGTATTTTCTGCTAATGAGCAAGAGGTTTTTATCACCAAAAGTGGTATAGTTGAGGATGGCTTCACCACCAAAGGCACGAATTATTTGCAGCTTTATTATTCCAGAATAGTTAGAGGAGAATGGACAATTCCAGAATTATTGCCCTTTAATGGCGAGCAATTCTCCATTGCGCATCCTGCTATTTCTCCTGATGGGAAATATCTTTATTTTTCTTCAGATATGCCTGGTGGCTACGGTGGAATGGACTTATATCGAGTCGAGCGTATTCAAAATCGCTGGGGCGAAATCATCAATTTAGGGCAGTTGATTAACACAGAAGGGAATGAAGTTTTTCCAACGTGCGATCAAAGTGGACGCTTATTTTTTGCTTCAGATGGGCAAATTGGATTAGGAGGTTTGGATATTTATTTTACCGAAGAAATACAACGCGATTCTTGGAGTATCCCAGAAAATATGGGCTATCCGATTAATACGATTTCGGATGACTTCGGAATTATTTTTAATAACGAAGGAACTTGTGGCTACTTTTCTTCCAATCGTGCAGGTGGAACGGGCGGTGATGATATTTATAATTTTGTGAAGCAATCGGCGAGTATGCAAGTTCTGGTTTATGATGAACGAACTGGTGAACCACTAACTTCTGCAACTGTCGAAGATATTTGTAACAAGCAGACTTTTTTAACTAATGCCAACGGAAAAATTGTGTTCGATATGCCTTTGGGCAGATGTTGTGAGTTCAAAGCAGACCTCCTTGGCTACTATCCTAATGCTGCAGAAGGATGTACAAGAAATCTCAATGCTGGCGAGGAAGTCTATGTGGAGATTCCGATGCGCTCACAATTAGTTTTTAGCATCATTGGAACAGTTTTTGACGAATACTCTGGTTTGCCAATTAGTAATACTAAACTAGAGTTGGTGAGCAACTGCGAGGCAAGCCCAACGATTTCGACTATCACGGACGCATCTGGGCGTTTTGTTTTTCCTTTGAAAGAGGATTGCTGTTATTCCATTCGCGCCGTTCACAATCTTTATGAAAATAGAATCCGAGAAGGCTGGTGTACGGATTTGGAAGAATCAAAAGATTTTGTGGAGAAGATTTTTCTAGCACCGAAGAGTTAAGGACTTGTCCACTTTTGAAAAAATATATCTACAAATAATTAGAAATAAATACCTCTCCTTCTTTTTGTTTCGACTCTTTGTTCACATTTCGCATCCCATAAGTATGCTGCCAGTTTATAATTTTGGCAAAAGAAAAGAGTTCGCGAATATAAGTGCTGTCATCATAAGTAATTAACCATTTATGTGAGCAATTGCGCAAGACTTCGGCGAAGCGTTCGTGGTCAAAACCTTTGTGTAGCTTACCTTTTTTACCATACAAGGCAGATTTAGTGGCAGAATAATAAGGAGGATCTAAAAATATAAAAACCTGTTCTCCTTCTGCTTCTACGACTTTTTGATAATCTAAATTGGTGATTTTTGTCTCTTCCAAAACACCTTTTAGCCTTCGTAGTCTTTCCACACTCGAATCTGTAAATCGTCGCTCGAAGGCTTGTTTAGAAAAACCACCACTTTCACTTGTTCCAGAGAAAGTAATGCGATTTAATACAAAGAAGGCACTCGCTTTTTCTAAAGGAGAAAGCTCAGATAAGCCATCAAGCAAGAAACGATGCAAGGCTTTTCCATCCTTAAATTCCGCTTTCCATTGTTCCACTTGCGCTACTACCCTATTCAATTGGTCGCGACTCTCTTCCCAAAAATGAAATAATTCCACATACAAATCATTAATCCAAAACTGTCGCTCTGGGAACAACTGCTTTTGCTGCAAAAAGACCGAACCACCGCCCACAAAAGGCTCGCGATATTCGATATATTTAGGAATAAGTGGCGCAATTTGCTTCAAGGCCTTACTTTTGCCACCTGGATAACGAAGAGGACTTTTTATCATAGTTTTTCTTTTGCTTGAACGTTGTTTGATATGGTTCGATGGCTTCGCTGTTTGAGGAAGTTCGAAGGTTGTCTTATGGTTCTGCTATTCAAGTTTATTCTTCCTTACTTCCTCTAGTAGTTTTCATTGAATCTATAAAAAATTGAGTATCAACAGTTAATAAGCTCAATCTTAAAGGACACCTTTCAATTATCAATCTTTTGTGCCCTTTGTTCCTTTGTGGTTCAAAATCATAAGAATAACTGTTTCCCAAAAAGTCGCTCAAAATTGAATTTTATTCCAAACAATTCGTTTATTTAGTCAATTCAAACAACAGCGGCTTTACAAATTCGTTGGTATAAAGCTAATTGGTAAATCAGAAAAAATAGAAGCGTAAATTAATCACATGATACTACGATAGACTATGTTCCCTATGTGAAAAAGCTATCTGAGCTATGTGGTAATAATAGAACAAAGAGATGAAATCAAAAAGACAACTGCAAGTAGCAGAACAGATTAAGCGCAACTTTGGGATTGTTTTGCAGCAGGAGGGTTCTTATATTTATGGTGTAGAAGCCTTAGTAACAGTCACTTCCGTCAAGATGTCGCCTGACTTTGGGATCGCCAAAATTTATTTGAGTGTCTACAATATCGAAGATAAACAGTCCGTCATTTTGCTGATGGAAGAGCAATATCCTCAATTGCGTCAATCCTTAGGCAATCGACTTCGCAGACATATGCGCCGCATTCCAGAATTGCAATTTTACTTAGATGATACTTTAGATGAAATGTATCGTTTGAGAGATTTGTTTGGACAGCTAGAAGAAGACAATCAGATGGGCAAGAAAGAAACCGAGAGCGAAGATGTGAATGAGTGAGCAAAAGAGTACTTGAGTATGGCGAACTTCCTTATTAGTCAAGTGTTTATGTGATGTGAAATTGAGATGATAGACCCGTCTCCAAAATCTTTCGTCCGATATTTATGCGATTACTATCCTTATTAAAAAAAGAAATCAGTCATCACTTTCGAGGGTTTCGGAAATGGACAAAACGTCCAGATCAAGAAGGGAAAATGGAATCTAAACGCAGCAAGAAAAAGTTGATTTTGTTGGGCTTGGGTGGTGTTTTTCTACTTGGTATTTTGAGTGTTTTGTTATTAGTTGGGTTAACTTATTTCGGAACATTTGGAAAGATTCCGACAGAAGCTGATTTGCGCAATATTTACAATTTCAATGCTTCGGAAGTCTATTTTGAAGATGAAGTTTTGTTAGGTAAATACTTCATCGAAAACCGAAGCGATGTCAATATTGGTGAAATCTCTCCACACGTCGTCAATGCTTTGATTGCGACGGAAGATGCGCGTTTTATGGAGCACAGCGGTGTAGACGTTCGAGCCGCAGCGCGCGTACTCTGGAAATCCATTTTGCTGCGCCAAGAATCGTCGGGTGGTGGAAGTACCATTAGTCAGCAATTGGCGAAAAACCTGTATCCGCGCCAAAATTATGGTAAGCTCGGAATGCCCATCAATAAGCTCAAAGAGATGATGACCGCGCGCCGTTTGGAGCAAGTTTACTCCAAAGAAGGCTTGCTCAATCTTTATCTCAATACTGTTCCATTCAGCCGCAATATTTATGGTATCAAAATTGCTTCTAATCAATTTTATAGCACTACACCAGAAAATTTACACCCTGAACAAGCAGCCGTTCTAATCGGAATGCTCAAAGGTAATTCACTATATGACCCAGTAAGAAATCCAGAACGATCTTTGGAGCGCAGAAATGTGGTACTTCGCCTAATGGAGCGCTATGATTACTTAGACAAAAGTGAGGTAGATTCTTTGGTGCAATTGCCGCTTGGATTGGAATACAACAAAGCGCAAAAACGAAGTAAGGCACCTTATTTTCAGGAGCATTTGAAAGGCGAATTGGAAGCAATTCTAGCAAATATCAGAAAGCCAACAGGCGAATCTTACGGTCTATACACCGATGGTTTGCGCGTTTACACAACCATTGATTCCAAAATGCAAGACTATGCTGAATATGCAGTTGGCAAGCATATGGCTGGTTTGCAAAAGACTTTTAATAAACACTGGAAAGGGCGCAAACCTTGGCGCAGCGACGGTATTTTGAAACGTGAAGTTCAAAAGTCACGCCGCTATAAAATCTGGAAGGGAGCAGGTTATTCCGAAGAGAAAATAGATTCATTTTTTGCATTACCTGTCCAAATGAGCATTTTCGATTGGGAAAAAGGAGAAGCAGTTAAAGAAATGAGTCCTTTGGATTCGGTGAAATATTACATCGCCTTGTTGCACGCTGGTTTTTTAGCTGCTGAACCACAAAGTGGAAAAATTCGTGCTTGGGTTGGAGGAATTGACTACGCGCATTTCCAATACGATCATGTCAAATCCAAACGACAGGTTGGCTCTACTTTCAAACCGATTGTTTATACGAAAGCTGTAGAAAAAGGCATTAGTCCTTGTAATTACTTCCAAAATATCTTGACTGCTTATCCCGAATGGGAAGATTGGCAACCTCGAAATTCAGACGGGAAGTATGGCGGATTTTACTCAATGGCTGGTGGATTGAGTAAATCCGTAAATACCATCACGGTCGAGATTTTATTCCAAACGGGCATTGAAAATGTGCGTGATCTGGCAAAAAATATGGGTATTAAAAGCAGTATTCCCGAAGGCCCAGCAATTGCTTTAGGTGCGATGGAAGGTTCACTTTACGAAATGATTCAAGTATATAGCACACTCGCCAATCGAGGAAAAAAAGTAGATTTACATACCATCGAACGCATCGAAACCAGTAATGGAACAGTGATCTATGAACACCAAATCGAAGAAAAACCAGAACAAATCATCCGCCCCGAACATGTAGATATTATGACGCATCTGCTGCAATCCGTCGTGGATAGTGGAACAGCACGTCGCTTGCGCTATCATCATGGCTTAGGTGGCGAGATTGCAGGCAAAACAGGCACCACGCAAAAGCAATCTGACGGTTGGTTCATTGGCTACAAATCCAATTTGGTCGCAGGAGCTTGGGTCGGTGCAGAAAATCCAAGTGTGCATTTTCGCTCGCTTTCTCTAGGACAAGGCGCGAATACCGCGCTCCCGATTTGGGGACATTTTATGCGCAAAGTCTACAACGATAAATCTTTCAAATCCATTCGCTACGCCAAATTTCAAAAACCCGACGAATTCACGCTTGCCCAAATCGAATGCGACCCCTACATTCCTGATGAAATTATTGACTTCGATCTGTTAATGGAAGAAGAAGCGCGCGACCGTCATTTTCAAGATTTGTTTAGGCGAAACGATCAAGCCTTCAATTTGGAGGACTACGAAAATGGTGGTATTCCTCCTGACCAAATGGAAACGCTCGAACAGCGAACCGAACGCCTCAAGAAAAAAGAAGAACGCAAGAGTAAATTAAAAGAGCTATGGAAGAATAAGCTGTTTGGGAAGAAGGATAAAAAGAAAGATGAGGGCAGAGAAAATCGTGGAGGGTAAAAACCTTTGAATATCGAATCACGCCTGAGGCGGATAAGTTATTAAACAAGGAACATCGAATTCCAAAGTGAAGAAAACTTGTGCCACCTCACAACCTTCATTATTCCCTGTTCGACATTCATTATTCGATATTCTTCTCCGTTCATCCTCAATTTACTCCTCTAATTTTGTTTTCTTGAATAACCAAAGTATTTTGCCGAATCCAAATCCTTTGCGCCTTAGCGTCTTTTCGTGAGCCAATCTCACAAATATCTTCGCGTGCGCAACCATAAATCGAAACCTAAAACTAACTTAGATTGCCATGAAAATTCTAATCTGCGAAGATGAAGAAATACTACTAACTGCTTTGGAATTCAGGATGCGTAAAGCGGGCTTTGACGTATTGCTCGCCAAGGATGGGCAGCACGCCTTGGATACGCTCCAAACAGAAGCAGTTGACTTAGTCGTCGCTGACATTGATATGCCGCGCATGACAGGCATTGAACTCATCCAGGCATTGCGCGAACAACAAAAAAGCGATCTTCCAGTAGTCGTCATTTCTGCTTTGGAACATGATGAAGAAATTATGGAAGCCTTGCGTTTAGGGGGCACTGATTTTGTTGCCAAACCTTTCAAACCCGCAGAATTGGTGCTGCGTGCTAAATGTATTTTCCAAGCAAAAGCAATGCAAGAGGCAGCCAAAGAAGAAAAGTAGCGAATCTTTGCTTCCATTTTGGCGTTTGAAAATTACACCATCGCAGAAAACAACAGCGTAGTAATTTACAAATTCTTTCCACTTGCAACAACTCATCCAAAACATACAAAATTGGACGTATCAGCAACTGGTTATTCGCCAATTGAATAGTCCGTTGGGCTATTTTCTAATTGCAATAGTAGTTGTTTTAATTGCAGGTATTGTAGCTGCTTTGGGCTTGAAAGGTGGAGTTGCATTAATAGGTATTCTTATCGGTACACCTGTCCTCATTAAATGCTTTTTTGATCTCGAATTTGGCGTATTGCTCACTTTGACTTGCAGTTTTTTCATCACTTTCCTCCGCAAATTTTCGGATATTCCATTTGGTACGGCGTTGGATGCCTTGCTCTTACTACTGCTGGCTGGTTTGATATATCGCTTAGTCAAAGAGCGTAATTTCAAGTTCGCCACGCATCCAATTAGTCTTCTAATTTACGTCTGGATTTTCTACAACTTACTGCAAGTCATCAATCCCAACGCGCCGTCCATTAAAGGTTGGGCATATGCAGTACGCTCACTTGCGCTGTGGCTAATCATCTATTTTGTTGCTTTTCACGCAATGACCAGTTTGCGGTTTGTTAAGCGTTTTTTGGTTTTGACTACTGTACTGATGTTGCTTTCTGCGCTATATGGATTGAAGCAAGAATACATCGGTTTCAGTGGTCAAGAAATGGCATGGTTACAAGCCGATCCTTTGCGCTATCAACTCTATTTCACTTGGTCTCGGCTGCGCGTTTTTTCACTATTTGCCGATCCTACCTCCTTTGGTATTGCAATGGCGTACTGGGGTGTGTTTTGCTTGATTATGGCATTAGGGAAATTTCAAACTTGGAAGCGAATTGCTTTGGTCATCGCTGCAGTTTTGATGTTTTTATCAATGGCGTACACAGGTTCGCGAACACCTGTGTTAATGGTTGTTGTTGGCGCAGTTTTTTATGTTTTGATGAATCTGAAATTAGAAACAATTATTGCAGGTGTCTTCCTAGTTATGATTGGTGGCGTTTTTGCCTTAAAATCTACGAGTAATCCAGTGATATTTCGTATTCAATCTGCTTTCAAACCGCAAGACGATAGCTCCATGCAGTTGCGATTGAAGAATCAGATGTTTATTCAGCCGTATATTCAATCACATCCAATGGGCGCGGGTTTAGCAACGATTGGCGTTTGGGGTAGGCGTTTCAATCCTAACTCTTGGCTGGCAGATTTTGCACCCGATAGTGCCTATGTTCGTGTAGCCGTAGAATGTGGCTGGGTTGGATTAATTATTTACCTCGCCTTATTTTTCGTTGCTCTACGAACGGTAATTCGCTATTATTATCGTGTTAAAGACCCGACTATTAAGTTGATTTATCTAGGCTTAGCCAATATGATTTTCCTGATTACGATCGCTAATTATCCACAAGAAGCAGCTTATATGTTGCCGACTAATTTGGTATTCAATGTTATCCTTGCCATTGTTGTTCGCTTGAAGGATTTTGATGAAGTCTATTCAGAAAGAGATCAGAAAAATGGAGAAGAGCGAAACATCTAAAATTGTCCTTTACTTTATCTTCTAAGCGTTCCCTTCGTCTTTTTCTCAACTATTTCCGCTAAAAGATATTAAATTTATAAGAATTAGAATGTTCTATTCTCATAAATTCCTATTAAAACCCGTTCCAATAACTAGAGGACTCTCTTACGATTCCTACCATCCAAAATCAAGTTGACATGAGAAAATTGTGGATTATAATTTTACTTTTTGTGGCTACTTTTTCTGTATTTGCGCAGGTTGTCACCATTTCTGAAGAGTTGACTTTACGAACAGATATGGCTTATGAATTGATCGGCAAATTGAAAGGTCAGCATTTACTATTGTTGGATAAAGAAAATAGTTTCATCGTTCATGCTTATGATGAAGATTTGAAAATGACTTGGGAAAAGGAATTGGAACTAGAGAAGCGTCGTCCTGAAATGTTGGGTTCTACCACAGATGGAAACCATTTTTACGTGGCTTATCAGCATCGTTGGAAAGGCGAAACCATTCTCAAGATGCACCAGTACGATCCTGCCGCCAATTTGACAGATACCGCTACTATAAAGAACTTTGGGTTCATGTTCGCCGCGCCTAATTTTCAAATTATCCGCTCCGAAGATCGGTCTAAAGTGTTAGTATTCAATGAGGAAAGCGATGGAAAAATTGAAGCTGTTAGCTTTGATTTAAAACAAATGAAGACACTTTGGCACGTTACCTTTCAACCCGAAAATCTAATTTTTTCGAGAGATGAATCGCAAATTGTTGTAGATAACAAGGGGAAGATGTATTTCATTGTGTTAAAGAGTAACTTCCGCAGTAAGTCTAAAGAGCATCACTACGAAGTTTTTCATTACAACGGTACAACTAAATCCGTCGGTCGATACAAGATTCCGATGCAAGAAAAATTAACTTATGACATCTACTTTGCCTGCGACAACTTGAATAATCAATTGGTGGCTGGTGGATTGTATGGAGAAAAAAACTTGGCTTGGGCAAGGGGATATTTCCTACTACAAATTCCAGAAGATAGTCCTGAAAATCACGAAATCTACTTCCATGAATTTGATGGTGAATTAGTCACCAATTACTTAGAAAAAGACGCACCTTCTAAAAACAAAGGGATTTTTGAAACAGAAATACAAGAATTGGTGCTGCGCAGAGATGGCGGTATTTTGATGATTACGGAGCGCGTAAAAACTAGTCAACGCAACTATGGAACGACGGCTGCCAGTAGTTATTACAGTCGTTCCTTAGGCAATGTAGTCGGTTTGATGGATTATTATTACGACCATCTATTGGTCATTTCCATCCATCCCAACGGCAAACGACACTGGGCGAATGTGATGCGTAAAAAGCAGTATTCCCAAGATGATAATGCTGCTTTTTCTTCTTATTTTTTACTCAAAACACCGGGTAGGTTACACTTCATTTTTAACGATGAGATTAAGGAGGAAAATACAGTAAGTGAATACAATGTCCAAGGCAGCGGAGATTTTGAACGCCACAGCGTCATGAGTACTGAACGTCAACGTTTGCGGCTGCGTTTTCAAGAGGCCATGCAGATTGGAACGCGTGAATTTTTAGTGCCGAGTGAGCGGAGAAATCGGTTGAAGTTGGTGCGGATTCAATTTGAGAAATAGAAACCTCTAAAGTTTAATTGATGCTTTCCATGAGCCTCTCAATCACCCGCTCCTCAATATTAAAAGGAGCTAAATCCGATAGTCCTAATACTTTCACTGCTACTTCAAGCAAAGAGACTTCGTTTGTTGCTTCAGGTTGATAAAATTTACCTGCGGCTAGTAGGGCATCCAAAGGTACTAAACCGATCAGTTCCGAGCCTGTCACTTCCACACCCAATCGCGCGGCACTCGTTTGGCAAGCCTCAAACACATGGTGCATTCCTGTGATATTGTAATCCGTTAGATTCATAGAAACTTGTGCTTTTCCATATTCTTTGATGTACCAACCGATGGCTTTTAAGGACTTATATTTTCCTTTAATTCGTTTTTTTTCGCCGTTTTCGACTATTATTTTCCCACTTTCTCTAATTTCTTGTGCGATTTCATTTGCAATTGCTACGGAATCCGTATTCAAGTTCACATTATAGGCAATCAGAAAATTCCTTGCACCAATCACAGTTGCACCTGATCGTGCATTGAAGTCTTTCCCAAAATCGGGTTGCCAATTTTCAGATTCCATTTTTTGCGCTAAGCCTTCATATTCTCCTTTCCGAATCGTCGCTAGATTTTTTCGACTCGCTTTTTGTGCCGCTGCTTCATACAAATAAACAGGAATGTCCAGCTCTGTTCCAACTCTACTCGCCAGTTGTGTCGCATAAGTTACAACTTCCTCTAATTCTATTCCAGCAATCGGAATCAGCGGACAAACATCTGTTGCGCCAATTCTTGGATGTTCCCCTTGATGTTGGCGCATATCAATTAATTCACTCGCTGTCCTAATGGCTCGAAAAGCAGCTTCAACTACTTGTCCAGCTTGTCCCACAAAGGTCATCACCGTTCGATTTGCCGCAAAGCCCACATCTATATGTAGCAACTGTACGCCCTCTACTGCGCGAATCGCACTGGCAATAGCATCAATCATCGCTTGATTTCTTCCCTCACTAAAGTTCGGGACACATTCTAAAATCGGATTCATTATCATTTTTTGCGTAATTTATCCAAAACCAGCACTTTTTGCTGTATTCCTGATATATTTTCTATATTTGCCTTCAACATACATTGAAACAAACTACGCGAATTAATTCTCCACAACAAATTATTTTCCTATTTGCACAACAACATCCGAAACAGTAGGCAAACATTCCGCCTTGAAGTGATGTATTTAGACAGCGAGCATAATTAAAATATACTAATGAAAAACTTTTATCAGCAAACGAACTTTCGTTCGACTTTGTTAATCGGCGCGGTTTTGCTTTGTGCGACTTTTGGAACTTACTTTATTGTACAAAATGGCGAAAAAGAAGCCCTCCAAGCGAATTTGACTCCAAACGAAGAAATCGGATGTTTTCCTATTATACAACCTACCTTGAAATACAGCTTAGTCGTAGATACTTTCCAAGTTACAGAAGGAAAAATTGAGTCAGGAATGTTCTTTGGTGATCTGCTGCAAGATCACAATTTGTCTTATGTAGAGATTGAAGAATTGGTGAAGAATACCGAAGAAGTATTCGATGTCAGCAAATTGCGCATTGGCAAAAAATATATGGTTTTGGCAAGCGATACCACTCGAGCAGCTGACTATTTTGTATACGAACCAAACGTTTATGAGTTCATTGTTTTTGATCTAAAAGAAAAAACTGCGGAAGTCAAAAAACGTAAAGTAGATGTATCAGAAAAAGCCTCTGCGGGTATCATTGAAACTTCGCTTTGGAATGCCATGGTAGACAATGGAATGAGTTTCGACTTAGCCGCTAGAATGGAAGATGCACTACAATGGTCTTTGGATTTTCATCATATTCAGAAAGCGGATGAGTTCAAATTGGTATATAATGAAAACTACATTGAAGGAGAAGCGGTTGGCATTGGTGATTTACACGCCGCTTACTACAAAACTGGAAATGACGAATACTACGCCATTTATTTCACTAGCGAAGATGGCAAACACGAAGGCTATTATGATCTGAAAGGACACCCCATGAAAAAAGGATTTTTGCGCGCACCTTTGAAATATGCACGCATTTCTTCTCGCTACAATTTGCGTCGTTTTCACCCTATTTTGAAGCGCACGCGTCCACATTACGGAACAGATTATGCTGCGCCTTATGGCACACCTATTTATGCAGTAGGAGATGGTGTTGTGGAAAAAGCGAGTTATACCAAAGGCAATGGTCGCTTCGTCAAAATTCGCCACAACGATACTTACCAAACGCAGTATTTGCACATGCAAAAATTCGCGAAAGGAATGCACGCGGGCAAGCACGTTAAGCAAGGTGAGGTGATTGGATATGTAGGCTCCACAGGTTTGGCAACGGGTCCTCATGTTTGTTTCCGCTTTTGGAAAAATGGCAAGCAAGTCAACCACTTGCGCCTGAAATTCCCACCAGCAAAACCACTTCCAGAAGAATATATGCCACAATTTGAAACTCTGAGAGATCAGTACTTAGCAGAATTTGATGGTGTAGAAATTCCTGAATTGGTGGAAGAAATTGAAGAAGAGGAGAAAATTGCGGAGGTGGTGAGTGATTTAGGGAATCCGTAGGTTTCTTTCTATCTTGGATAGTGAAAAGCTCGTATAGATTTGGTTCTGTATGAGCTTTTCTAGTTTTTATAAGCTATATCAAAATGCTCTAAGATTTATCTTTTTACTTAAAACTGTAAGATATGAACTGCCCAAAATCAGACTCTATCTTTCCAAACTTGAGGGTCTCTTTTATCGTGAAAGATAAAAACGACATTCTTTTCAATGAAAAAAATAATCGAATAGGGGAAAGAATTGAGAAACCGAGCTTTTCTCAAATTGTCGAACACAATAGGAAATTGAAATGGGTTTTCTAGTATTCTTTCCTCCAAGTCGAGAAAAACATCATAAAAGCGACTGGCAACATCCTGATTTTTCTCCATATACCAATCCAATGCCTCTTCAATATCTGCTTCAGCAGCTTCAAAATATTCAGGCAGAAAAGCCATACTTTTGAGTAAGTTTTTGATGTAAATCTTTCCCTGAAATGGTGCGCATACGTCCCTCACGGAAAGCCTGTAGTCTGCTTTTCAGCTCTGTGACTTGAGCATTGGTTAAATGACTCTCTTGTTCTTCTTCCGCTAAACTATCCAACAGTAAACGAGCTAATTCTAGCCGCTCCATTTTTGTCAAGCGCAATACTTGTTGTCTTAGTGCTACTGCATCCATAGTTTACTGTTTTCCTTGTAACAAATATAGAACATTTATAGTTGCTAGATGCAAAAAAAATTAGATGGTTTAGGTGCTTCGAATAATAGTATGCGTAAAGCATCAAGCAACTCTTTTGATAATCTTACAGAAATCGGTTATTTTTGTTGGAAATGAATGTAGAAATGGAAGAGAATAGATTACAGTCCTTTAAATATTGGAAGCCTGAGGATGTGAAACGCTTTTTTGGAGTTACACAAAACAAAAAATCTCCTCAACTACAAAAATGGTTAGCAACCGATATTCAACTTACTGAAGAAGAAGAACGCCAATTGCGAATCCTACAAGAACGCCTGATTGATAAAGTACAAGATTGGAATGAAGCAGAATTAAAATTCTTCTTTCTTGGACCACTCATGAGCTTGATTTGGTTTGATTCAGAAGACTACCGCGCGTTCTTGGAGAGCCGACTAACGGTAGAAGTAAATGGTCAAATCACGCAAGGCAATATTGATTTTATGGTAGCAACAGGTGAACAGACGCCTAATGCACCGTTCTATACTTTACACGAATACAAGCCCGAACCAGGCTACACTGGCTATCCACTTGGGCAACTATTAATCGCTATGGTCGCCGCACAAAAACGCAACGAAGCCGAAGGGATTGACCTTCCACTCTACGGCACTTATGTGATGGGACGTTTCTTCTTTTTTGTCTATTTTTATAAGAATCAATATGCCCAAAGTTTAGCGTATGATGCTACGCAAGAGGATATTTTTAAAGTTTATGGAGCGATTAAGAAAGTGAAGAGTTATATTGATGAGAATTTGAAGAGAATTGAGTGCTAGTTGACTAAGCGAGCGCAGAGCATCGAAGTCATAGACGTTCGACGATCCGTTTCTTGTATTAAAAGACGTGATATACTTCGACTATCGGGAAATGGTTCTTTGTATCGCTATTATTTCAAATCAATCTGGTTATGTGTCTCGTTTTATTTCTAAAAATTGACGGTCGCGTAATCCTGAAAATCCTAGAATCCCGAAAATCCTGCTTCTGACAAAAAAATCGGCCGCCTTCGGCGAGAAGAAAAAAGACAAAAGTCGCTGCGCTCCTAAAAGGGAAAAAGGGTAAAAGTGACAAAGGGTTAGTACCTGATCACTCGAAAACCAACATCGTTGAACCGATCATCTGAGTTGATCCTGAAGCGATTCGCCACGCGGCAGATGTAATTGGCGCCGTACCAAGACCCGCCACGCAGCACGCGACGAGTATTATCGTTACCCCAAATCTCCTCACACCACTCCCAGATGTTCCCGCTCATATCATAAATTCCGAGTTCATTGGGATATTTTTGCCCCACTTGATGCGTTCCATAATCGGTATGATTTTTCCCTTTTTCATAGCTATTTTTATAGTACCAAGCTACCCCATCAATATCATTGCTACCCGCATATTCAAAACCTTTACTTTTTTGTCCACCACTCGCTGCATATTCCCAATACCACTCAGAAGGAAGCGCATAGTCTTCACTTGTTTCACCTTTCAGCCAGTTACAGTATTCATTTGCTCCATACCAACTTACGCAAATAACTGGATGTCGCTCGTAGCCTTTTTGTGGTTGCCAAACTCCCTCTTTCTTTGTGAGGCTCCATTGGCGTTCTTGGATCATTTCTTGCCCTTTGAACTCGCCTGCTTTCACAGCATCGCTTCCGTAGTGATTTAAGAAAGAGGCGTATTCTTCATTGGTCACAGGATATTTTCCGATGTGAAAGTCTTTGATGAGTTTGTCTTTGTAAGTGCCACCTTTTACAAAAACCATTTCTGGTATTAGCAAGGTCAACTTTTTAATTATTAGCCTTTGCCGCAACTTGATGCAAACCATTCGGAAATCGCTCTAAGTAATCCTGATAGGCATCTTTGCTATTCACTTCTTGCGTTTCCTTCCAAGCCTTATCATCTCTAGCCTTAGCCGCATCCAGTTCTTTTTGTTTGATGAGTTCAATGGCTTCTAATGCTTTGGCGGCGTACTTACCATTGGGATATTTTTCGAGATATTTTTGATAATCAGCAGTGGTAGGTAACTTTTTGACAGCAATTGTTTTTTCCCAAAAGGAAGTTTCCTGTGCTTGTAATTTCTCGAGACGCACCTTCTCCTGCTCTGCCTCTATTTTTCGGATGGTCTTCTCCGCCGCTTTGATGTAATCGCCATTTGGATAAGTTTTGAGATATTTTCGGTAGGTCGGAATCGTGTTGTCTGTTTGTACTTTCTGCCAATAGTCATCCTCTTGTGCTTGAAGGCGAGCTAGTTCAACATCTCGCTTTTTCTTCTGCGCTATTTCCGCCAAACTTTCCGTGATTTCTACATAGCATTCATCTCGACTTATGGCTTTAGAAATGACTCTAGATTTGATGGCTGCCTCGATGGCACGCAGATGTGGATTGAGTTTCCAAGAGCAAGGGCGAGCGATGATTGGAATGACAGTTGCTTCTTCTTTTGAATGTCGCTCCAAGGCGTGACTCATTTCATTGCGACAGTAATCCGAAAACAAAAAATCAGGACTTAGCATTAACAAGATGATGCTCGCTGTATCCAACTGTTTTCTAATTTCTTCTTCCCAACTTTGCCCAGCAATGATTTTTCCATCAAACCAAATATCATCTACGATCTCATAGAGCTTGAGGGGTTCTAAATGCACACGAAGTTCATTCAGATACTGCTCGTCTTTACTAGAATAGGCAATGAAAATGGTAGTGGTTGCTTGCATTATGCTCGTTTGATGGATGGAGAGCAAAAATAGCAAAAAAAAGAGACCATTAAAGCATCTTTACTTAACACTCGTTCTTTATGCTTCGTGTGTATCCCCAATTGCACTTTTACTAAAAAAACGAATAGGATAGTTAACTCATTTCTCTGCTTTTTTCAAATCAATCGGGCATCGAACCCAATTGATTTGATCAAGGTTTAACAAGGAGAAAAATCGGCAAACAGCCGATTTTTCTCCTTGTTAAACCTTGATGGATTTGGATGGACTCGACGTCCATTCAAATCCAAATCACGTGTTTCCAAATAGGGTATCAATCTAGCAATTCAAAACTTTGTGCATTCGTAAACAAACACTTATGCTTCCCAAGTTTCAAAGATTCAAATAAATTATAGACTTTTACGCTGAAAATTTTCAAGAAAGACTTTATCATGGATTTAAGAGAAGCTAGAGCAAGAACCGAAATCGTTCGCCATCCTTGGGAATTGGCGCGATTTGAAGTGGTCAATGATATTTTGTTGCAGCATTTTGAGGCGTTGGATGAATTGCAAGTGCTCGACTTGGGTTGTGGCGATACCTTCTTTGTCGAAAATCTAGCGCAACGATTTCTCAAGAGCACTTTTTATGGTGTAGATATTGAGTTCAAAGCGGACGATTTGGCGTATTATGCAGAAGCATTTGAAGATAAACCCATCGCTGTTTTTGATTCTTTGGAACAAATGGAACAACAACGTTCCATCCAACAAATAGATGCGGTTTTGCTCTTGGATGTAGTGGAGCATATTGAATACGATGTCGAGTTTTTGAAAATGTTGTATTCAAAAAATTACATTACTGAAAACACCAAAATCTTCATCACTGTTCCTGCTTTTCAATCACTTTACACGACTCACGATGATTTCCTAGGGCACTACCGCCGCTATACGAATGCAACTTTGGTGAATACGATACAACAAGCTGGTTTTCAGAAAATAAAGGTCGGTTATTTCTTCGCTTCGCTCTTGCCTGTTCGGCTGTTGAAAGTATTCAAAGAGCGACTAATTGGCAAAGATCAAGAGTCCACAGGTTTGGTAGAATGGTCAGGCAGCGCAGCCACGACGACGTTGATGAAGCAAATTTTGGTAGCAGATTATAAAATCAGTCGTTTTTTTCGTAAAATCGGCATTAAAATCCTAGGACTATCGAATTATATTGTTACCAAGAAGGGAGACTTTGAGAATTAGCCAAATTAATAGAACAATCTCGATTGAGCCATTTCAAACTATTATCGAACAAACTCGAACCATCTTCAAACTATATCAAACCACCTCAAACCTTAACAGATACTGCATAGACTATGGCAAAAAAATCACCCAATAAAAAATACAATAAAAAGTCGAAGCAAAAAACAAATCCTTCTGCTACGTCGAGGCATCGGAAAGTGTCGAAGACAAAGGGTGCGCCAGTCAAAGAGCCACGTTCTCGAAAAGAGTTTTCTTCCTTACTTATTTTCCGTCAAATAGAAGAAAGCAATCCAGAACTCTGGTGTAAAATCTTCTACGGAGCAAGTGCTTTCGTCCTTGTCGCAACAATTATTTTAGCACTTGGCAGCGGCATCAATGGCGATGACTATTTCCAAAATGACTATTCCGATGGCGTCTTGAGTTTCTATGAAACGATGGGGCAAGACACCTCTTTTTTCAGTAATCCGCGCGGACCAATTAAGATTTATGGTGGCTTATTTGAAATTACCGCCGCCGTTGCCAATAATGCAGCAGGTAACGAAGTCAATGACCACGCTTACCATGATTTGCGACACGTCTTGAATGCAATTTTCGGTTTTCTAGCCATGTTTTTCACAGGTTTAATGGCAAAAAGAATCGCAGGTTGGCGTGCAGGAGTGCTTGCTCTAGTATTCATTTTTCTATCGCCGCGCTTCCTCGGACACAGCTTGATGAATCCAAAAGATATTCCTTTCGCCGCGGGTTATATTATGGCGATTTATTTCATGCTGCCGTTCATTAAACAATTGCCTAAACCTAATTGGAAAGTGCTGCTAGGCTTGATCGGTGGCATTGCAATTGCTTTTGGAGTACGTGCAGGTGGTGTTTTATTGATTGCTTACTTGGGTTTGTTTGCAGGTTTGGCTTTTCTATTGAAATACGGAATAAAAGGAATTGCGAATCATACAGATGCTTTTCTGAAGACCGCAGGCTTTGGTCTAGGAGCAATTTTAGGTGGATTTTGGCTTGGAATGGCATTCTGGCCGTACGGCATTCTGGCTCCGATTGAGCATACCAAAGAAGCCATTGGTGGTTTCTCCCAATTTGCTTACGGCATTCGGATGCTCTTCAATTCCGAAATGATTATGGGAACGGATGCGCCCATGCACTACTTGCCCACTTGGATGGTCAATACCGTTCCGCTCTTTGTCCTTCTTGGAATTTTGCTCTTCGCAGGTTTCGCAAAAACGATTTTCCGGAAGCATACACCCTTCTTTTTATTCATTGCTATTTTTACTTTTCTCTTTCCAGTGCTGTACGTCATCGGTCGCAGTTCTACACTCTACGATGGCTGGCGACACTTGATTTTTGCTTATCCTCCGATGGTTGTCCTAGCTGCCGTTGCTTGGAATCAATTGTTAAAACAATTTCAAAAGCAAAAATCTATTTTCTACGCAGTTGCAGGTGTTTTAGCGATCACAGTCTTGGAATCAGCGAGCTTTATTGTTCGCAATCCACAGTTTCCGTATGTCTATTTCAACCCCATCGCAGGTGGCATTCAAGGAGCATTCGGAGAATATGAAACCGACTACTGGGGCGTGAGTGTGAAGCAAGGTTTGGATTGGCTGGAAACAGAAGGTGTGATTGGAGAAAACATGACGGATACTGTAAAAATCGTCTCCAATTTTTCAGATGCACTAGCTAAATACGCCCGAAAACGCTATCAAGGAAAAGTCAAAACAGGCTATGTGCGCTTCCGACAACGCTACGACCAAGAATGGGATTACGCGCTAATGGCGTCGCGCTTTGTGCCAAGTTCTTATTTGAAGTCTGGCAACTGGCCGCCCGATAGCAAAACAGTGCATCAAGTGAAAGCAAATGGTGTTCCGCTGTTAGCAATTCTGAAAAGCGACGACGATCTTGCTTATCGAGGTGTGCAAGCTGCGAAAAAGCGGGATTGGAATACAGCGATCAACTTACTGACTCAAGAAGTTGCTGCTGCACCAGACAACGAAATTGCTTATTCGACGCTGACACAAGCCTATTTGCAAACGCAGCAAATGGAAAAAGCGGCCGAAGCCGCGAATAAAGCATTAGCCATCGAAGAAGAAAACTTACAGGCGATGAATTTGTTAGCCTTATATTACCTGCGAACTAATCAAATTGCTCCTGCGCAAGAAGTTCTGAATCGTTCTTTGGAATTTGAGTCGCGCAACTCTGTCGCTTACTATTATTTGGCTATCATTGACCAAAATAATAATAATCTCTCCTCTGCTTTAGAACGAGCGTTGAAAAGCATAGAAGTCAACAACAAGTTTAGGGAAGGATACCAGTTGGTAGCGCAGATTTACGAAGCCCTAGGCGATCAACAAAATGCACAACGCTATCAACAAGCCTTCCAAACGCTCTCGGGCGGCTAGGACGAAAAACGGTAGAATCAATAGTTAAACATCCCGATAACTATCGGGACGAATCAACAAAATTATTTATGACAATCGAACAGACAGCAATTGACAAATTATACAACCAACTTTGGAAAGAGCAAGATATTCACGTTGGAATTTATGATAAGGCAAGCAATAGCATAGAAGAAGCCAACGAAAATACCATTCTCAAAATGATCAAAGTGATGCCTTCTTTGAAGAAGAGCACCAATATGTTGATGATTGGTACAGGTTTTGGTGACGTGACGCGCTATATTTTTGAAAAACACGGTTGTCAGATTGATTGTGTAAATCCAGACCCAAAGCAAAATAAGATTCATCAGAAGAAAAATGTGGCGGCAGAAATGGACAGCAAAGTCGAAATCTTTGAAGGGGATTATAGCAAAACGCCTTACAAATTGGGACACTACGATGTAATTTGGTCGCAAGACACCTTTATCAATCAAGAACATAAACAAAAGATATTCAGAGACTTAGCACGCATTCTAAAACCAGAAGGACGTCTTATTTTCACGGCACTGTTACAAGATGGTCCACTGACGGCAAAAATGGAATTGCGCAAAAGATTGCCCCTCACCTACTCTCCCAATCTCTTGACTGCTGATAAATACGACCGTTTCACCAGCAATGCAGATTTGGAGAAAGTCTTCATCAAAAAAATGCCGAATCAGTTGACAACGCACTATCAAAAAGTACTAGAAAAACTAGAAGCCAATCCTAAGAAAGTGAGCGATGCCAGCTTCCGCGATGCTATGAAAACGGAATTAGAAAATAGTCTTGCTGCTATCGAAGAAGGCTATTTGAGCTGGGGAATTTTGCAGTTTCAGAAGCGGAATGTGTGAGTGTGCGAGTGAGGGAATGTTTGATTGTTCGATTGGCAGAAGGTTCGGCTATTCGATACGCTACGTGTCGCTCTCAACACAATCAAACATTCAAACGGGCGAAGCCCCTCAAACATTCACGGCAAAGCCCTCGAACATTACATCATTCTTTCAAATTACGCGAATAAATCGCTATATTGAGGCATCTTTCTACGAGAAAAGTTCTTTGACATATCACAATGAGAGAAGGTTCGACTACTCGATACGCTACGTGTCGCTCTAGGTACATTCGAACATTCAAACGGGCGAAGCCCCTCGAACACTCGAACGGCGAAGCCCTCAAAAATTCAAACATTTCCAACAATCAACAAATTGTGCACATATTTTTATTTTTATAATACGGTCGCAACTCTCTTATCTTGAATTCATTACACATTACGAGAAAATCAACTATTGCAAAAAGTTGTATATTGTTAATTTCTTAATATAACAATCTGTTTTAACTAAGAGAATAAACAACTGATAATCAATTGTTTAATTCATTGAGTGATTAAAAATTAACAGTTTATAGTGACAGCTTGTGACAGGGCAAAAACACTTTTCAAACAAAAAAAACAAAGGCGTTTTCCGTCCTCTGACATTACTGTGACAAATTTTAACATTTAGTTCGTTGATTTTCAACTATTTATCGATTTTAAGGGTAGGAGAGCATTCCAAATTAGAAGAGGACTGCGACCAAATGAAACAAAGTCACTAGCATTTGACAAACTAGTAGGAGAGCATTCCAAATTAGAAGAGGACTGCGACCATTTATCTTTTTGTTATCTCCATAATATGAAAAGTAGGAGAGCATTCCAAATTAGAAGAGGACTGCGACAAGTCAAGATGGCTAGGTGTCTCTTTCCTAATGAGTAGGAGAGCATTCCAAATTAGAAGAGGACTGCGACA
>JBCDFY010000016.1:0-51522 GCA_039176995.1 Bacteroidota bacterium
AAAAAAAAAACACCCGCCCCCGTCTACTTTAGGGGCTCACTGGTTTTTGCCCAACAAAAACGTTTTTAAAAAACCCTATTTTCTACCACACACTACTCTGGTTAAAAGTTGCATAAAACTTAGTTTACAGATGTACTATACCGACAAAACTATCCGAACTCTATATAGTGAGCAAAAAAGAGCCTTGTAGAAGCTTTTGTAAAATGTTTACAAGGAAATTAGGCTGTTTTGCAACACATTTTCGTACTATACTCGTTCTATTGGTCATACATTAACTCAATTATTTTTGTAGCGTGCCGCTTCAACATCAAATTCAGCTTTTCCAAGTACTTAAAAATCAAATTCAGGAGACTTTTCAAAAGCGTCACCCTGAAATAGATGCTTCAATAAAGAATTGGAAAGGAAAAGAAATCAAGGCTTTCCAGAAAGATTTGAGTGATAAAGTAGGTGGATATATCAGCGAAAAATGGTTTTATACTCATATTAAAGTCGTGCAAAACCATAAACTACCTCGCTTGGATATACTCAATATGTTAGCGCAGTATATTGGTTGCGTGAGTTGGGAAGACTTCGAAGCACAAAATGGGAATTACTTAACACCTGTGGCAGCTACTGCTAATAAGAAACCCTTTCGGTTCTTTAAAAAGAAATATCATTGGGTAGTAGGTGTAGGTTTAGTTCTGACCTCGGTGTTAATGATTTCATTGGTAGGTGTAATGCCTAGAGAGAATTGCGAATATCAGTTTTGCTTCATTGATGCAGATACGAAAGAGCCATTGGCTGGAAGAGATATAGAAATTTTACTGCTAGAAGAAAATGAAAGCCCTTACCGATTAATGTGTGATTCTATGGCTTGTTTTCAGGTGGACTGTGAGCGTAAATCGGTCGTTAAATTTGTGATAAAAGCACCTTATTATCAAATAGATACCTTTTCCAGAAGTTTGAATATCGTTGATAAACAGGAAATTATATCTATAGAAGTAGATGATTATGCTCTGATGCTGCATTACTTCTCTACCACAAAAATAGAAGACTGGCAAAGAAGGCGTCAGCAATTGCAGGAAATTATAGCTGCCAATGCGCAAATTATTCAGGTGTATTCTAATGTACAGATTGGTGTGGAAATATACAATAAAGAGGAGTTCATTAATAAGATGACCATGCCTCTGAAGAGTTTAAAAAATATTGAAATTCTGGAAACTAAACGGAGTCAAAATGAAATTACTTACATTAGATTTATGCAAAAGTGAATTCTTTAGAAATCAGATTTTTTAAATACAATACTGCTTCATTCATGAAATTCAGTATACTATATATGTTACTAGTTATCTTCTGTCTTGATCTTGATGCTCAACAAATAAGCAAAGAAAAGGTAGAAGCCTTAGAAGCTGTTGAATCGCCTCAACGTCGCACAAGTGCTGAGTTATTGAGCTTTGATGCACTTGCTGCTTATGAGCAACATGGGATTCAGAAGGTTAAGGATTTTTTTGATTATCAAAATATCATTGCGAACAAAGAGTACGATTTAGTTTTCAGGAAACACGCACTTCAATTAGCACTTGATTTATTCGACTCCAAAAAAGTAAAAATAAGTATACCAAAGATTCAAGAAAAGGAGATTGATATTCAAACTTATTTAGAGAATTTTCTTAAGCATACTTATTCAAAAGTAGAATTTGAAGTCACAGATATTAAAACTGTGGCAACTTCAAAAATTGATAGAAAAAATAATTATCTGAATACCATTGAGTATCAAGTCGATGTAAAAATCACTGAGGGAGATCGAATCTCAGCGTTTTCTACTACTTATTCAACAGATGTGATTCTGAATAGAGTAGTTAAGCAATTTGGAGAACGTAAAGAAGAAGTTTGGCAAGTACTGCTCGGTACAACTCATGTAAAATAGCGAATTTTAGGCTCTCGTACACCACTTCAATCCAGAGAGATTATCAATCAAAATATTGCCTTGATGTGAAAAACGTCCATCCTTGTGAAAGGCTTCGATGATAATATAACGGTAGGCTTTCTTTGCTGTAAATTCAAAGCTATATGTTTCCCAATCTCGATTGGTAATAACTCCTGTTTCCGCGATAAGTTGCCCTTTATCGCACTTAGTTTGTCCCATCCAGATGCGTAATTTTAGTGCTTCTTTGTAACCAGCGTAAGTATTGGAATGCGCCAAATCGACGGTAAAAGAATAGCATTCATCGGATTTCAATGGTAAAGGAAGACGTTGACCAATACTTTCATGTGTACCATCGCCTCTAGTGATGAGACCGACATAAGTCTCACCCTCGGTGGCTTCCTGGTAAACGCCCCAAGGCCCAGGAAGAATATCTGGTGTAGTACCAGGTGCGCAAGCAAACCAACCTACCGGAATGGTGGCATCATCTGGTTCTCCTTCAAAAGAAGTATTGGTTAAATATATATTTTTTCCTTGCGCAAAGAGACTGCTGACTGCGAAAAAGCAGTAGAGGAAAAGGTAATGTTTCATATTTTATTGGTTAGGACTTGTTTTGGGAAAAATAGTTTTACAAAATTCGTTTCTTGTAAGTGTAAAGATCGTTGATTTCCTGAACGATGGCTTCTAAATCTTTAAATTTATATCCAGGTTTACCTATCTTTTTGATGACGGAAGGATAGTCCTGCAAACGCCTTTTTAAGACCCTTTTATAACCTAAGCGGTTCAACTTAAAGGAACGCTCTCCTTTCATCTTCAACCAATATTCGTTGGTATTGATTTTACGACCAGTCATACCTTCTTCACTTACTGTAAATTGAACTTTTTCCTCTGGTGACTTAAACAAAGACAACACTGCTCCTCGGTGCATGACTTTAAAAAACGTCCATGCGCGATCTTTATTTTTAAAGAGGCTTTCATACTCCACCAGTTCTTGTTCGCGCTCAAAAACAAAACCTGTAATCAAACGCGCTTGCAAATGATAAGGCGTCCCGAAATCATTGACGAACAGAACGATGCTCAACTCATCTGAATAAAAAATCTCACCGATACGACCTGTCAGCTTTTTTCCATCCAAAGTAACGATATAGCCTTCGTAGGTTTCATCATTCGGTGCACAGCAGTCTGCATTGGCTTGAAGGAAAGAGGAAGTAATGAATAATAGAAAAAGCAAGGTAAAATATCTTTTCATAGGATGTCCATTTTTAGCGAAAATTGACTAGGATAGCTATTGAGGCAGGGTAAATGCAGCCATTAAGAAGAAATAAAAACTTACGAAACTTACTTTCTTAGTAGCATACCAATACAATAATCCCGAAAATAGAAATTTTGTTCAACTTAAGCAAGTTTTCGCCGCCAGATTAATGCCATTAAAAAACCTGAGAACAAATGCCAAATTCCCCACCAAGCCAAGACCATTGTCATTCCTCCTAGTCCATCAAAAAATTGGAAAGCAATAGCTAGACCAAGAGCCGTGTTTTGAATGCCTGTCTCTAAAGAAACGGCACGTGCATCTCGCTTTGTTAAACCCATCAAACGTGCAAAGCTAAAGCCAGTTAAGAGTGCCAGACCATTATGGATGGTGACGATTAAAAAAACGCAGTGTACATAGGCAGCGATATTTTCCCAATTATTGATAATGGCAACAGTGACAAATCCCAAGAAAATGATCATGGAAATTGCTCCAATTGGTTTTTGAATTCGCTGTGTGAATTTTGGTAATTTCGCTCGACAAAACATCCCCAGAGTCAAAGGAACGACAATGATTAAAACGATGGATTTGATCATATCCACTGGATTGACATTGATCGTTCTTAGAAAATCTGAAGTGTAGGGGAAGATTTTGGCAAGTAAAGTAAACCCCAGTGGAGTCAAAATAATTGCTCCAAGTGTAGTCACAGAAGTTAAAGTGATAGAAAGCGCGCTATTGCCTCTGGAAAGATGCACCATATAGTTAGAGACACTACCACCTGGACAAGTCGTCAGCAAAATCATACCCAACGCAAAGCTGGGTGCAGGTCGAAAAATTGCAATCAATGCCAAGGTGATGATCGGTAGCAAAATATACTCCGAAAACAAACCAACCAATGGAATTTTAGGAGATTTAAAAATGCGTTGAAAATCACCTAGCTGAATGTCCAGAGCTACACCAAACATGATGAATGCCACACAGAGATTGAGCAGAAAAACGCTCTCTTCATTGAAATTGATGACTACGGAATCTATGGTTTCGCACATCTCACAAAGATGGCAGTTTGATAGGACATATCAAAGCATAAGTTTGGGTGTTAAATCCCTAACTCATATGCAATAAAAATATATAAATTCTTGTTTATTGGCTGTGAACATTCCAGTACAATAGATATTACTAGAATCAATACTCTATCCGACTTACCTCCACGCGAAATACACTGCTCTAAATTAAAATTTCATCAAATTTTTAAGAAAATTTGCCGCGCTTTAGCGAAAATCGTCATCAACAATATTTTAAAACCGATTTATGAAACGGAGACTTCAACCCATTAGCATATTCGTTTTTCTATTTCTTTCATTTACACTAGCTGCTCAATATCAAGGAAATGCGCCCTTTGTCCACGAAAAAGGTGGACTGATTATTAATGAGATTTCTAATGGTCCGACAGGAACAGTTGGTAATCGAGCAGAATATATTGAATTGTTGGTAATAGGTTCTTCGAGCGACCCAACTGCTCCTGTCAATTTAGAAGGTTGGATTATTGATGACAATAATTTTCCAACACGACCCGAAGATAACACGCAAGGTTCTGCACCTGGACATTCTAGTTTTGGTGCTTGTTATAGAGCAGTCCCTCCTGGCTCAATTATTGTGTTCTACAACGGAGACGATCGCAATCCTTCTATTCCTCCCGATGATCCTAATGATGGTAATGGAGATGGAGTATATATTATTTCTCATAATGATCCTTGTATCAATACTTGTAACAGCAATCCCATTGCTCCGAACATTAGTCCAGATCCAAATCCTACCTATTGTCCTTGTACGGATCCCAATATAGATAGAGATGTTTGGGCATTGGGATTGGCGAATGATCAAGATTTAATTCAGATTCGAGATCGCTGTGAAATTGTAAATCATGTTGTTTATTGGGAATCTACAAGAGCTTTAAAGCTAGTAGATGATATCGAAGATAGTCCAGTAAAGGTAAAAATAGAAGGTAGTCAAAGGCTCAGAGTCATACGCTTAGTCAATACAGTAAGTACCGACTGGAATGACCCCGCTAACTTTGATAATCCTGATGTAGCAACAGGTGAAAGCCCAGGTGCAGCGAATAGTATGGAAAATCAAGCGCTAATCGATCAATTGCGCAACGGAACTTTTGCCTACGATGGCGTCATTTTCGACTGTGAAGATACCGACGCAGGTGACTTGATAGTTCCTAATAATGCTGGACCAGATTTACCAATATTCATCACCGAAGGCGACGACTTAGGTGCATTTGGAACGAATTATGATGCAGCAGACGAACTAGAACCCGATGCTTTAGGCTTCTCCTTCGAATATGCCTACATCTTGACACAAAACGATGCTCCAGACTTCACCATCGTTGATTTTAATACCAATGGGAATTTCGATTTTTCTACTGTTCCACCAGGCGATTACTTAGTTTGGGGATTTTCGTACATCCAAACTAATGGAACAATCAATGTGGGACAATATTTGGCAAATGTAGTGACTACGATTCGAGATATTTTCAATTATCAGGAATGTGGTTTTGATGCTAATTTGGAAAACTTAACTGCTGATGGAGAACCTGTAAATGTCATCATCGAAGATCGTCCTTGTTTCACGATTGACGTTGATAAAACTGATAATACTTGCCCCAATGTCAATGAAGGAAAAATTGAGATCGTAGTGCGCGATGCCTTGCCACCATTGACAATTGATTGGGAAAGCGATCAATTTGATGGAGAAAATGAAGTAAGCGGATTGGCTTCGGGTACTTATATTTTTACGATTACAGATGCGGACGGCTGTGCGATTGCGGATACCGTTTTGATTGGCAATTTGAACGACCTACCAACCGTTGCTGTAGATTGGGAAACCGAAGTTTGTATCAATTCTTGTAGCGAATTGCAGATGAGTATCACTGGTGAGGCACCTTACCAAATTGAATACAACTTAGACTTGGGATCATTGAATCGAGATTTTGAAATTAATACAAGTAGTCGAGATACAAGTATACTGGTTTGTCCTGATGATTTTGGAATTACCTCGGGTAGTATTTTCAGTGCAACTTTCTTCCGTGTAGAAGATGCCAATTGTGCGGATACAATCAATGCAACTTTTGTAACTAGCGTTTTACCGACCACTGAATTCACGCTCAACCAAACACTTTGTCTCGGAGAAGCCATCAGAGTGAATGGTAATGTTTACGGAGGTGGTAGGACTACCGGAAGAGAAATTTTGCGCGGCGCATCTGCCAATGGCTGCGATAGCATTGTAGTAATTGATCTAACCATAGTTCAACCAGATACACTTTTTGTGGTGCAAGACATTTGTGGAGAGGAAAGTTTTGAGTTCAATGGTGTGATATATAATGCTGATAATCCAAGTGGAGTAGAATTGCTGCCAGGAGAAAATTTTGCAGGTTGTGACAGTGTCATTGTTGTGGATTTGAATGTGCTGCAAGTTGCTGAAAATGAAATTGATAGAGAAATTTGTGTGGATGAAAGTATAGAAGTAAATGGAACGATTTACGATGCTAATAACTTGATAGGGCAAGAGGTTCTGGTAGGTGGTGCGGCTAATGGTTGTGATAGTATTATCAATATAAATCTCTCCCTAGCAGATGCTTTAAGCGGTACATTCTTTGCAACCCTTTGCATGGGAGAATCAGTTGTCATAAATGGAACTACTTACGATCAAAGTAATCCAATCGGTACAGAGCGAATTACACAACCAAGCGGTTGCGATAGTTTAATTGAAGTGACCTTGACTTTTGAACCAACCATAATCGCTTCCTTAATTGGAGATGCCAATGTTTGTAATGGAGAGGCCGCAAACTTGACTTTCAATTTCAATCAAGTAGGTAGCTTTGATATCCGCTATTTTGAAAATGATCGCTTAGTAGAATTGAATGGGATCAGCGACGGTCATACATTGGAAGTAACACCTGCTCAAAATACAATTTATCGAATAGAATCCGTTAGCAGTGAAGATTGGAAATGTATCGAAATTGGAGAACAAGCACAAGTGATGGTAAGCAATTTGGAAGTATCTTTGAGTACACAAGAATTGAGTTGCCCTGGAAACGAAGATGGTAGCTTAGAAGTGAACATCAATGGAGGAATTGAGCCGATCAGTATCGAATGGAACACAGGTGACGGAAGTGAAGAATTGACCAATTTGGGTGCTGGAACCTATGCCGTGACGGTCATTGATGCCGCCAACTGTCTTTTTGAAGAACAAGTCACTTTGGAAGAAGGTGAAATGCTTCAATTTATCGCTACAACTAATGCACCTGATTGTTTGGGCGACGAAAATGGAAGTATTATTATAGACTCTATTCGAGGAGGGGAATTGCCTTACACGGTTACTTTCCAAGGAGAAAGGGAGACTTTTACTAACTTTCCAATTACTTTCAGAAATCTACAGGAAGGGATTTATGACATTCTCATTGAAGATCGAAAAGGCTGCGATGCAGCACAAGAAGTAGAAATAGAAACACCGACGCCTTTGAGTTTAGAATTGGGCGATAATATTGAAATTGACTTGGGCGATAGTGTTAATTTAGTCGCCGTTGTCAGTGGAGAAATCGAGAGCATCGAATGGTTTCCTCCTGAAATGCTAACCACACCTGATTCGCTTGCTTCCTTTACGAAGCCTGCCGAAAATACAGTTTACCAACTCAGCATAACAGATGTGAATGGCTGTACAATAAGTGACCGAATCACCGTTTTTGTCATTGACGATCAAAAGATTTATGTGCCAAATGCCTTTTCTCCAAATGGCGATAATACCAACGATTTTTTCACAGTTTTCCCAGATAGCAAGGTCGCTTCTATTCCACGTTTACAGGTTTATGACCGCTGGGGCAATTTATTATTTGATCGAGCTAATCCAGCTATTGGTAAAGAGTCAGATGGTTGGAATGGACGTATCAATGGCAACCGTGCACCTTCTGGAAATTATGTTTATCGAGTAGAAATAGAATATGTTTCTGGAGAGACGGAGGTGTTGGTTGGTACAGTGAGTCTGTTGTAGAAAAGCAAAGCTAGAGTACTAATATAAATTCAGAAGCCATACTACTATTGATGGTGGGTTGAATCAGTGGATTAAGACTCGCTAAGTTTTATAAACTTGGTAAGTCTAAGCTGATAAATCAACGGGTTTGACCCACTACCTTGTATTCTATCTATCTTGATTGGAATCTAGTTTGCTTGGGCAAATATGCCTAGAAGAGAAGCCGAAACTATTCGTATTCATGGAGAAATTATATCCGATGCTCAGATAAAAGGTTCTAAGAAAAGAGGAAAATACACAGAATTTGAATTCGCTACTGATCGACCAAGTTATTCCATTTTGCAAGATTAAAAGTAGAAAAATGCTAATTGATATCGAGGAACTTGCGCAGTGATTTATAGTTGGTTATAGAATTATTCATATTGCAAAAAATGAAGATTCAGGATCGACTCTTCGATTAACAATCACAAGACAAATATTTTCTATATTTGTGCCTTCATTTGCCAAATGTTATTTTGATTTTTGACTCATTTGATAAGATTAACGTCAAAAAACAACCATTTTTCGGTTATTTGCATCTTTTTCTTAGTCCCAATTGTCAGTATTAAATTATTCAGTAAAAACAGTTTTACTGAATATTCACAATTGCTTTTTAACATACAATCTTCACTGATATGAACGCTATGAACAGTGCTAAAACTCGGTACAGCGATGATGAACTGCTGGAGTTTAAAAGCCTTATTGAAAAAAAAATGAAACGTGCTAAAGCTCAGTTTGACTACATTGATGGTCAGTTGAGGGAATTAGCTGAAAATTCGGATACCAAAATCAAAGGCTTGGATGATGCGACTGGCGTCAGAGAATCAGAGCAGCTCAACAGTTCTGCTGCTCGTTTGCAAAAGCATATCCAACACCTTGAGAATGCTTTAATTCGTATTGAGAATAAAGTGTACGGTGTTTGCCGAGCTACGGGAAAGTTGATTTCTAAGCAACGCCTTAAAGCAGTACCTCACGCTACATTGAGCATCGAAGCTAAAATGAATCGTTGAGATCTTACATTATAAAGTAAGCTAAACTCACAATAAAGAAGAAGCGGTTATCCATTTGGATAGCCGTTTTTCTATTGTATTACTGCTAAATGAAATGCACTCTAAATTCTATTGATGAATAAATATTTATTTATTTCATGTGTATTATGCTGTTAGCCAATGAACTTTGATTTATTTTAAATTTTAATATTAAAAATCTTCGCTTTTTTGTTGAGATATTCCTACTTTCACGAATCATTTCTTGCCGATTTTAGTAAATAATAGAAGACTCTACTTCAATTCTCACAAAAAGGCATATTTTCCGATATAATCTATCTCAATTCAAAGAAATATTCTACTGTTCTGAAAAACGTACGGATACTGCTGTATTTTATACATAGATTCAGTAGTAATGGTAGAAGAGGACAGTCAACTTTCAGCCACAACCAATGAAGGCACAACTCTAATACCGATTAGTTAAAACTTACTGATTGTAACGTTTTGCTGCGAAAGAAAAAAATACTAAAAACAAGTAACATCAGGTTTCTTGTGCGCCCGTACGGGCGAAAATTCTTTCGGAGGGAGAGAGGAATTGGCTATAAAACCGCCGATTCCTCTCTCTCCGGAAGTTCCTTTCGCTGCGTTAGTAGCGAAGTATAGTGAATTTCAATACTTATGAGATTCCATCATTATAATTTACTAATCAAAGCAATCCGTTATAATCAGAAAACTTACAATCGCATGTGTACTGACCAAACAGAGTCAGGAAGACTAAAAACAATACAGGTTATGCAGATATTACGAGAGCTAGTCCATATTGTAAATAAAAACAAAGTCCGCTCCATTGAGGTTATCGGCAACAGTCGCGAAAGCAAATCTATGTTGATGGACTTTTATAACGGTATTATAGAAGAGCACTTTACTTCGGACGAACAAGCCGCACAACATTTTTATGGTACGGACGAGAACAATCATAATTATAAAAAGCTAAAGAATCGACTTAAGAATCGTTTGATTAATACAGTATTTTTCATTGATGTCAAGCAACCTTCTTACAATCAACGACAAAAAGCATATTACGAATGCTACAAGGATTGGGCAGCTGTAAAAATTCTAACAGGTAAGCATGCACGCTTGTCTGCTGTGAACATCTCGCATAAAATACTGAAGCAAGCCAAGAAGTACGAATTCACAGAATTAACATTAGATATAGCTCGTTTCTTGCGGCTGCATTATGGTACTAGAGAAGGTAATCTTAAGAAATATGATTCTTACAATGAACTTTTTTTGAAGAATGAACAAATTTGGATTAAAGAGAATCTAGCAGAACACTTGTATGTTGATTTGGTCACTCGATACGTGAACAGCAAAGCTACACAAGGGGAAATACACGAAAAAGCACAAGAAGCATTTACCAAAATTGAAAGTTCGCTCGAAGAGTATGATAGTTATCGACTGCAATTTTGCGCTTTCCTAATCAAAAATCTAATCTCCGTTAGTATCAATGACTACGAGCAAACGGTAAAAACGTGTAACGAGGCTATTGAAATGTTCAAAAGGAAAGACTACGTAGCAAGTGTACCTATTCAAATATTTTTACATCAACAGCTTATCAGTTTTACGCAATTGAAACAGTTCGATCAAGGAAAAATGGTAGCAGAGGAATGTATTAATTTATTAGAAGAAGGCTCTTTCAATTGGTTTAAGCATCAAGAACTCTATTTCACTCTCTCTATGCATACGCGCCAGTATCAGCAAGCCTATCATATTTTCTCTACTGCAGTCAATCACCGTAGATTTCAATTTTTGCATCCACACGCACAAGAAATGTGGAAGATTTATGAAGGTTTCTTGCATTACTTAGTTGGTATCGAGCAAGTCGAGATTGATGAGAATGATAAGCGATTCAAACGATTCCGCATGGCAAAGTTTTTTAATGAAACGCCAATCTATTCTAAGGATAAGCGTGGTATGAACATCCCACTTTTGGTTATACAGATTCTATTTATGATTTCGCGCAAACGCTACGATGATGCTATTGATCGCATCGAAGCCATCGAAAAATATTGTTCGCGTTATTTGCGAAACGATGACACTTTCCGAAGCAATTGTTTCATCAAAATGTTATTACAAATTCCAATTTCTGGTTTCCACAAAGCAGGTGTCATTCGGAAGTCTGAAAAGTATCTGAAGAAATTGAACAGCAAGCCAATTGACATTGCTAATCAGGCTTCCGAAATAGAAATTATTCCTTACGAAGATTTGTGGGAATTTGCTTTGGCTTCTTTAGGTAATCAATTTCAGCGCACTAAGAAAGGGAGCAGGAAGCAGCAACGTGCGTATTAGATTCGAGACTCTGTAGAAAATAGAATTCTGACATCTCTGGGAAATGGATAAAAAAACTCCTACAACTCGACATTTCAAGATGTAGGAGCGACTAACATACTATGAGAAAACTACACGATGCAAATATAGAGTCGTGCAACATAGTAAGAAAGCTGACTTTAGGTAGAGGGGAAAGTGCTTAATGATGTGGTAGGGAAGGCTTAGTTTTTGGTGAACGGTAGTTTATTTACATCTACGTTACCGCCCGTTAGGATGATGCCTACTTTTCGTTGAGAAAAAGGTTTTGGATGCTTCAAAATAGCTGCAAAAGGCACCGCGCAGGAAGGTTCGATAATGATTTTTAGGCGTTCCCAGATGATTTTCATTGCTGCTACAATTTCTTCTTCGCTTACTGTGAATATTTCTTTTACCTCTCTTTGAATGATGTCAAAAGTCTTTTCACTCAAGTTAGTTTTAAGACCATCAGCAATAGTGTCCGTTGTGGTATTAAATTCTAATTTCCCGCTTTGTACGGAGCGATAAGCATCGTTCACCTTTTCAGGTTCTGCACCGTATACAGCCGTATTTGGAGAGAAAAACTTTGTGGAAAGTGCTGTCCCTGACATCAAACCACCACCACCAATTGGTGAAATGATCATATCTAAAATTGGTGCATCTTCGATCAACTCTTTTGCACAAGTCGCCTGTCCTGCAATCACATTATAATTATCATATGGATGAATAAAAGTTGCGCCTGTTTTTTCAACTATTGCTGCCAAAGTTTTTTCTCGCGCTTCCAGAGTTGGTTCGCACAAAGTGATTTCTGCACCATAACCTTTTGTAGCTTGCTTTTTGATTTCGGGCGCATTGCCAGGCATTACGATGTAGGCTTTCGAAGCTAAATTTCTAGCAGAAAGAGCAACAGCTTGGGCATGATTTCCCGAGGAGTGCGTTGCAAGACCTCTAGCAATATCTTCTTCTGACAATGATAATGCAGCACAAGCTGCTCCACGCATTTTGAAAGCTCCAATTTTTTGGAAATTTTCGCACTTAAAATAAAGATCTGCACCCGCGATTTCATTGATACTTCGCGAAGTTAAAATAGGTGTTCTATGAATATAAGGTGCGATCGCCTCATGAACATTTTGAAGATCAGTGATACCAGGAATACTGTCAAACCATTGAATTTTAGCCATTAGCGTGTTCTTTGTTTTGTTTAGCAAATTCTTCCCAATAGGCTTCTAATTTGCCCAATTGTTCATCGCTGCCTAAAACGATGAAGCTAGAACCAAAAACCAAGGAAGTATCGGGTGGTGGATTTACGATGTAGCGGCTATTAGGTGATTTGTAACCAATTATATTACAGCCAGTTGCTCTTCTGATATTCAATTCTGCAATGGTTTTACATTGGCATTCAATCGGTACATCTTCAAAATTTATTTCTTCAAATCCGATGTCTGATTCGTACTCGTTTGTTACAAAGGAAAAGAAATCTACTGCTCCTGGTTTAGTGACTAAAGCTGCCATGTAGAAACCACCGATCTGCTCGGGCATAATGGTTCGATTTGCGCCAGCCAATTTGAGTTTGCGTTGTGATTTTGAATTGGACGCACGACTGATGATATTGATTTCCGAATTGAGCTGACGAGCGGTGAGTACTGTGAATACATTATCCGTATCGTCTGCAAGCGCAACGATTAAATGCTTCGCTTTCCTAATGCCTGCTTGGATGAGTACATCATCTTGCGAAGCATCCCCTTGCACGTAGAAATTTTGACTATCTCGCTTGCGTAAATTTTCTACGCGTTCTTCCTTGAGATCAATCACTACGAATGGTAACTCATCTAATGCGAAATAATCACTTATTTCTTGGCCGTATCGCCCATAGCCACAAATGATGATATGACCTTCTAACTCTTCAATTTGATGATTCATATAATTGATTCTCAACTTCTTAAAGATTTCGCCTTCGATGATATAATCTGTAAAAGCGTAAAGTGCATAAGCAAAAATACCAATATTCGCCAAGATCAAAAACGAAGTAAATAATCGTCCTGATCGACTTAAAGGCTCTACTTCTGTGAAGCCTACTGTCGAAATGGTAATGACGGTCATGTAGAAAGCCTCAATAAACTTGTAGCCTTCCAAAAGCATATAGCCTGATGTGCCAATCAGTAGAGAAGCCAAAAATAAGGCTAGTGCTCTTCTAACAGTCGAAGAAGTACTTAAACTAATGTCTCCAAAGAGCAATTGTTGGATGCTATGTATGATTGGTAGCTTCAAAAACAGCTTTCTTTTCAACAAAGATACAATTTGGTTACAAGCGACCGATGAAATAATAAATTTACATTTATCATTGAGTTCAGACTAGGCTAAGAGCTTGTCTGAAAATCGATTTAACTGATCGTAAGTCATTCATGGTTCATATTCGAGAAGGACACAGTGTGGCTAAGAAAGAACTTACGAGTTTAGCTCCCGATAGTTATCGGAAAGTAAGTAAATTATTTTGGCAGCAGGCTTACAAAATATTGGTTATCAGAGCGATAAAATTAAGACATACTTTAAATCAATCCAAATCAATCACCTTTCTCTTTAACTCAAAATTCTTGCCTAAATATACTTTTCGTACCATTTCATCAGCTGCCAGTTCTTCTGCTGTACCTGACTTTAGAATATTTCCCTCGAACATCAAATAAGCACGATTGGTAATCGAGAGCGTCTCTTGAACATTGTGGTCGGTGATGAGAATGCCAATATTTTTAGTTCGTAATTTTGAAACAATAGATTGGATATCTTCTACGGCAATAGGGTCAATGCCAGCGAAGGGTTCGTCTAGCAAAATGAATTTTGGATCGGTTGCTAAAGCACGAGCAATTTCGGTTCTTCTACGTTCTCCACCAGAAAGCGTATCGCCATTACTTTTGCGCACTTTTTCTAAGCTGAACTCATCAATTAAAGTCTCCAATTTCTCTTTCTGTTCTTTCTTGTTTAGCTTGGTCATTTCCAAAACTGCCTTGATGTTATCTTCCACAGAAAGTTTACGAAACACCGAAGGTTCTTGTGGTAAATAGCCAATGCCGCGTTGCGCGCGTTTGTACATCGGCAAGTCCGTGATGTCTTCTTGCTCCAAATAGACGCGCCCTTCATTGGGTTTGATGAAACCGACGGTCATGTAGAAAGTTGTGGTTTTTCCTGCACCGTTTGGTCCAAGTAAACCTACGATTTCTCCTTGATTGACTTGTAGCGAAACGCCTTTTACTACGGTTCGGCTACCATATATTTTGATGAGATTTTCGCTTCGTAAGATCATGAAGGAAGATATGAACCACAAAGGAACAAAGATCACAAAGGTTTATGACAGACAAATTTTTAAAATTTGTCTGTTACACTTCGGCTATTTCTTTGTGTTCCTTTGTCTCTTTATGGTTAAAATTAGCTAATGCTACAAATTTAAAAGGAAAGCTAGTATTTCTTGCTAATCTAAAGCCGAATTGGCTTTTTATTAATCCTTTGGCAAGTCCAACCCCAAACTCAACTCCTTCAACTGTTCCCCATCCACAGGACTTGGCGCATCAATCATCATATCCCGACCTTGATTATTCTTCGGAAAAGCAATAAAATCACGAATAGAACTCTGTCCATTCATCACGGCACACAAGCGATCAAAACCAAACGCAATACCACCGTGTGGAGGTGCACCATATTCAAATGCACCCATCAAGAAGCCAAATTGCTCTTCCGCTTCTTCGTCGGTGAATCCTAGCAATTTGAAGTTCTTCTCCTGCAAAGCGCGGTCGTGAATACGAATAGAACCACCACCAATTTCTGCACCATTGATAACTAAATCGTAAGCATCAGCGCGCAAAGATTTCATGGTTTCGTGGTCGCCATTGAGCATTCTATCCATATCTTCTTTTTTAGGAGAAGTGAATGGATGGTGCATGGCGTGGAAACGCTCGGAGTCTTCGTCCCATTCGAGCAGTGGAAAATCCACTACCCAAAGTGGCTTGAAGTCGTCACCTTTGCGCAAGCCCATTCTGCTGCCCATTTCTAAACGCAATTCATTCAATTGCTTGCGCGTTTTTTCTGCTTCTCCTGACAGAATGAAGAGCATATCACTTGGCTTGGCATTTGCTCTATCTAAGCAAGTTTTCAAATCTTCATCAGAGTAGAATTTGCCAACTGAAGACTTGATACTGCCGTCTTCATTGTATTTGATATAAACCAAACCTTTCGCTCCAATTTGTGGACGTTGCATCCACTCGGTCAATTTCTTGATGTCTTTATTAGAAAATGCACCTGCTTGACCCTCTGCTTTAATGCCAACCACCAATTCTGCATTATCAAATACTGCGAAACCTTTGTTTTGCATTTCCGCATTGAACTCGACGAACTCCATTCCAAAACGTACATCTGGCTTATCCGAACCATACTTTTTCATGGCTTCGTCATAGGTCATTCTTGGAAAATCAGGTAGTTCAATACCTTTCAAAGTTTTGAAGACGTGCTTAGTCAACGCCTCGAAAGTATTCAAAATGGATTCCTGCGTCACGAAAGCCATTTCGCAGTCTATTTGTGTGAACTCAGGTTGACGATCTGCGCGCAAATCTTCATCGCGGAAACATTTTACGATCTGAAAATAGCGATCAAAACCCGAAACCATCAAAAGTTGCTTAAAGGTTTGTGGTGACTGTGGTAATGCGTAGAATTGACCGGGATTCATTCGACTTGGCACAACGAAATCCCGTGCGCCTTCTGGCGTGCTTTTGATCAAGACAGGCGTCTCTACTTCTACAAAGTCTAAGTCGGACAAGAACTTTCGCGTTTCAATCGCCAATTTAGAACGGAAAATAATGTTTTGCTGCACAGGCGTTCTTCGCAAATCCAAATAGCGATATTTCATCCGCAAATCATCGCCACCATCCGTATTATCTTCAATGGTAAAAGGAGGTGTTTCGGAAGCATTCAGAATCGTCATTGCCTGCACATCAATTTCAATATCGCCCGTTGCTCTATTCGGATTTTTATTGCTTCGTTCGCGCACTAGACCAGTTGCCTTTACGACAAATTCGCGCCCTAATTTGCGCGCACGCTCACTCATTTCCGCGTCCGCATCTGCATTGAACACCAATTGCGTGATACCGTAACGATCTCGCAAATCCACAAAAGTCAAAGCACCAAAATCTCGGTTGCTTTGTACCCAACCTGTTAGTGTAACTTCTTGTCCTACTGCTTCCATTCGAAGCTCGCCGCAATTGTGTGAACGTAGCATTTTTATCTGTTGATTTGATTATTTGTTGAACTGCTGATTAGAATTAAGAACAGTCTCTCCTTTTTGGAGGGCGCAAATATAGAAGTTCTCGCTATTTCTAACTCATTCTACTTGAAATATTTGAGCAGTCAGAAAACATAATCAAACGAACGAATTTTTGTGAGACAAAAATTCGTTCGTTTAGGGTTCTTTGGACAGCGATAGATTTTTAGAAATGTTTTTGAAAAAACATTTCTAAAAATCTATCGCTGTCCATAAGTTACCCTTAGAAACGAAAGAAAAATTCAATTTTTCTTTCGTTTCTAAAGGAGAACAGTGCTCTTTGACTTTTTACTTCTCTTCTTCTCCCTGCTCTTCCATACGACATACAATCATCAACAATTGATCGTAAGTATCCGTTCCAAGGATGCGGCGAACTTGAAATAAATCTTGACAAGCAGCGCGATAATCTTCTTGATCTACGTAGGCTTGTCCGCGGAAAGCAAGGTATTCTGCATTGTTAGGTAACAATTCAATGGCTTTGCTTAGCTTTTCTAAACCGCTTTCTTGCTCGCCACTGTCGTAGAGCTGCATACCTTCGGCTGCTAAAGTGTTAGCGGTTTGAAAATTTTCAATGGTGGCTTGACACGCGATTGCATCTTCGGGAATAAAACTTAAGCGAATCTCAACGGCACTTGGCACTTCGCGTCCCTTGTAGGTAGCCGGATTCCATTTACCAAACATGCCTGTAATTAAATTCACCACTTCCAACTGAAAATCTAAGCCCAGTTCCATATAATCAGAAATGCTAATACTTTTTACGATGCCGTCTGGTTCGATTAATAATTGCACGTCCATATAGCCGAATAAGCAAGTATCTTTGTAGGCTGCTGGGTATTTTAGGCTTTCAGTAATGAATGTATTTAATCCTTCATCTCCTTCTTTGAATTCAGCAGTTTTTTCTAGTTGCGTATAAACAGTATCGCCTTCCATCAATACATAAGGTGGTGCTTCTTGCAATCTAAATTTGATCGGAACAGTCATTTTGGCTCGCACATCTTTTCCTACTCTTTGACCAGGAATCCAACGAATGCCCGCAACATTCATGGCATTGATCACGGCAACGACAGCATTTCCACAGCCTCCACCAATATCGCGAAGAACCTGTGCATTGCTCACCGTACTATCTGGCTCAACCACGAAGGATGCAACTACCGTCCCTTCCAAACCTTCCATTCTTGCCTGAACGGGATACTGCACATTTTGATAAATGATGGCAAGTAAGGCTTGTTGTGCACACTGATTTTTAGCAGCAATCGTCGTATCTAAAGATTCACACATTGGAAAGCGCGGCTGCTGTTCCACGACATCGTATATAATAGTGTCGGTTTGTGCAGAGAGGTTATTTTGCCAAGTAAGAGCTGCAAATAATAAGAGTATGTAGTATTTCATGTTTAGTATGTTTGTAATTGATGGAGCATTTTTCACGTGAAAAAGTTGTACTCCCTTTTGAATCCGCAAAGGTAAACGAATTCGCAGCTTGTTTATGCTGCCTCCAATACAAAATCTGCTAAACCAAGGCACAAGAAAATTATCGAACTAAAGAAACGGTTCCAGTCGCCAGTTTCCTCTTACCCGTTAGCTCTTCGATATAAATGACTTGATACACATAAGTACCTTTATTTGCAAAATCACCATTAATTTTACCATTCCATGGGCGAGTAATATCATCGAAGATTAAATTGCCCCAGCGATCAAAAATTTGGACAGCTACCAGCGTGATATTTTTACCTCCAATGAGGAGTTCTTCGTTGTTGCCATCTCCATTTGGGCTAAAAGCGTTTGGAATGAAAACTTGGCTAGAACAATCTTTAAAATCAACGGTCACATCCGCTTCAAAGGGGCAGTCCCCAATGAAAGCGGTCACTTGATAAATGCCTGCTTCGCTAATGCTTTTTTCTGCTTGATTATCGCCATCGTTCCAAATTAAAGATTCGATCTCTTTGCTATCAACTTTTAGTTGATAAGTTGCTCCAATACAGAGCGTTGTATCTGAACCTGGATCAATTTTAAAGTTAGGATATTGCTCCGCAATAAAGGTGACATTGATGCTATCTTCAACGGTACAATAATCATCAGTTACCGTGATATTATACCGACCTGAACGATCAATGGCTAGGGTAGGAGTGGTCGTTCCATCTGCCCAGGTGTAGGTTTGTATATCTTCCGAAAAAGCATTGAGTTCTGTTGACTCTTTTTCGCATAGTGTCAAATCTTTTCCTAGATCAAATTCAGGTGCATCCACAATGACAATTTCGCGGGAGAAGGTGTCTAAGCAATTGTCTTGATCGGTGATTAAAGTGACTTGAAATGTACCTGCATCTGAATAAGTGACCGCGTCGGGTTCACGCGTATCGGATTTTGGATTGTTGGAAGATTTGAAGGTCCAGTTGTATTGATCAAAGCCATCGTCAGGTAAATCTGTCAGCACTATATCACTAGCGATACAGCTAGTGTCAGGAAGATCAAAGCGAGGAGTAGGGAAATCTCCGATCATTTGCTCATCTACAATGAAGTTCCTTATCAGAGCGGAAGTATCTCGCAAATGGTTGTTAGATAGAATATTATCTATCTGAACACTAACATCTCCAACGAAATCAATTAGTGTATCTTTCCATTCTATTTCTGCATCCTGAGAGCTTACACAAATAGAAGGAAATGGTTGCTCTTGGCTTTGTCCTTTGTCATCTAGCTGATAGAAAATGGTATTTCTAGGAATCACTCCATGAAAGTTGATACCGTCATTTTCTGTAAAGTTAATTAGCGAGCTACTTGGGTAGCTAGTAGCTAGTCCACTCTGTAGGCAGAACTCTTGTCCATAGAATTTCTCCAATTGGATTGATAGCAGATAAATAAGCCAAATCATCAAAGGTTGTAAGATTAGTGTTACTCAACAATATAATTTCACCCTTTGAATTGATATTAATATTATCTGTAATTGATCCACCAGATAAGGGAATGAATTTGCTCCAAATTTCTTCTCCTGATGCACTGAGTTTTGTCACATAAGAAAATTCTTCTTCTTTGCTAAACGATGAAAGTACTAACTCCCCACTAAGCGTTTCTTTAACAGATACGGGAAAATTATTAGAAACCGTTTTCATCCATATGAGATTATAGTTTTCGTCCATTTTTCCAATGTAGGATCGTTCAAGTGGAGAAAAATATAGACTAGAGTTGATCCAGCCATTAAAATTAGGATGTTGGTCATAAGCTATGAAAAAGATATTTCCATCTTTTGTTTTGAGCAATTTGTAGATTACGACAGAAGCAGTGATTCGTTTTGTATCAGCAATTTCGCCATCTTTATTCATTTCTACCAGCAACAGTTCATTAGTATCCGAACTAAACAACCAATGAGAGAATAGTATATTTTTACGATCGTTGATAATGAGATTAGACCGAACTCTGCCAAATACAACATTATCCCACAATTCATTACCGTCTTTGTCAAAGGACAGAAATACAGAACTTATACCATCGAATGATCTACCGCGTCCATCTTCTGCTAGGCAACTAATAAATTCGTTATTATTGATTGGTATCACATCAGAAAGCCCGTCTCCTCTAAAACCTACTGAAGACTCAAGATAATCTTCGTTTGTGTAGTATTTCATCCACTCTATTTCACCATCATTTGAAAGTTTAAATATGGTAGGGCTAGAGCTGTTTGTATTGTTGAATGACTCTTCATAAAAGCCTAAATGATAAGTTCCTTCTGAAGAAAGATGAGCAGAAAATGGATTAATAGCTTTATAACCTCGGGGTTCGTAGCGAATAACTTGAATATTTTTCTGATAAGTGCCTTGTCCTATAACACAGTTGCCTATGAGGAGACTAAAAAGTAGGAGATACAAACTTTTCATAGGTGATTTTTATGAGTGTGTGTAATAAAACAAAGATAAATTCCACTAGATAGAATACCTGAAATTATTTGTTAAAATGTAGTTTTGTGATTCAATATTAACTTATGCACTACTACAATATCAACGGCGAAATCATCCATAAAGAAAAGGCACACATTCATATTTCTGATCTAGCTCTACATCGTGGATACAGTATTTTTGATTATTTCTGCGTGAGAAATGGAAAGCCACTTTTCATAGAAGATTATTTGGATCGTTTTGAGCGATCCGCGGCGAAAATGTTATTGGAGTTGCCGATTAGTAGAGCGGAATTGAAAGAGCGAATTGCTGAATTACTAGAGAAAAATAAAGTAGATCGCTGTGGGGTAAAATTGATTTTGACAGGCGGCTATGCACCTGATGGCTATACGCCTGCCGAAGAAGCAAATTTGTATATTTTAGTGCTTCCACCGATTCATTTTCCACAAGAATTGATAGAGAATGGAATGAAGTTGTTGCTGCATGAATATGTGCGCTATATTCCAAGTGTAAAAACTACGAATTATGTAGAAATATTGAGAAATAGAGAACGAATTAAAGCGGCAGGTGCAAATGATTTACTCTTTCATTTTAATGGCTTAATTAGTGAGTCGTCGCGTTCTAATTTTTTCTTATTAACGCCTGATAATAAGTTGGTTACCTCTTCTGATGATGTACTGTATGGAATTACGCGTAAGCAGATTTTAGGCTTGGCAAAAGCGCATTATGAGTTGGAAATTCGCCCGGTTAGATTGGAAGAGCTTCGTACTGCTAAAGAGGCATTTATTTGCAGTTCTGCAAAGGGCGCAATTGGTATTGTGGAGGTAGATGATTGTCAAATAGGAGATGGTAGAGTAGGGGAAGTGACGAAGCACTTAGGAGAACTATATGAAGCACATGCAAATCGATATAGTTCTTAGAACATATTTTTGCCACATAGTCATATGTGTGTGTGCCAAATTGCACAAATACTAAAGGTGCTTGTTGAGAGCGACTTGTTGTGGATTTGGATGGACGTCGAGTCCATCCAAATCCATCGAGGTTTCTTAAGGACAAAAAATGGCTTTTTAGCCATTTTTTGTCCTTAAGAAACCTCGATCAAATCATGACGGTTAGATGCCGCCATGATTTGAAAAAAGCAGAGATCAGAGCTTTTGCTACTTCGAATCTTTCATAAAAGTGCAATTTGGGATACACACATAGCCATATAGCGTCTTCACATAGTTCACATAGTGTTTTAATCTCTCAATCTCTGCCTCAAAACTGGTTACAACTTATACAATCTATGTGAAGTCAACTTTTGTGGTTGGATTAATATCTTCTTTTCTTCTTTTTTCTAGTCTTGGAAGGACGACGATTAGGGCGTACACCGCCGCCACCCATTGCACCACCGAAAGGTCCCATACCTTTACTGGCTTTGTGCATCATTTGACTCATTTGGTAGAACTGCTTAACGAAGGCATTGATATCTTCGACGCTGTGACCAGAACCTTTCGCGATGCGTCTTTTTCTGCTCACGTCTAACAAGTCAGGCTCGGCGCGCTCTTGTGGAGTCATGGAGAAAATAATGGATTCTACTTTATCGAAAGCACTATTATCAATATCAATGCCTTTCAGCATTTTTCCCATACCAGGAATCATGTTCATCAGACTTTTCAAATCGCCCATCTTGCGAATCTGATTGATCTGACCCAGAAAATCGTTAAAATCAAATTTGTTCTTGCGAATTTTCTTCTCTAGTCGCTTCGCTTCTTTTTCATCGAACTCAACTTGCGCTTTTTCGACAAAGGAAACAATATCTCCCATGCCCAGAATACGTTGTGCCATACGATCAGGATGGAAGACATCCAAATCGGTCATTTTTTCTCCTGCACTCGCAAATTTGATTGGCTTTCCAACGGTATATTTAATCGAAAGTGCCGCTCCACCTCTCGTATCTCCATCCAATTTTGTCAACACTACACCATCATAATCAATGCGTTCGTTGAAGGCTTTTGCAGTATTCACAGCATCTTGCCCAGTCATGGAATCTACTACAAAAAGTGTTTCATTCGGAGAAATTGCGTCTTTGATATTGGAAATTTCTGTCATCATTTCCTCATCCACCGCCAAACGCCCCGCAGTATCTACGATGACCGTATTCAAGTTGTGCGTCTGCGCATGAGCAATCGCATTTAGCGCAATAGAAACTGGATTTTTGTTTTCTGTTTCCTTGTAGATTGGGACGCCAACTTGCTCTGCTAGAACAGTCAACTGATTGATCGCAGCAGGACGATAGACGTCGCAAGCAACCACTAGAGGTGATTTTTTCTCATTCTTTTTGAGGTGATGCGCCAACTTTCCTGTAAAAGTCGTTTTACCAGAACCCTGCAGGCCAGCAATTAAAATGACGGTCGGTTTTCCCGTCAAATTCATTTCTGCTGTTTCGCCGCCCATCAAATCAACCAACTCATCCATCACAATCTTCACCATCAAATCTCCTGCTTTCACTGCCTTGAGGTTGTTCTCTTGCCCCAACGCTTTCTCTTTGACGCGCTCCGTGAAAGACTTGGCAATCTCATAATTTACATCCGCCGCGACTAAAGCTCGACGAATCTCTTTTAAGGATTGCGCAATATTAATTTCGGTTAATTTATTTTCTCCAGTCAGCGTCTTAAACGCACCATCTAAACGATCTGATAAACTTTGAAACATATAATTATATAGGATTGGAACGCGGATTGAACGGATTAGAGAGATTTTCGCAGATTTTCGCTTAAAAATCCTAGCAATCAATTTTTAAATCCTGAACGAATTCACGGAAATTCTACAATTTTAGTTTGGTTTACTACTTTTACAGTTCTGCAAAGAACATTCTGTAAAGGCGTGCAAATATAATACAATTCGAGAATCAAACGAGTTTCTATCAAAGAAGGTTTGAATTGGTTGAATCTATAATTATTCAAGATGAATTTTGAAGGTAAAACAGTATTAATCACAGGTGGTTCGCGCGGAATTGGAAGAGCAACGGCAATTGCTTTTGCTCAAGCTGGCGCGAAAGTAGCGATTAACTTTGTTGGAAATACGCAAGCGGCAAAAGAGTGTATTGAGCTTCTGGCTGGCGATGGACATATCGCGATCAAGGCAGATATTAGTAATGCTTCTGCGGCGCAACATTTGGTGAAAGAAGCAGTGAAAGAGTTTGGGCAATTAGATATTTTAGTCAATAATGCAGGTGTGCATACCGTCCATCCAATTGACAATTGTACCTACGAGCAATGGCGAGAGGCATGGCAGGAAGCGATCAGCATCAATTTGATTGGAGCAGCGAATGTAACCTACTGTGCGGCGCAACAAATGATACAGCAGGGAGGTGGGCGCATCGTAAATGTCTCTTCCAGAGGAGCATTTCGAGGAGAACCCGATCAGCCTGCTTACGGTGCAAGCAAAGCAGGATTGAATGCGATGAGTCAATCTCTGGCACAAGCCTTGGCGAAGTACAATGTATTTGTAGGAATCGTTGCGCCTGGATTTGTAGAAACCGATTTGGCTAAAGAAATTTTGGACGGGCCAAAAGGCGAAGGCATTCGTCAACAAAGTCCACTTGGTCGCGTCGCGAAACCAGAAGAAGTCGCTCGTGGCGTTCTGTTTCTAGCCTCATCTGGTTCGGAATTTATGACAGGTGCGATTTTAGATATTAATGGAGCGTCTTATTTGAGGAATTGATTAAATTATTTACTTGTCTTCGAAGTTATTTCATACCCAATCTGCACATCAATCGCCTGCTCCTCACAACGTACTTCAAAACGCTTCTCAGGTTCAGTATACACATTGATGCTTTGATGCGTAGTCGCAAACGTATTCTGCTCAATATAATCAGGTTGACCAAAGATGATTTCCTCGATGTCGTAGCTTTTCCATTGTCCTCGCACACCTGCCAGATAATACTGGATGATGCCTTCTAAACGCTTGATTTGATAGAGGTTTTCTCGACGATCCGTATTTTCATCAGGCAACAATAGAATCAAATAATCCTTTGCACGACTTACTGCTACATTGAGGATGTTTTGGCGATTCAGGAACATATTGGGGCTTTTACTAATCGGCATCGGCGGATTGTAGAGATTGATAATGATGTCGCATTCGTCGCCCTGAAAACTATGTATGGTACCACAAAAAATCTTGGCTTTAGGAAAATAAACGTTTTGTGCATTCAACATCTTTTCTACCAACATCACTTGTGCTTTGTAAGGACAGATAATGCCAATGACCCAGTTTTCTTGCTCCTTTTTTTGAATTTGCGAAGCGATGTATTTTGCCAATTCCGTTGTCAATATCGCCGAATAAATATGATAGCGACTATTTTTCAAGTTCTGAGGGCGATAAAGTGTTTCTAGCGGATGGACAGGGAATCGAATAATATTGGCATGCTTCAACGGCAGCTTGTCGAGTTGAAGTGGACGCTGCGAATCGGTAGGGCGATGATGTTGCAAACGACCACCATAAGCCAAATGGCTAAAAATGTAGCCAAGCGTGGTGATGCTTCGGTATTGCGTTAATAGGTTTTCTACTTTATAAATATGAGGAACGAGTTGTTTCTGTTGTTCTTCTGGATCGAAACTCTGCAAGTTGACTAAAGTGTAAACATTTTGTCCCTTCCATTCTTCCGCATGAACAATCGGCTCAATTTGAAATGGATCGCCCGCGATAATGAATTCAGTATCAGGGCATTGATGCAAAATATAAGTAATCATGCCCAAACTAATCATCGAAGCTTCATCCACGATAATGACGTCCCAATCAATGTTTTTGAGTTGAGCTTCTTCCCAGCTATTATTGAAGCCATCATAAGGAAAACGCGTGGCAGTCGTGATGACACAATAACGATTGTTCGACATTAAATCGAAACTATTATCGCGCAGCAAACCTGCATTTTCGACAATATTATCGCCCGAATTTCCGAAGCGGAATAGCCAAGTTGGAGGTTCAGGGAAAAGACTCAATATCTTCTTAGTGAGAACATCTGCCGATTTATTCGTGGGCGTCAAAACCAAAACTTTTAAGTCCTCCTCACCCAAAAGGAGCGGCATAATTTCTTTTGAAGAAAGATAAGTTGTCTTGCCTGTACCTGGAGGACCAAAGATGAATTTAATGCTTTTAGGAAGCAGCTCCTGCAAACTATCTTCTTCCTGAAAAGGTAATTCTTTGAAGGCAGCGATCAATGCTTCGAGTGTGAAAATCGTATTCTGAATTTCCAAAGTTGCGCCTCTAACTTGCTTAAAATCTATGCCTTCAATTTGTTCAGGCGATTTCAGTTTAGCACGTAGAGCGTAGTCGCGTATGCTGACGACTTCAATATCAAAGGTGCGCTTTTCGTCTTCCAATTGCACTTTGATCGTCATATCGCCCATATTTTCGATACGCTGCGGTAAATAACCTTTTGGGCGACGCAACCAAAGTGTTTTGGAAGTGCCTTTTTCTCGTTCTACTTTTTCAAACCAAATGCTTAAACTCTTATCTTTTTCCACTTGCTCCAGGGACAATAGTAATTCCAAATCCAGCAATGCCTTGTACCACACAAAAGTATAAGGTGTCGCTTCTTGGATGATGGCTTTCAACTGCTCTAACTCCATCAACTCCGCAATTTGCTCTTGTAGCTCTCCTTCCAATTTTTTGCGTATTTCTTCTTGCTTCGCTAGCAATTCTTCCGAAGAAAGAAAGGCGGGATTAAACTCATCTTCATCCTTTTCTTCGGTTTTTGGAATGATTTTAGGTTGGCGTTCTTTTCGTTTCTCTTGCTTTTCTGCTTTGCGTTTTTTCCAGGCTTGAAAACGTTGAATTTCCTCTAAAGTCAAGCCTGTTTGCAGCAAACTTTGTCCTAGACTCATGGCGCGTTTTTCCTCCTCGGTCAAGTTGGATAAACGCGTACTCTCTGCTTCTTGAAAAAGTAAATCCTTTAGTGCAAAGGAGAGGGTGAAATCAGCGTGCAATTGATGCGAAAAAGTGGTTGTCGCACTTGCAAATTGCTCATTGTCAATGGGTAGCCAAGCCGAAGATTTAAGTAATCGCACCCAATGCGCATCCATTTTCTGCTCGTGGGTCTGCTGCCATTCGTAGCGATAGATGCCTTTGGTTGGGGGATTTTGTTCTAGCAATTGCTCCAAGTAATTTTTTAGGAAAAAGGCTTTTGGAATCGTTATATTTTCCAGTAAACTTGCTAATCCATCCAACTCAAAATCTTCAATTTCTTCCCACATGGCGTAGCTCGCTTGAGGTGTTTGAATTTTGAGGAGTCGCCGTTTTTCTTCTTCGCTCAGGCTGTCTTCAATGGGCAATATTTTGGGTTCAGTAGCTACATTAATGGCATCAAAAAAACGGGCGAGTCTTGCTTTACTGAATTGTTTCGCCAAATTTGGATAAAGCGCATCCAAACCCAACCAAAGTACATCTGTTTTGTGTTCAAACCATTCTTGTAAAAAGTCATTCAGCCAATAAACATCTTGTGGCTTTGCTGTTTTTATCGCGCCACTTTCACCTTCGATTACTAATAAAATGGGTAAATTTTTCAAACGCTCACCTAGTAACTCTGCTTCTTCTGCATTGCACTGAAAGTAGTGCGTAATGATTTTCTCTAGCGTCTCAGGTGTGGCTTCCAACTGCTTATTTTCAAGGGCTGGCAGTACTTGATGGAGTAATTCTTCGCGTAAATCGGGCGTAGTTAAACCTAAACTTTCTAGGAATTTATGAGTGTTTTCGGATACTAATAAAGTAGATTTAACAATAGGGTAGTTGCTGGAAAATTGACTCGGTAAAAAGACATTGGGTTTGTGACTTCCATGATCGAAGGGTGGAAGAATTTCTCCTTTTTCAGTACGAATAATGGGCAAATATTTCAATTTCGACCATAAAGAACGGTATTGTTGATACCACTCTTCGTAAATCATAATCAGCCATTTATCGCTTTGTTGTTTTATGAAGTCTTCTTTTACTAATCCAATAATTTCTTCCCAAGTAAAAATATGCTTAAAAACACTTCTCGACCTAGCTTGTTCTTGCAAAAACTGTTTGAAAAACTCTCCAAAAGGTGTTTGTAACTTGAGATTTGGAAACACCCAGTTGGCTTGTTCATTTCGGGTTAAAGTCTGGAGTGAGGCAGTCGGGAAAAAGTCTTTCAGACTTGGGCCCGCGGCTAAATAGGCATTTTCTAAATTTATGAAGCCGTGCTCTGTTGGGAAAATGGCAGCTTTAGTTTGTTGGAAAAAGAGCAACAACTTTTGTAAAAACGGACGAAAAAACTGACCCTCTTCCCCTTTAAAGGCTTTGCTTGCCATTGTCAAAACTTCAAAGAAAGAAGTATTCAAATAATTCGTTGCTTTCAATACTTCAAAACCATCACATAATAAATCTGCCAACTGTTCCACCAAAGAAATATTCCACTCATGCTCCAGTTGAATACCTTCGCGGCTATCCGTGAGCAAAAAAGGTGCGTGCAATAAGAAATGAAATGGACTTTGAATGCGCGTCTGAAAGAAGCAAAAGGCAGGAAACGTTTCTTGATTTTGAAATTGATTTTCTTCGTGGAGCGAGAAGACTAAACTAATTGGCAAATTTTGCTGATGGCTTTGTTTGCTTAGTTTAATGAATTGCTGTTCTGTCGTTTGCTCCCCTTTTTTAATAAGACTAGTTAACTTCTGATAATCAATGCCTTGTATCGTTTTTTGCTTAACTATTTCCAAGACGTAACTCCCTGCCGCTTCACCAGAATCCCACTTAATTTTTTTCAAATGATTTAAAAAAAGTAATGGAAATTGCAACTTACTTAGCCGATTTCGGATTTCCTTTTCGCTTTGCTCTGCCGTTTTTTTGGGATGATCGAATGGAAAGAAAAAAAGTGTTTCTTCCGCCTTTTTCACTGGATGATCTTTCTCCTCCAACCATTCAGGAACAATAAAATCCCGAATCCGAAAAGCCATATTCGGATCATAAATATGCGGTGTAGAAGTATATTGAAAAACTGACTTAAAGCCTACGCCAAACTTTCCAATCTTAAACTCATCCTGCCGCTTGCTCGAAAAACCAATAGAGGTAATTGCATTCACATCGCCCGTAGGAATAGAGTTCGGTGGAGTAATCGTAAAATGCTTTGTTCCATTGTGAATAAAATATAAACCCTCCGCTTGCAATCGGAAACGAACTTTCGTCGCATTCACATCATCCGCATTTTGCAATAATTCGTAGATGAAATGCGCTTGCTCCGAGTACTTTTCTACGATGCTGTCGCGGATGCCGCGCATGGAGGCTTTCTGCAAAAGGCGCAAGCTGTCGGTTCGGTCGGCTTGTAGTTGTTGGAAGAGTTGCTTGTTCATTAGGTAAAGATAGACATGTAAAGAGTAGTACACAAAGGCGCGAAGACGGAAAGTTGATGATTAGATGACTTTCATTATCAGATAATTTTTGAATCTGGTAGGCATGAAATGAAGATTTGGCTAATTACAATCTCATAAACAGCCAAAACCAAGTTACCATACATGGTTTTGGCGGATTATAATCTTTTAATCCGCCAAAAGAACAACAACTCATACCCAAACCCCAAAAATCTCTTTCCCTTCATGCTGAATCATCTGTTCTTCATAAGTCTTCTTTTGGCGAGTATCAAAAATGAGTAGATAGCCTTTGTTAACGTCATGAATATCCAAATAATCAGCTAGTTGGTTGAGTCCTTTTTGGTGATTTTTCTCCCCTCGCCAGAGTTTGAGTTCTAAGATGTATTTGTGCTGATAGTAAGTCACGACGATGTCTAAGCGTTTTTCTTCGGAAGTTTCCACTTCTTTGAAATCATGACCTTGCCCGTTGAGGATGGGTTTTAAGTAAGAAAGGAAGACCAATCGCCACTCGCGTTCGATGAAGTCGAAATCGCGTTTGCTGTGTTGTTCTTTCATGAACTGCTGGAACTTTCGGAGCACCGCTTCCATATCCAATTCATTGTTGTCTAGCAAGAAGTAGCCTCCGTAGTTATCGGTTCGCTTGGATGCGTCAGGGCTAGTGAGCAATTTAGAAGCCATGTAGTCATAGATCAACTGCTCGTAGATTCGATTGTGAATTCTGATGCGTCCATTTCTTTTGAAAACACCATAAAGAATACCTTTATAAATGGTTGGATTATGTTGATTGAAGGGAACAATTTCGCCTTGCAGAATGATGCGACTGACTAAATCATAGAGCCCATCGTTATTTTCCAAATTACTGATTAGGCTATCAAAATTGGTGTTGCTTTCTTTCAAAAGTACTTGCACAGCAGCTTCAATATCTTCCAAAGTCCAATATCTTTGCTTATCTTTTGCTTGTTGGGGTAAGATGTCTTCAGCCACGATTTTGCAAAGCCGACTGACCAAAAAAGGATAACCCGAGGTGTGGTAATGTAGGCGTTCAGCAATAGTCTTCATTTCTATTTTTACATTTTCCTCTTCGCTGTACTGCTCCAACATTTTTGTAATCTCTTGTGGATTGAAACTCATATCCACATTAAAATCTATGGCGATATTCCAAGGAGAATTAAGTTGTGCATCGGTCGAGTTGCGTAGTTTAAATTTCAGGGACTTAATATCGTGAACACCTGCCAGAACGATGCTATGGAAAGTTCTGTGTTGCGCTTGTGTTCGCCCTAAGTACTTCGTTCGAAGCATTCCTAAAAAACTCAGAAATGGATCAAAATTGCTACTGGCATCTACTTCGTCTATTAATAAAACTACCTTTTTATCAAATTGATGAATGAATTCTGTAATCAAATCAGAAAGATGATCCATTTTACGGATATTCTCTAAATTGCTTTTCAGAAATTCGGTTGCCTTTGGAAGTTGAAATTTAATAGCTCTGATCAATTGATTAACAAACATTTGTGCAAACAACTGATCTGATTGATGTCATTCAGTATCTGTTCCTTGAAAGTTGAGCGCAATGGGAAAATAGTCTTTTGATTCTTGAAAGCCTTCTGATAAACATTGAAGAGTAGTAGTTTTTCCATATTGCCTCGGACGACTGATAGTGAAGTATTTGCCTCGCACTATTAATTCCATCACTTTTTCTATTTGCCTATTGTTATCCATCATATAGTGAAGATCAGGAATACAAATGCCTGTTATATTAAATTCTTTCTTCATTCCTTTCTCTACTTTTTACGATAATTGAAGCTTTTGAAAGTCAGCCGCTTACAAAGATAAGAAAAACAGTTTTCTAATCTACGAGTTCACTAACCGCAGTTCGCAAATATTCTTGCCGAATATGCTTCTGCAACAACTTTTGATGTCCTTCCTTCGTTTGCAACGCATTTAAACAAACACGTTCTTCTGGATGGAGTGTCAAGTTTTCAATTTCAGCAGTTTTTTTATTCCATTCTATAAAATTGATGTAAGTATTCAGTTCTTTTTGGCTCATTAAAAAGGAAATCAAATTTGGAAAATGCTTTCGTAAATCAGACAATTGTTGAAAAGCATTGATACTTAGGTCCCCCCAAAAGTAAAGCTGCGATTGGTGCAAGAAATCTAATCTAAACAAATCATTTAGTACATCACTTGATGCAAGCAGGGCAATACTTTTCTCAAGTTTAGGAAAACGCAAAAAGTTGAGTTCATCGGTGATGAGAAATACTTTTTTCACGTTAAGAACTTGCTGATTCCATTGCGCAATTGGTAATGCTATATCGTGTGGTAATTTTACGGAGTGAGCATCTAAAAATCGAATCCTTACTAGAGACTCCTTCGCCTTTAAACCAAAACGATATTCAAATTTTAATTCTTTTGAGTTAATGTAATTGGCTGGCAAACAATTATTTAGTAGTTCTGCTAAAAGCTTTTGATGATCTTCAATAAAAGTGCTTGGCGCATCAATTAGTAAAGCACGCGCGTACTCATTCGGCTGCGGGTGTTGCTGGAAATAATGCAGAATTTTCAAAGTATCTGTCCAGATGATTAGATTTTTGATGACCAATAATGGTTGCCTACTCAGATAGGGTAGGAGTTGAGGAACTTGCTTGCGCGTTTGCTGAATGGCAGTGCGAAAGGCGAGAAATTCGGTCTCTTTTTCGATGAATTTGAGGTAGTCTTCTACATGCTCAAAATAGATCTCATCGGGCATAGAAATTTCGCCTGCGTGGCGCGTGTTGACGGTTTTGAGTTGCACGGTATAGCCGAATCCTTTTTGGTCTTTAGCATTTTCGAGCAGACGGCGCAGTTTGGGATAAAGCTCTTTTAAGGGAGCGTTGGCTTTGCCTTTGTTGCCTTTAATATGAAGTGGAAAAAAGTTAGCTTTGGTCAGCACCGCAGTGAGGAAGGCTGGGTACTGGCGTAGGGCTTTTTTTCGTATATCGGCAGGCGAGATCATGTAGTCTGAAATGCAGTTTTTTGTTCTTGATAAATTTCCATCGGCAGATCGAAAACTTCTGAATTTTTCTTGGCCTTGTTCTGGACAAAATGGACAGAATGAATGTAAGGCTCTGCCAAATTGATTTTATCGAGTGGCGTGACGACCATCAGTTGCAAATTCAATTGCTTGAATAATTCCATCGCATAGACCGCATTTTCAGGGTCAACTTTACTGAAGGCTTCATCCACCACGGCGAATCGGAAAGAACGCTTTTTTCCATCGCGGATACCAAATTGATAAGCAATGGCAGAGGCTAAAATAGTGTAAGCCAATTTCGCCTTTTCTCCACCCGAAAGACTTTGACTATCAACGTAGTATTGTTTTTGTGAGTTATCCGCTCGGTGGCGTTCTATGGCAGCGAATTCTAGCCAATTGCGGACGTCGGTGACTTTTTTACGCCAACTTTCGTTAATGGAGAGTTCCTCTATAATTTTGCGAATTTTTTGGAAACTGGCTTCCAACTCTACTTCATCACCTTGTATTAATTTCGCGGGGTCGGGCATCGCATCGCGCAGCAATTCTTTGAAATCGCGAATGGCAGTATCTCTTGATTTATTGATGTCAAGTTGAATGTAAGTAAGCGGCGTGCTACTGAAATTGATATCTTGTAGTGAAGCGTTAATTTCTTCAATGCTTTCGATGATTTGAACTTCTTTGTTTTCGAGTGCCGTTTTAAAATTAGCGATGTCAAAAATGAGGCGTTCGTTGAGCCAATCTTTGAAACGCTTTTGGTATTTGGGCAAATCTTCTTGCTTGATCTTCTTGTGGATGTCTTCAAACTCAGGCAAGTAGCGAATATCTGCACCTAGATTGATGGTATCTGACGCCCAATTAGGATGCGTCTCCAAGATTTCCGGACTTGGATTAATGAAACGCTGCATGCCTAAGGTCAGTCGTTTTTCTGTTCTCGCCGATGTCCCATTTGCGCGCGTCAATTCATCTCGAATATTACGGGTAATGCGATTCTCTACTTTTTGAATAGTTGAAACATAAACGCTTTCATCTTCCAAATGCCCTTCTAGTGTTCTGCGATTTTTCTCCAAAGTAGTCAAGTCAAATGCTGCTAGTAGCTCTTTCGCTTCCTGTAGTTGCTGCTCGTAGTTTTCCAAACGATTTTGAAGTGTTCCTCTTTGCTCAACAAGTTTGTCGCGGTTTTCTTCAGTCTTAGAAATCTGACTTTTCACATCTGAGAGTTGTCGCTCCAATTCTTGCAACTGATTGGAGGTATTGAGCAGACTTTCTTTCTCTTTGTTTAGATTTTTGATGGCTTTTTCGCTACTTTTCCAATCAATTTCTGGAAACTCTTGATAAGCACTCAACAGATTGAAACGGTCGCGCCGATCGGTCAACCCTGCTCTCCGGTTTTCGTTGACTCGAATGGTTTGCTGAAAGCGTTCCATTTCCGATTGGGTTTCGCGCATTTGCTTTTGGGCTTCCAAAATGGTTTCGCGATTATCCCAACCTAGTATTTGATGATCAGTAGATTGTGCTTGCTTAGAATCATTGCGTTCTACATGATGTTCTCGTCGAATTAGGGATTTATCATTGATGCTGAATGGCTGCTTTATGATCGTCCCATAACCGTTTGAACAAGTATAATCGTATTCACTTTTCAATACCTTTTCTAACCAATCACTTAATAAATGCGTATCGCGTAGCTTGATTTTTTGCAGTAGACTATTTTTACTGATTTTCTTAGAGAAATCGCCCTCAATTTCTTCTACTTTTCGGAATCTGATCTTGCCATTCAAGTGATTTTGGAAAGCAAATTTTACAGCTTCTTCAAAGTATTTCTCTCGAACGATGAGCGTGAGAGCCAAGGGACGAAGCGTATGCTCGATCGCCATTTCCCAATCCTTCTCTGCTGCTTTTACTTGAATAAGTTCTGCTGCAAATGGAATATCATTCTCCCTAATTCCGAGTTTTTCCACCAAAGCCTCGCGAATACGAATTTGCTCAATCGGTAGACGGTTAGTACGTTTCTGTAAAGAAATTAAGCGATTTTCTTGGGTCTTGAAAGTTGATTTTTGTTCGTTGAGTTGAATTTGTAGTTCTACTTCTCGCGCTCGTAATTCTGCTACTTGTTCTTCTAAGCGGATAATTTCTTTGCGACTATTCTCTAGATTTTTATAAAAAGTACGTTCATTTGGAGTGTCTTTTAGTTCTAGTTTTTCCGCTAAGTGCGCATAACCTTTTGCCTTTTGTTGCCTTTGATCTCTTTCGCGTTCCAGTTGACTAATTTGCTGCTCAAGATTCTTGACGCGCTCGTAGCCTTGATTGCTATTTAGAGCAATACGTAGTTCGGTATGCTGAGTGCCTAGTTGATTGAGTTCGTATTTTATTTCATTGATTTGTGCTCCTTTTTTGTCTAAATCAGTGGCTAGGGAAACGTTCATTTCTTCTAGCAGTCCAATACGTTTTTCTGCAAAAAATGGAGCGATATTCTCGGTAAGTTGCTCTAGTCGTTTGACTTCTTTTTCTTGCTCCTGAAAAGCTTTTCCATCAATGACAATTGGCTCTAGCAGTTCCAATTGAATGCGCGCTTTCTCAATAGAGCGATGCGATTGAAGCAAATTTTCGTAATGTGCTCGAAGCTCCACAAAATCGCCTTCGGCATCGTATTCTTCGAGCATATTAGTTCGGATAAATTCATTCAAATTTCCGAGGACTTTGATGCCCACAGTTTGTGCAAAAAGCGTGAGTGCTTTATCTGACTTTAGCCCAAATTCTCTAGTGAAAGCATGACTGTACTTAGTAAAGCTGTCGTGTTCTTCGGCTTTGAATTTCTTTTTTAAAGTGCGTTTCCATGCTCCGCCGCTATCCAAAGGCGTAAAGTGTTCTTCGATATTGAGTGCGCGAGAAGCTGTTAGATAAACTTTTCTTAGATCATTATTGGAAAACCAACGCACTTGCGCCAAGGTGTAATACTGGCGGGTGATATTGTTGTAAAAAACGGCGAGCAGAATGGAAAAATCATCCTTGGTTCTGAGGTGTTTGGTTTTTACAGCCAGTCCACTTTCGCTTTGTACAGTTACGTAAGCTCCTAAAGTATAAGTTTTTTCGTCCCGCTCGCGTTTGCTCGTCGAACCTGAGGATTGGTTGTAATGTCGTTTGCTTGGTGGGACGAGCAAAGTAATAATGGCATCCACCAAAGTTGTTTTGCCCGAACCATTTGCGCCCGTCAATAAAGAATTTTTGCCCGTTGGATTGAGCTTCCAAATGTTTTCATCGAAGGTGCCCCAATTGAAAATTTCGATTTGGTGAAGTCGGTAGCCATCTTTATTGAAGTTGGACATATGAGTATTTAGTTTGTCAGTTTTAATGAAGGAGGTTTAAAAATAAGCAAATTAGATTGAATGGTCAGAGTGGAAATACAATGGTGTGTATCCCAAATTGCACAAATATCAAATAATGCTTGCTAAGAGCGACTTGTTTTGGATTTGAATGGACGTCGAGTCCATCCAAATCCATCAGGGTTTACTAAGGATAAAAAATGGCTGTCTGCCATCTTTTATCCTTAGTAAACCCTGATCAACTCATGGCGGTTCGATGCCGCCATGAGTTGAAATAAGCAGAGTTCAGAGTTGTTGTTTCTTCAAATCTTTTACAAAAGTGCAATTTGGGACAAACACAATACAATGCTATCAGATAAACAAATAAACAGTTCAACAGATCAACAAGCATTACTTCTTCAGCGTCTCCAAAATCTCCTCTAATTTAGCATTATTGATCTTTGCTTTAATAATGCGCATCACCTCATAAGTTTTGGTTTGATCATCACTGGCTTTGACTTGCACTTCTTTCAAAAAACCTAAATTTTCTACGCTATTGATATAGGTATCAAATTTTTCGAGCAATTTCACACGATCGGTTCGATCATCAAAAAAGACTTCGATACGTTCTTTAATGTCGTGATTGGTCAAGAAGAGCTTACGATTGTCCGTATTTTGGACATCGAACTCTTCGATGGCTTCACGCAAGATGACCAAAAGCAATGTAATTTCATAAGACAGAGGCATTCTGCGCATCAAGCGCGGAACTTTATTGCCTTCGTACTCCTCGGGCTGACTGATATAGGCAAAGCCATCTTGTTCATTCAAGTGTAGCTCAATACCAATGACGCCAAAATAATCGCGCACCTGACTTTGATAGCTCAATAATTCTTGCCAACTCTTACGATCATCTTCGTAGATGATACCTTGTAAGAGTTTGACGATCAGTGGTGAATAGGCTTGTACGGTATTACTTAATTCCATGTTTGTGAGTTTTGAGTTTTGAGGAAAAGAGTGTTGAGGTTTCAGATCAGCTTCGATCTTTCAAATGTCCTAACTCAGAAGCCATATCTTAGTCGTTTCTTAACGACCGAATTCAATTATTCTTTTACAAAAATTACCTTTGGCAGCACTATCGTTTTTTGCTGTCCAGATTCCTCCAATTTCCAAGCGACTTGTTCCTTTTCTGCTGCTTGTATTTGGTGCAGATTAGATTTGGAGGCAATAGAGATATACGTGATGATCTCTTCTAATCCATTTTCTATTGGATAGACTTTGAGAATTTCACCTAATGATACTTTTGCCTGATTTTGTAGCAATTCAGCAATTTTTGATTCCAATAACTGCTTGTCCATCTCAAATTGGTCAAACAGAGAACCCAATTCTGCCTTTTCAAATTGATTGCTACCAATTTCTGTGGGCTGATTTTGGAAATTAGCAACTTGTGGTTTGCGACCTAAAGGACGATCCAAGGAAAGATCAAATTCAGGCAATCCATCAATCTCTAAGAAATTACGGCGACCTTGATATTTCTTCATCTTTTGACTGGCGAGATTTTTGATCTCGTTGATGATTTCGCGTGCGCGTCTTCGTTCCAGTATATTGCGTTCTGCGAGGATACGACTCAATTTTTCCGCTAGTAAATGGTTGCTATCAATGACTTTCTGCCCTGCATTGTGAAGGAATAATTTGATCTTTCTCAGGAAGTTATCGGCGATAACGATATCACGCTTGCGCAGAATTTCGTAAGTGCTTTCAATCAATTCTAGCAGTTCGTCTTGCTTATTATCTGCTATTAAAAACTGCCAAAAAGCATAGAAACTCTTACCTTGATCGCTAGTCTTCAATTCTTCTGTCGCATCCAGCGCATAACCCAAAATTTGACCCTTATTCATGCCTTGGCGCGTTTGCTGGCGATAGATATTGAGGCTAATATCTTTGAAATTAGTTTCGACTTCCTTGAAGTCTGAAATCAATTCCCGAGCCGTTCGTGTAATGTTGAAAAAGCGTTCTTTGATTTGCGTGTTATTATAGGTGCTGACTACGCCTTCTTTCTTGATTTTTTTGATCTCGTTGTTAATGGCTTTTCGGCGGCGTTCCAATTCCGCGATGCGCGTTTTGGGGTCGGCAGCCGTATTATCAATCAAGTCTCGGAGCTGCCGATAGATATTCAGAAAGCGCGATTCTGTACCCACGAATTCGCGCCTTTGCAGGCTTTCTATCCATTGAAATGCCTTTTCTGTTGAAGTCGTCAGTTCGGTCATCGGTTCTCCTTGCTCATCGGGATAGCGACGCAAGTAGCGATTATCTTCATTGCACCACAAGTCAATGTAACGACGCGCCAAAGTTAGCGTATCGTTGTCCTGCAAATCCAGAACTTCTCTATCCTCTAAATTTTCAAGAAATTCAGCAAGATGATTCATCAATTCATAAGCAGGAATCACGATTTGATTGCGCGCTTTGAACTCTTGATGCAAGAAACTCACAATCAGAGGTGCACTTTTGGCTCGTAATAATTTAACGGTCGAAGAATTGCCAATCAATCGTTTGATTTCCTCGTGCTGCATGAAGTTGCAATTGATTTGAAATGAGTCACGAAGATAGCGGAATTTTATTACTTTGAAATCGGTTTTCCAATAAGAATTTGCCATTGGCGTATCTTGCAGATTCTGTTTCTTGGTTATTCATTTCATTATCTAGTAGTTTTTCCTGCTCACCTATTTATTATGAAAAGAATAGTCATCAAAGTCGGTACTAATGTCATCACACAAGACGACGGATTGTTGGATTTGACAACGATTAGCCACATTGTAGATCAGCTAATTGCGATAAAAAAAAGAGGCATTGAAGTGGTTTTGGTTTCCTCTGGAGCAGTAGGAGCTGGGAGGAGTTTATATCCGAAGACAAAGGGCTTAAGTAAAGTAGTGCAACGACAAGTTTTCTCTGCAATTGGGCAAGTGCAGTTGATGCAATGGTATCGGAGTTTGTTGAGTAATTATCAGGTGTTTTGTGCGCAAGTTTTGGCAACAAAAGAGGATTTTCGAGATCGGCAACACTATTTGAATATGCAAAACTGTTTGCTGGGTCTAATGCGCGAAGATGTACTGCCGATTGTCAATGAAAATGATGTCGTTTCAATCAATGAATTAATGTTCACAGATAATGACGAATTGGCAAGTTTGATTGCCGCGATGATTAATGCAGATACTTTGATTATTCTGTCCAGTGTGGATGGAGTTTTTGACGGAGATCCAAATAATGCTAATAGTCAACTGATTACGACAATAGAAGCTAATGATAAAAAAATAGAAGAAGTCGTTTTGCCACAAAAATCTTCTTTTGGTCGAGGTGGAATGTCCACCAAAATTAGAATGGCACAGCAGTCAGCAAAAATGGGGACAAAAGTTATCATTGCCAATGGAAAACGCAGCAATATTCTGAACGACATACTCTCTGAAAATTACATTGGCACCACTTTCCCAGCAGCTTCCAATCTTTCTAATGTCAAAAAATGGATGGCGCAAAATAAGGAGTCACATCAAGCTCAAATCATTATTAATGAAGGTGCTGTCAACAGCTTGAGTTCCAAGGAACAAATCACCAGCTTGCTACCTGTTGGCATTATAAAAATAGAAGGAGATTTCAAAAAAGGAGATTTGCTTAAAATTATCTCGGAAGAAGAGAAAATGATTGGTTTAGGTATTGCTCAATATGCTTCTGAAAAAGCGGAAAAATACATTGGGCAGAAAGGCAAAAAGGCGTTAATTCATTATGATTATTTATATGTAGAGGAGTGCTAGACTATCAAAAATGAAATCATTTCGGAGTTCAACTAGAAATTAAGACCGCTGAGTACGACTACCTAAAACCACTTCAAACGGCAAAGCCTTCAAATAACATTCAAACCAAGCAAGTCGCTACCAATCCGTAAATGCCTTATTAAAAATATCCTCCAGAATCTGCTGACTGATTTCGTCAATCAAGGCATCTTGTACATTCAATAAATTGTCATTTGCACCAAAATCGGCGAAGCGGCTAAAGGTTTGCTTCCAGTTGTACAACTCATCGTTGTGAAAATAGTCAATATACTCAATTTCGATAGCCACAGTCAAGCGATTGAAACCGATCGCTTCGCCTGCTTCTGGAGCTTGCGGCTGTACATCAAAACGTGTTACGACTCCTTTGAATTCAATGTTTGGGTCTGTGTCATTTTCTGCCAATTGCGACTCTCGACGAATTTTCAACTTCAAGCCTTCTTCAAAAGTAATCCCAATAGTAGGTGGCGCATTGCCTGCTCTCACATCAAATGGACTGATGTAAAAAGTTGTAATATTCGGATCAAAAGAAGTGCCCGTAAATTTATACAACCCAGGAATGCAGCTTTGACAAAAAAATAAAGCTGCAACGATTAGACTGTAATTAATCCCAGAGCGGATTTTGATATATTTCATCTTCAACCATTTTATTGAAAGCGTCTACCACAATTGGCTTGTCTTCTTGATAGGTAACGCCATACCAGCGCTCATCATTTGGAATGACGGACAATTTCACCTCGTTGGCTTCCAATTGCTTATTGACAACAGTTGGGATGTATAATTCAGCACGTGGTTGGTCTACATTTTCTTTTACGAAGGCTCTAAAATGTGTTTCTAAAGCATCAAAATAGCTTGGATGGAAACCCCAGAAATTCATAGAAACCAAGACCTCTTCATCTAAGATTTCCTTTTCTCTAGCATCATTAATAAAAAAGACTTGCCTATCCTCGCCGCGCTGAATTTTAGTCGCTTCAAACACGGATTGTAAGTGTCCTTGCTCATCCACTGTACAAATGCCACGATTCACGTGACCATGATCGGAGAGCGTTTGGCGGAGGGTAAAACCAATCATGGAATAATGATCTTCGGCACACTCTTGAGTCAAAAAATCTGCCATTTGTTGGTAGGCTGCTACTCCGTAATAATCATCTGCATTAATGACCGCGAAAGGTTCATTGACGACATCTTTAGTTACTAAAACGGCGTGACCTGTGCCCCAAGGTTTTTCGCGCGGAGGAAATTCAGTCAAACCAGCCACAGGACTATCCAATTCTTGGAAAACGTATTCAATTTGAATTTTATCCTCAAATTTTCCAGCAAATTTTGCTCTAAAAGGTTCTTCGATGCTCTTGCGAATCACAAAAACAACTTTCCCAAAACCTGCCCGAATCGCATCATAAATGGAATATTCAATGATCGCTTCTCCCGAAGCTCCAATTGCATCAATTTGTTTTAATCCTCCATAACGGCTGCCCATGCCAGCAGCTAAGATCACCAATGTGGGTTTCATAATTTAGTTTGATTTTCTAAAACTTTCTTTGCGTCTTTGTGTGCGCTCAAATGAAGCAGCTCTGCCTCTTTCGGCTGCAAGAATAAGCATAAATATCGAAGTAGCCCAAAAGTAGTTGGAGGTTTCACTTTTGGATAAGTTTTCAACAAAAAAGGCGAGACCTCCGCCCCACCTTTTTTATGGTTTTATTATTGAATGCAAAACTATCAGTAAGCCATATAACCGTATATCATTAGTTCACATCTTTCACTTCACCACTGCCGTCCACGCGTACATCTAATTCTGGATTCCCTTTATAAAAGACGTCACCACTGCCGTCAATATCTACTTTCAAGAAGTCAACCACGGTTACTTCCACTGAACCTGAACCTCTGATTTCGACATCTGCTTCTAGTGCTTCTAAGTCGAACGCACGAATGTCACCTGAACCTCGAACATAATAACGAACAACATCCGCCAAGCCTTCCAATTCAAAGTCACCCGAACCTTCCACTCTTGCATTAACTTCTTTTACTTCCAATGCCAAATCCATATCACCTGAACCATCAATGGTTAAGTCAATATTATCTCCAGTAAATGTATTTTCGCCCACCACATTTCCAGAACCATCAATTTCAATGCTACGAATTTCTGGTAAAGTGATAAAAATCTTTAAGTCGTCATGATTGTAAATGCAGCTCTGCTCAAAATCAATTTCCCAAGTCTCGTTGCGAACATCTAGCTCGAGTTGGTCAATAATATTTTCTTGGCCTTCTACGGTTATGCTCTGTGCTTCTCCCTCAGTAATAAAAACATCAGCAGAAATATCTAAAACTAGGCTATGGAAAGGTGGTAAACTCAATTCTTTATTCACGGTTGGTCCATCTCCTTTTTCACAAAGTTCGTCTAGTTCACAACTTCCAAGAGCAAAAGCCGCTAGAAAAGCCAGCATTATAAATTTTAAATTCTTCATAGTTTGTTTGTTATAAAATGTTACGGATGACTGCACGTAAAGCTCTATGAGAAAGCTTCACGCAAAGACGCCAAGGCACAATAATTTTTATTTCTTTCAATAATTTGAGAGCGCAGTGATCTCGCAGTGAAATGGTCTCACCTCCTTCAATGGTCTTTATTACCAACCACCTTTACGATCTCTTCCAAAACCACCGAAGCGAAGCGTTAAGCCAGCACGCATATTATTGATGTTTAAATCACCGATGGCATCTGCGCCGTCTAATCCATCAAACCATTGATAACCAATCGTTCCAGCAATTCTGAACCAGCGGAAAACGTTGACTTCAACTCCCGCTTCTGGACTCACCACAAAGAAGCGATCTCCAGCAATAAAACTATTGTCGATTTGAATATCTGCTGCTCCCCAACCGACTCGAACACTCACATATGGATGGACAGCATATTTCTGTAAAGGAGTTGCCCCGAACCAAAGTCCGCCATGCGCTAAGTCAATCTCAGCACGGTCATTTTCGATGGATTCGACTAAATTGATATCGCCAATGCCATAGCCACCAATGAAAAAATCGCCTACGATTAATGCACCACCACCACCGTTGGCAGTTTCAAAATCGCCTCCTTCTCCAAAATCATAAAACTCGAAAATAGGTGCGCCAAAAGCACCAGTGCGATGATTGCCGTTAAATAGCGTTTGATCTCTCTGCGCATAAGTGAAAGAAACTGCAAGAAGGAGCGCAAAGCAAAGCTGTAGATGTTTCATAGTCAATTGTTTTTGAATGATTTCGTATTTATGTATAAAATGTAGATACAAAAGTGAACTGAATTTTGGAAAAGCGTTTTGGAATGTTGACCAACTACTAAATTCCTTAGATCAATGTAGGCTTTTGTATTTTTGAGGCTAAGACGGGCGAGCCAGTACTTTTTCCTCAAAAGGTCTGTTTTTTAAGCAAATTTTAACGAAATTTCTAAAAAAGACGTTGCCAGAAGATCAAAGTTACAAATAGATAGTTCAACGAATTAATATTACTCAATGCAAATTTCAAAGTTACAATACGTCAGTGCTCAAGCTGGACAACAGACTCATTTACAGGTGATTGAAGCAATATGTGTAGCAGGTGGAAAGTGGATTCAATTGCGTTTGAAAGGAGAGACACCTGCCGAAGTACTGCAAATCGCTCATAAAGCCAAAGCAATCTGCAGAGATCATGGTGCTACTTTCATTTTGAATGATTACCCTGGGATAGCAAGATCGGTAGAAGCAGATGGAGTACATTTAGGGAAATTAGATACACCACATCGGGAAGCCAGAAAAATAATTGGTAATGATATGATTTTAGGTGGCACAGCGAATACGATGGAAGACATTCGACATTATGCTAGAGAAGGCATAGTAGATTACATTGGATTAGGTCCGTTTCGATACACAAATACTAAGCAAAATTTGAGTCCGATTCTGGGTTTAGAGGGCTATGAGAAAATCATCAAATGCTGCAAGGCGGAAGAGATTGATCTACCAATTGTTGCCATCGGAGGAATTTTACTGGAAGATATTCCTGAAATTATGGAAATGGGTGTTCATGGCATCGCCATTTCAGGTCTATTGACGAAGTCTAAACAAAAAAAAGAGTTGATTTCAACGATTCACGGAATGTTGGAGTGAGGAATGTAAAAGCGCGAAGAATTCTTGTTGGGTACTGGACAAAACCTTTTGATTTATCAGCTTAGACTTACCAAGTTCACAAAACTTGGCAAGTCTTACTCCACTGATTTAACTCACTACCTTTTGCTTTATGAATATAGTCGTTTTCTAAGAGTTTATTCATTGTGAAAACACTACTAAAATACGAATTATCTTTCCCTTTTCTGCATTTCTCAGTAAACCTTTCCATATTTGTTGCTAAAAGTGAAATTAACCTGACTATGAAGAATATATTGCTGCTTTTTTTGCTCTTCTTCACATTTACAAGCCATACTCAAAACGAACTTCGTTTTTCAGACAGCCTTCGCATTAGCTTGGTTACGGGTGCACCAAGTCCTCATAATCTGTATTCTCAGTTTGGGCACAGTGCGCTAAGAGTAATAGATTATAAGCAACAATTGGATCTTTGCTTCAATTATGGCACTTTCGATTTCGATGCACCGAATTTTTATTTAAAATTCCTACGTGGGCAGCTAAATTATATGCTTAGCGTGAGTTCTACTGCACCTTTAGCACGCTATTACCAAAAAGAAGGGCGGAGCTTAGTAGATCAAGAATTCTTACTAGATAAATCTGAACAGCAAGCAGTTGCAGTATTTTTAGAAGAGAATTATCAGCCTAAAAATCGCTTCTATTTGTATGACTTTTTTCATGACAACTGTGCAACACGCATCAGAGATATTTTTGAGAAAAATGTAGAAGGTTTTTCTTACGAAAATGCGGAAGTGGAAACTTACACTTTCCGTCAAATGCTCGATTTGTATGTTAGCGGCTGGACGAATTTCGGAATGGATTTAATCTTAGGTTATCCAACCGACCAAGAAGCAGGTATGCGTGCGCAGATGTTTTTACCTGATTATTTGATGACCAACTTAACCCAATTTGCTAAAAATGATGGACGATCTTTGCTTGATGTAGCAAGGCCATTAAACAATGTACAAGAGACTGCGGAGGTGAAAACGAATCCTTTCTCACCGATGTTGGCTATGATTTTACTGTTTCTAATTGCTGCTGCTGTCAGTTTTTTGGCTAAAGAAAAAGCAAAAAAGATATTTGATCGCATTTTCATGACTATATTGGGATTGATGGGTTTAATTATGCTGTTTATGTGGTTTGGTACCGATCATTGGACTACCACTAAAAATCTTAATGTGCTTTGGGCGAGTCCTCTATTTTTATTACTCCTTTTTAAAGACTGGAAGTTCATTTATCTCATTGGATTACTTGGAGTGGTTGTCGTTTTGCTGGGTTGGACATTTTTGCCGCAGCAGTTTCACATTGCTTTCATTCCAATATTGCTCGCTATCGCACTTCGGTGCTTAGATAATTTGTCCTGGCTACCACGCAAGTAAACAAATATGAGCGAGAAGGTTATCTATTCCATTTCAAAAAATTAGGATCGGGAGAATCTCAATGTATTTTTGACTCGAACTTTTAAACATTTCTTTGGACAAATGTATCAACCAACAACCGTAGCTGCATTGTGTAATAGTTTAAAAGCATCTTTTTCTGCCTCACAAGTCGGACAAACATAATCCGCAGGTAAATCTTCAAAAAGTGTGCCTTTTTCGATGCCTGCTTTTTCATCTCCGTAGGCAGGGTCATAAATCGTGAAACAGTTGCTACACTGATGAGCTTTTTCAGTGGGAAGCTGCTGCTTTTCTTCTTTTTTCTGCTCAAAATCACTTTGGAAAGTAGTCGTTTCTTCATTAAGTTGCTCGAAGTAGAGGTGACTCAATTCCATCAGTAATCCAGGTAGTTCTACTTGATCTACATCTTGCGCGTAGGTTTTGTAAATGCGAGAGTTGGGGTCAAAATTTTGGCTGTAACAAACATTGTAAGTAGGTCGAATGGCAAATTTTGGATTGATGTTTAGTGGGGCGTTTTTTTCGATGACGATGGAGGTAAATTTTTTGGAATAGGCACTGCTTACAGCAAAAGTCAAACCGTAGGTACTGATGTCATTTTGATCAAAATTTTGAACCAAATATCGTTTTAAATTCAGCGCATCTTCGTCATTTACAGGCAAATGCCAGTTTAACTCCAAGGAGGAGTGACGCACATTAATACCATGACTTCCTAAGAATTTTTCCCACATGATTTTGTGCTGCCGCGGAATGCCTTTGACAATGAACGACTTCCAAGGCGTAATGCAAATTTTTCCAATTCTGCACTCCAGACATAAATCACACATCGCTCGTAAAAAGTCTAAGTCATAGCGATTGTTTCGCCAGTATAAGCCTAACCAATATTGGTCAATACCCATCCGATTCATTCCTTCGTAGTACGGAAATGGATAGAATGGAATGCTCAAGCCTTCGCTGATGGTTCGGTTATTAGTATCGGTATTTTGGCTAATGAATTCAAAGAGCATTGGCACATTTTCAGCTTCCTCTAGGTATTCTTCCACTGCAGTTGCGATGGTAGCAATGTCCCAAGTATGAATGAGCGCGGGATAAAATTCCGCTTTTTCATAGTCAGGCAAATCCAAGTATAAATACCAATAATCAGTATGTTTAGAAGCGATGAAATTGAGATTGCCTGTGAAAAGCGGAACGAGGCGTTGCTGCGGATCAGTGATGTTGATTTCCAAGCACGTTTTCTGCTGAAACTGTTCTAAGATGTACAAATAGGTCGTACTCGTCAGCCAAGGGGTGGAAGCGAAAATATCCGTCGCCACATAAGAGCACATGATATTGTGGTATCTTTTTTGGGACAACTCCTCAATGTCAAACTGGGGAAATTGCTCTGCTACTTCTTCTAGCTTTTCTGTCTTCGGAAATAAAATATCTTGCCTTGACCCAAAGTGAAAGTAGTCCAAACCTGCATTTTCTACCAAGTCAATAATTTGCTTCAATTCGCTTGGTGATAGTATCCCGCCTTTGATGAGTAGTCTGTTGAGTTCCATTGTTTTTGTTTTGCACGCAGAGGTTTCTAACTAAAGATTTACTAAGCAAAAAGACTAATAGTTTAGTTCCGCGATTTTGTTTTGCACGCAGAGAGCACAGAGTTCGCAGAGGTTTCTAATTAAGGATTTGTTAAGCAAAAAGATAGTTCAATATTTTTATACCATCTCTAATTCCTCCTTCAAGATTGCTTTCACTTCTGGTTTGCAACTGCCACAACCCAAACCTGCACCTGTCGCAGCGCAGAGTTCTCGAAATTCATTGCAGCCTCCTCTGATTTTGGCTTCAATGTTACCGACCCCGACATTATTGCAAGAGCAAACCAATTTACCCAAAACGGGTTCTTTCTTGTTCTCCCCGCGCAGCAACTCGCTTCGTTTATCCGAAAGTTCGATGCGATTTTCGATTAAGGAGCGGAATTCTGCAAATTCTGTTTTATCGCCCATCAAAATCGCGCCTACTAATAAATCATTTTTGATGATGCACTTTTTGTAATAGCGTTCGCGCAAGTCCGTGAAAACAACTTCTTCGTAGCTGTCATCATCTTTTGGCACATTCACTTCGCCAATACTGCACAAATCCAAGTCATCAAATTTGAGAATATTCATTAAAGTCGAGCCTTGATAAATACTCGTCAAATCGCCTGTGAGGTAGCGTGCAGTACAATCTGCTTGCTGCTCCGCCGCAGCGGTAATGCCATACAAGTTTTGCTGAAATTCTGCAATTTCGCCCACCGCAAAAATATCTGGATCGGACGTTTGTAAGTAATGGTTCACTTTGACGCCTCGGCTGCTTTCTAAACCCGCTTCTTTGGCTAATTCAATGTTGGGGCGCGTTCCGATGGCATAGACTACCGCGTGCGTTTGTAAGGTTCGTCCACTTTTGAGGGCGACACTAAGTTCATCTTCTTCCTTAAAAATCGTACTGATTTCATTGTTGAAAAAGATCGGAATATCGCGTTCAATCACATCTTCTGCCAATAACTTACTTGCCACAATATCCAACTGTCGCTCCATCAGGCGAGCGGCGCGTTGTACCAAAGTGATATTGATGCCCACTTTTCGCAAAGCTGCGGCAATTTCTAGTCCAAGCAATCCACCACCGACGATGATGACTTGTTGCTCTTCAGGCGGAATACCTGTCTCATCTAAGTAAGCCTTCAAACGATCAGCATTTTCGCGATGTCGAATGGTGAATACGCCTTCGATATGGAGTGGTACATCTCTTGGCACAAAAGGACGACTGCCCGTTGCCAGAATCAGACAATCATAAAAATGGGTAATCCCTTTGCTGTCTTTCACGTATTTTTCTTCAGGATTCACTGCCTCAATACTCGTGCTTTTGTGCAGCCGAACGCGCATTTCGTACAGCTCTTTTTCGGTAATTTTTTGGAGTTGTTCCCAAGTTAAATGCTCGCTGACATATTCAGGCAGCAATACGCGATTGTAGAAAGGATGCGCTTCTTTAGAAAAAACCACCAGCTCGTCATTTGGGTTGAGCTCTCGATAGGTCTGCGTAAAGCGGTAAGCTGCTGCCCCTGCCCCAACGATGATGATTTTTTCGGGTGCTTTCTGGTACTTTTTGACTTGAACAGCACTATATTTATAATCGGGCTGCTTGGAAACTTTATCAATTAAGTTGTTGGTCAGATTATTGGCTCGCCCGAAATTATTATTCAAAATTTTGCCCCAGTGCATCGGTAAGAAAACAACGCCTTCGCGTATGCTATCCGTCACTTTCACTTTTACACGCACCTCTCCTCTCCGACCCGAAATGATGGCCACGTCCCCTTCTTTGAGACCTCGCACATAAGCATCTTCGGGATGGATTTCCAAGAAAGGCATCGGCAAATGCTTGAGTAATTTATTGACTTTGCCCGTTTTGGTCATCGTATGCCATTGGTCGCGAATGCGTCCCGTTGTTAGAATTAAAGGATGATCTTTGTCTAGTGGCTCGGAAGTATTTTCGATATTGACGGGAGTATTAAACCATGCTTTTTGGGTAGAAGTGTAGAATTTTCGGTCTTCAAAAAGTCTTGGTGTGCCTAGGTGATCTTCAAAAGGTACGGGATATTGAAAAGTGCCTTCTTCTTGCAATCGCTGGTGACTCAAGCCCGAAATATCAATATTGCTACCTTTGGTCATGCGCACATATTCGTCATACACTTCGCTAACATTGTGATAAGAAAAGCCTTTGAAGTTCATTTTTTGTGCAAATCGCCAAAAGATTTCTGCATCAGGAAGCGCACTGCCAGGCGCATCCATAATTTTGGGTAAATAACTTACACGACGATCAGAGTTGGTCATCGTTCCTGATTTTTCTACCCAAGCGGCGGCGGGTAGTACCAAGTCGGCAAAAGCAAGGGTATCGGAACGGTTGGAAATGTCTTGCACCACGACGAAATTAGCTTTCTGGAGGGCTTTCTCAATTAAATTGGAATTGGGTAAACTCACTACAGGATTGGTGCAAACAATCCAAATCGCTTTCATTTTTCCTGATTCTAGTGCTTCAAACATTTTGGTAGCGGTCAAGCCAGGTTTTTCGGAAATTTGCTCGACGCCCCAAAATTGAGCAACTTCCGCGCGGTGTTTTGGATTGGCTAAAACTTTGTGTGCGGCTAGTAGCGTTGCCATGCCGCCCACTTCTCTTCCACCCATCGCATTAGGTTGTCCTGTTAAAGAAAAAGGACCTGCACCTGGACGCCCTACTTGTCCAGTGAGCAAACTCAAATTGAGCAAAGCGTAGTTTTTATCCACGCCGATTGCACTTTGGTTTAAGCCCATTGCCCACATGGAAATAAATCCGTTGGCTCGACCGATGTACTCTGCTGCGGTGCGAATATCTTTCACGGGAACACCACAAATTTCTGAGGCTCTCCGAATGGAGGTTTGCATGATTTGTCTGCGGTAATTTTCAAAGAACTCAGTATGTTCTTCCACGAATTTTTTGTTCCACAATCTGGCTTCTATAATCCGTCGAGCAATCGCATTGTAAAGCACCACATCTGTGCCTGGCTTGAGTTGCAGATGCAAATCTGCGATGGCGCAAGTTTGCGTTTTACGAGGATCAACGACGATAATATTGGTAAGTGGATTTTCTTCTTTGTGCTTTTCAAGTCGTCGGAACAGAATGGGATGGCACCAAGCGGGATTCGCTCCTGCGATCATAAAACAATCGGCAAGTTCAATGTCATCATAGCTAATCGGCACGCTATCCTCCCCAAAGGTTTTGATGTAACCCATTACCGCAGAACTCATACAGAGGCGCGAATTGGTATCAATATTGTTAGTGCCTAAAAACCCTTTCGCCAGTTTGTTAACTAGGTAATATTCCTCCGTCAAGCATTGCCCAGAGACATAGAAACCAACGCTATCTGGTCCGTGCTTTTGAATGATGGATTTGAAAACGGCCGCTGCTCGGTCGAGTGCGGTATCCCAGCTTACTTCTTGCAAAGGATGATTCCGACTCCAGCGCATTTGAGGATGCAGTAAGCGATCGGAAGTATCCTGCGCCACGTAGTGCAGATTCATACCTTTGGAACACAACATTCCTTTGTTCACAGGATGATCGGGATCGCCTTCCACTTTAATGCGCCCTCGACTGTCTTTCTTCACAATCATCCCACAGCCAACGCCACAGTAAGAGCAAGTTGTTTTATGTGATGTGTACCTCATATCTAGTTTTGAATCTGCTTTTTGTTTATTTTAGCATGACAAAACTAAGTAATTAATTTAAAATTAAGTATTTTTACTTAATCTTTAAGCAAAATTTAGAAATTCTAGCTTCTTTCTTGTGTGCTCAGTGCCGTATAAATTTCCGTCTCCATCCCATATCAGATGAATTTTTCTATCAGTTTCTAAATAATCCAACATCCAATTCATTTTCTCCGTGAGCGGTTTTTCGATCACTAATACGAGATTAGCATTAGGCAAATTATGAAGATAACGATATTCGTAAAGCTGGCTGATGCCTTTTCTAATCTGGCTTTTTTCGTTACTCTTGGTGACAGATTTCATTTCAAATATGTACTCCTCTTCGTTTTTGGTAGCAAGGTCAATTAAAACATTAGATGTTGGAATTAAATTAATAGCTTTCAATTTATTAGCAACTAGATTCACTAATTTTATGTGCGCCTTATCTGCTCTTTCCTTTTTGGATTGATCTACAAAATATCTCACCTCTGCCTTTGCTTTATTCAGTCTTTCTTCTACTATATTGTATTCTGTCAATGATCTCTCTTTCGGGAAAATAGGAAAGCTAGGATCTGTTAAAACAAGAGAAGATTCATCCGAGGGAAATACATTGATCGGCTTGAAATATCCACCCGTTTCAGCGATCATATTGAGTTTTCTTAGCCAAGAAAGAAGAGTAATTACTCTTCTTTCGATAGTAGTTTTTGCAATTAAGTTGCCGTCATTCTTTCGTATTTTCAGATTACAGAAATACTGAATGATGGATGCTTTCGTTTTTCCACGATTATCAGAAGTAAGATACTGAATAAGCAGTTGAAATACGCCCATTCGCAAAACAGAAGACCGAAACAAAGGGCTTTGTATAGTTGGATTTTGAAGCAGTTGTTTACCTGACAAAGTGAGTGAAGAAGTATTGTTTTCATTGACAACTAGACCCAAAAGTTGTGCAATAAGTCGGTAATACCTGCCTTGCCTTTTTTTGCTTTCATCACGGGTACTGCTAGTTTTGAAATGAGATATGCTATTGGCAATTTCGAGATCTGTTCTAGCTCCATGATGAATTCCAATTATTGCCTCTACAATATTGTTGAGGTTGTCTCCTTGAGGTAATTCGTAGGAAGAAATCATCGTCAATTATTCTGCAATAAATAAATATTCCTTAACTCTATTATTTTTATTACCAATCTTATGTTTCTGATTACCAAAGGAATAAGTATGACTAATTTCGTGCACAGCAATCTTATTTTTGTACTTTTTTATGAGATTAATCATTTCTTCTTTAGTGGGTAAAGAATTGGAGGAATAAGATATGGCTATGATTGAATCTTGGTAAGATGTTATCAAATTTTCAAAAGCATTGTAAGCTTCGCGTTTTACAGAAAAAGGAGTTTTATCGTGCCTTTTTGCAGGCTCGTGCCGTGGATAAGCGAAAACAACAAGGCGGACAACGTGTACTTTCTGTGGGCACGCAGAGCTTGGGTAATGAAGATTACAAAGCAGCCGTAAAAATATTCACTTATCTGGTGGATAATTACAAAGAGAACCCTCG
>JBCDFY010000017.1:0-50605 GCA_039176995.1 Bacteroidota bacterium
ATTTGCCTTGTCCTAGCATGGTAACCCTATTGTTACCAAATAATTCTTTTTTCAAATGATAAAATATATGATTTTGTATCATATTTGCTCGTGTGGTTTTATCGTATACACCGCTATATTCCTGAATCGCAGAAATAAAATCTCTGTAACCTTCAACTACTGATTCATTAAAAATTCTAAAAAAATCTTTCAATTGTGTTTTTGCCTTGGTCAGACTTTTGTTTCGATTATCTATCATTACAGCCTTATTTTTTGGTGAATGAGTATTTTTTTAATGTTCATGAGCAAAATTTTTAATCGCGAAATTCTGATTTGTGTGAAATTTGCTCGTTGTCAAAACAAAATTAAAGCTATTAATTTTTATATGCAAATTATTCTTAAAAAAATTCACTAAAATATTTTATCCTGTTTACACTAATCCTGTTTACTCTGTAAAAGTCTGTTCCTTACTCGCTTTATATGTGATGAAAGTAGCTAGTTAAAATATGTTATTCCTGACCTTCGAATTGATAACAACCAAAGATGTATAGATTCTTGAGCTAGGCATCACCTTTTCGCACACACCTTCATTCCTCCCTCTCCCCAAAAAACACAAAAGCCAATCATCCCTCTAAACAACTGACTCTTGCATTTGACAAGCATATCATGTTACCACCAAAAATTCTATTCAACCTTCGCCTTCACCCAAAGCGGACCTGATAAGACCACTAGCAAACCAATATTAGAAATGGCGTTACTAGAATTTCCAGATAGGATACAGGCTGCGCTATCCACTAAGAACCAAGCTATAAAGCTCATCAATACCGTTTTTCTTACCTGTTCTGGAGCTTTGTCGTACAGAGAAGACAGCAACCAAATCTGAATGCCCCAGCCAAATAGCACGCCTCCGAGAATGGCGGATAAAAAAACAGAAGTAGGAGCATCGTAGTTTTCTGCTCCGTCTAACGGCCAGTTCGATAAGTCTAACACCAGCTCAATCGGTCGATAAAAGCCTTTAATGGAGCCTAAAAAGAATAGTAAAGCATAAATGAAAACGGCAATGGCAGAAAATTTTAGCCATTGTTTGTGCGTCTGTCGTGTCATAAAATTGAGAATTTTGTTTGACACAAAGCTATGGAGCTAGGCTTGCTCATTTTAGTCGGTAGCGTACAATGATTACGCAAATCTCTTTGTGATGTGGCTTAAGTTCTTGAAGTAAGAAGAGAGAAATTCATAATTCAAGTTGTCCTCAGTGAGTCTCATATAAAAGTCATCTGTGGCAAGTTCAAATAAACCTTCCAATTGAACTTGCGACAAGTTGAGATTGATTGTTTTTGCCCACAACATAGCCGCGTAATTTCCCAGCAAGGCATTTGATTTGCGCAACGCTTTTTCAACATTCGCATTGCCTCTATGAACTCTAAGTTGGCGATGGAAAAGCAAATCTGTTCTATGCTCTAGCAGCACATTGATTAAATCAGGATCAATTATCTGGCATTTTTTCTCTTTTTCAGCAAGTACTCTACATCGGTCAAAATGGTATTCAAAAAGTAATTCTGTAAAGTATTCTAGATCAGCAAAGTGATGATAAAAAGAGGATTTACTGATTTTGACTTTCTTAGCGAGCTGTTCTATTCTCAGTCCTTTAAAGCCAGCTCTCGCAAATACTTCGTAAGCCGCTATTATCCACACTTCTGAATTTTTATTCGCTTTGCTCTCCATTGTTTTACGAGATTCTTGAAATAGTAAATGACAGGCTGGAAAGGTTCAATTCCCTAATGCAATTATGATAAATTTTTGATGTCACACATGTACTGGATTCGTCAGTGTGTATCTCAAATTACACAAATGCTCAACTATACTTGCTAAGAGCGACTTGTTTTGGAATTGGATGGACATCGAGTCCATCCAATTCCATCAAGGTTTCATAAGGAGAAAAAATTGGCAACAGCCGATTTTTTTCTCCTTATGAAACCTTAATCAACTCATGGCGGTTCGATGCTGCCATGAGTTGAAAGGAACAGAAATCAGAATTTCTATCTCTTATTATTTTTGATAAAAGTACAATTTGCGACACACACGATTTACCAAAACATAAAAGCCAATCATCCTTCCGAACAACTAGCCCTTATATCAAATAAGCATATTGTATCGCAGATAAAACTCCTGAACTTGAGACATTGAGTTTGCTAATCTTTATTTTCTCATTCAATCTGACTCAGCCTTCTCTTCGCATTTTCACCAACAGCACCTTCCGCATCAAGCATAATCGCTTTCTTATAATACTCAATCGCCTGTTCTTTTTGCCCCATTTTTTGATGAATGGCTGCAAGACTGCTCCAAGCACTAGCAGAATTAGGAAAAAATTGAGTGTTCATTTGAAAAATGCCATATGCGCCTTGTAGATCACCCAGATTCATAACCTGATGAGCTGCGGTATTAAATTGTCCTTCAAAATCGAAGAAGGCGTAGCGAGGGTCTTTTAGCATTTTCATAGTAAGCGTGGGGATTTCTGCGGCTTTGCCAGTCACATAAAGTTCTGTGAAATGTGCCATTGGGTCGATGATGAAATCTTTGGCATCGAAGTTTAGGGCGGCTTCCAAAACTGGGTCTTCGTTATTGCGATATTCTTCGAAGCTCATTTCAACGGCAAGATGCGGTGCTGTCCATTCAGCATTTTCCCATTGGGGTTTGTCTTGCCACCAAGCAAAAGATAGTCGAACTGGAATTTTGCTGTTGGGCAAGTTAATGAATCTAGCATCGCCATAAAAATTGATGTTTTCTGCACTCGGTTCTCCTACGAAAATGACGTTGGTGTAATTGTCGAGTTCATTGATGAGATTCTGGCAAGCAGAAAAGGTACGTCTGCCAATAATGACCATAAATTTCCCAACTTGATTGATCTTTTCGGAGCGGATGACTTCCTTGACGAGGGCTCTATTTTTATAATTATTACCTCCTTCATTCAAGCGAACATCTAGCACTAATTTTTCTACCTCATTTTGCTCAATAAACTCAAAAACGCGTTCATAAAAAGCAGGCATCGCTTCTTGAGGATCGTCTTGAATTTGGCTATGGCGCACGTAAACGGTTTTTTGTTCTGGTAAGTATTCATAGAAATAAATGCGATCTAAGTACTTGAGATACAGAGGGATTTGTTCTTGATTTCTAGCACTCACCCACTCTTCGTTGTTTTTGGTAAAGCCATACATTTCAGAGAAATTGATTCCAGTTTTTGCTTGGAAGGTTTGCTGAAAAGTTGTTCCCTCCTTTTCTAAAGTCAGGGTGATGTTTTGCTTTAACTCGGAAGTAATACCTTGTGTATGCAACACTTCAGGACGAAGCAAATTAGAGAGACCATAAGCTCTAAAATACTGCTCATTCTCTGCTGGAACGACTGGTCGAATCTTCTCAAAAGCGGTTTTGATAGGCGTTCCTTCTACTGCTAAAACCTTTGCGCCCAAGCTCTTTTCGTAGTCCTTATGAACGCCTTCTATGTAAACCTCTTCTTTAAATTGATAGAGGTTAATTGGAATTCGCTGAAAATTGACAGACCGATCATTCAACAACAAATAAGTATGTCCATAACGAAAGGAAGCGACCAAAGCTGCCATTCTAGTAATGATTTGATGCGATTCCAGCGTAGGAATTTCACTATGGAGTTTTGCTACTGCTGCATCAAAGTCTTTGGCTGTTACTTTCTTGAACAAGAAAGAATAGTCTTGATGAATGGTTTTTTGCAGGAAAGTTAGATCAGCTTGCCATTCTTTTGCGGACAGCTTTTTCTGGGCAGAAATGGAGCAAGACAAAAAGATACAGAGGAAGAATAAGCAAAGATTTTTCATGATAATCTATTGGATATTTGATTCAACCTCTAGGTCGGGAAATTGGGAAGATAGGTTACAGAAAAAAGAAAAAAATGATTTGATGGATTTCTCATTATACAAAATCATCATCCCAATCCTTTTTTTCTCGAAGCCGTTCCAATTCTTTCAATTTTAAATTTTCCTTTTCTGATAGTTCTTCGAGTGGTGGGAGCTGTGCCTTTTTTTGTCTGTAAAGTCTAATCATTTCTTTCTCAATTTCTTGCTCTTGCCATTCTTCTGAAAGCGCTCCAGAAGAAGGTAAACCAAAAGCAGTGAGATAAAGAATGATGAGTACCATAATGAAGAGTGGAATGGGCAACATGAGCCAGAAACTGACTGTAGGAAGTTGAGTACTCAACAGCAGTAAGACAATCGTAGCAAAGAAAAAGACGATACAGCAGATGTAGAAGCTCATTTTGGCTTCGACCTTTTTCTCAGCTTTTTTGTGCAATTTTTCGTAAGTAATAGATGACATTAGGTGTGTGATTTGATCTATCATTAAAATTAGAGGATGTCTAAATAAATGGCGAGATAATTAGACGAATGCTCATTTGGAGCTGATTAATGCCCCATCAAAACAGCTATCGGCCAACCTTCAAATTGTTCAGCCTGGGGCTGAGAAACATCCACTGCCCTTGGCCAACATTCGAGGGTGACTTTTTTCTTTCGCCCGTACGGGCGAAAGGAAGAGGGATTTAGAGCAGAAATAGATGATTTTTGTAACAAAAATCATCTATTTCTGCTCTAAAAACCCTCTGCGAGCCGCCTTTAGGCGGCGAGCTAGTTCAGTTACCAAAAAGTGTGTAGGTGTGAAATTTCTTTGCTTTTTTCAAATCAATCGGGTTCGACACCCGATTGATTTGATTAGGGTTTACAAGGGGGGGAAATGGCTATTTAGCCATTTTTCCCCCCTTGTAAACCCTGATGAATATGGATGGACTCGACGCGTCTGCCTTAGGCTGATGTCCATACATATCCACATTACGCACTTTTAGATAAAGCACTATTCTGATAGATTTAAGATTTGTGCAATTTTGCACACACAGAGAGGGAGTACTAATTGAGTGCTTGGAAAGTAGACAAATACAATGTTAGAAATACTCTAGGTAAGCTGTCTAGTTGGCTCTGTTCTGGATGCAAAGTGGAATATTTGAAGCGCATTGTTGTGTATTTAGTTCTGTATCTTATTTTGCTCTAACGTCTGCATAAGAATATCAGCAGCTCCAAAGGTATTATAAGGAGTGTGGAGATAGTAAAGTTGATTCGGTTGAATCAGCGGCATCATCGTTTCTACTGCTTGAATAGGTGGTTATACTTCTTCTGAAAGAATCCCTATCAGTTTTAGCTTATCTATTAGAGAAAGTTTCTTTACGGAAGGTAGCAAGTTAGATAATGTCATAAATTACATTTTTAAACAAAAATAGCTTTTTTAATTGATAAATCAATTTCGATTCTAGTCCCACTTGTTAACCACTCTCAAATGAACTTTCCATTCCTTCATTCCTTCTTATCTTTGCAAACACTTTGGAGAACTGATTTAGGCGTCGGACGCTTTCAAAGCGTCCGACGCCTAACGCTCTTTTCCAGCAATTTCACAAATATTACGACTTTCATGCGATTTTTATACACTGCCATTTGCGTATTTAGCATCACTTTTATTTCGGCGCAAGCTCCTAAAAAATGGACTTCGACTGACATTTACGAAGGCATCGAAAAATTGAATTTTTTAGGCTCTGCGCTCTATATCGCTGCACATCCAGATGATGAAAATACGCGCTTGATTGCTTACCTAGCAAATGAGTTGAAAGCCAATACCGCATATCTCTCTTTGACTCGTGGCGATGGTGGACAAAATCTAATTGGCTCAGAAATTCGAGAGTTGCTCGGCGTCATAAGAACACAAGAATTGCTCGCTGCTCGCCGTACCGATGGTGGACAACAATTTTTCTCGCGCGCTAATGACTTTGGCTATTCCAAACATCCTGACGAAACACTAGCGATTTGGAACAAAGAAGAAGTATTAAGTGATGTAGTTTGGGTGATTCGTAATTTTCAGCCCGACATTATTGTCAATCGTTTTGATCACCGCACACCTGGTCGAACGCATGGGCATCATACTTCTTCTGCAATGCTATCTGTAGAGGCTTTTGATTTGACGGGCGATCCCAATGTCTATCCAGAACAATTAAAATACGTGGATACTTGGCAGCCACGACGTACTTTTTTCAATACTTCTTGGTGGTTTTATGGCAGTCGGGATAAGTTCAATAAAGCTGATAAATCCAAAATGGTGAGTGTGGATATTGGTGTTTATTATCCAATGCTAGGAAAATCGAATACGGAGATTGCGGCAGAAAGTAGAAGTATGCACAAAAGTCAAGGCTTTGGCTCGACGGGAACGCGTGGTTCACAATCGGAATATTTAGAATTGGTGAAAGGCGATATGCCAAAGGATAAAAATGACCTATTTGAAGGCATTAATACAACTTGGACAAGAGTGAAAAATGGCGATGCGATTGGAGCGATGTTGAAGACCGTTCAGGAGAATTTTGACTTCAACAATCCAGCAAAAAGTTTACCGAATTTATTGTTAGCACAACGCATGATAAGCAGTTTGGAGGATTCTTATTGGAAGCGCGTGAAGAGTAAAGAAATTGCAGAAATCATTGAGGCTTGCACAGGTTTATATTTGGAAGCAGTAGTGGACGATCCTTCTGCAACACCTGGCGCAACTATAGAATTATCCATTGAAGCAGTGAAGCGTTCAAATCGGAAAGTAACTTTACAATCTTTTGAGATTCGCCCAATTGCAAAGGATACGATGACTAATTTGAAGATGGATGACAACCAAAAATATCAATTTTTCAAAGAGCTGGCTTTACCAAAAGACATTGCTTACACCAATTCTTACTGGCTCAATGAAAAAGCAGAATTGGGAATGTACACGGTGAAAGATCAATTGCTAATTGGAACACCACAGACTGAACGCGCCATTCGAGTGACCTTCAACTTGGAAGTAGAAGGAGAAGCAATGAGCATTATCAAAGATGCAGTTTACAAACGCAACGACCCTGTGGATGGTGAGGTATATCGTCCTTTTGAAATTACGCCACCCGTGTTTACCAGCTTGGATAATAAGGTTTATGTCTTTGCAGATAATCAGCCACAGCAAATCGAAGTCTTGGTGAAAGCAGGGAAAGCTGATGTACAGGGCGAAGTGCAATTGTGTCATCCAGAAGGTTGGATAGTGAGTCCTGATTCGGTAGTTTTTGATTTGAAATTGAAAGGGGAAGAGTTCAAAACCGTTTTTGAATTGACGCCGCCTGCAGAGCAAAGCGAAAACTTCATTGTCCCAATGGTGACCGTAAATGGTGAAGACTATACGCAATCTGCCATCGTGATGGAATACGATCACATTCCTACACAGACGGTACTTTCGGACGCTTCTTCTAAAGTTGTGAAGATTGATTTGAAAAAAGCAGGCGAACGCATTGGGTATTTAATGGGCGCAGGCGATGAAATTCCAAATAGTTTGGAACAAATTGGTTATCAGGTAGATATGTTAGAAGATCGCGATATGACTATTGAGAATTTGGATCAATATGATGCGGTTATTTTAGGGGTTCGCGCTTATAATACCGTTGATCGCTTAAAATTTTATCAGCCAAAATTGATGGAATACGTCAAGCGGGGAGGAACAATGATTGTGCAATACAATACTACTCGTCGCAAGAGTGTGCCAACCGAAAAAATTGGACCTTATCCTTTAAAAATCTCCAGAGATCGCGTTTCCATGGAAGATGCAGACATTCGTGTTCTTGCTCCTGAACATCCCGTTTTGAATTTTCCAAACGAAATAACGGATAAAGATTTTGAGAATTGGGTGCAAGAACGCGGCTTGTACTTCCCGAATGAATGGGACGAAAATTACACGCCAATTCTTTCTAGCAACGATAAAGGAGAACCCGCTCGTGATGGAGGTTTGTTAGTCGCCAAGTATGGAGAAGGGCACTACATTTACACTGGCTATTCTTGGTTTAGAGAATTGCCCGCAGGTGTGCCAGGGGCGTATCGTTTGTTTACGAATTTGATTTCGGTTGGAGAATATGAGCCTATGGTTGCCGTCGAGGAGGAAGAAGTGATGGACAAAAAGAAGAAGAAAAAGAAGCGTAGGAAGAAGGGGAAGGAAAGTAAGAAATAAATAGTGGTTCTTCACAAAAAAATGCTTCAACTGAATAGCATATGCCTTCTATCTCTATCTTATCAACAGTTTTAGATTCCCATTATAATATTCTATTCAGGGATAAGATATTACAAGCAGAACAATGCGAATTAGAAGAAGGAGAAGAAAATTATTATTTCTCTTCAAAGCAGAACGGAATACTTTTTGTACTCTCCACATATAAGGTCATCATAAGTATCTCTCTATTCAGTGAAGGATTTGAAGGATATAAGAAATTCGTAATCAATGACTTTCATGATATTAATTTCGATACCTCCAAAGTCGAAATTAGAAAAAAATTCGGAATACCTTTGAAATTTTCTAAAGGAGGAATGATGCCTATTTTAGGGGAAGTTCCCGATTGGGATTTATATTGGCATAACTTTTTAAATACCTATCTACATTTTCAGTATTCAGAAGATCAAAGAATAGAGATGCTTACCTTATCAAGAAAAGACACAGAAGAGCGATTGAAGGATTTGTAGAGCTGGATACGAATTTAAGGTTTCCTGACGTTCTTTCTCCGCAAAGCTTGCCGATTATAACATATGAGGAAACAATTACTACTATTCATTTCTTTGCTTTGCTGGAGCTTAACAATTGTTGCACAAATCGAATTGACGGATTGTGGTATTTCCTATATTGATCCACAAGATGGCGGACAAGGCAGTGGACAATCGCGAGATACGCTGGTACATACCACTTTCTTCGAAGCCGATAGTTTGCTGCGTTCCTACTTTGTGGACATCAATGCTTTTGGTGGTCAACAAGTAGATCGGGCAACGGTTTTGGCGATTTTGCCTGATAGTACGCGCAAGGAAATCGGGAGCATTGCCTTTGGGAATTGCGCCGATTGTTTGGATGGTTTTGCGTTCGTTTACAATGATTCGCTGCTAGTCGATCAATTGCGCAATATAGAAGAAATTAACCTTTGGCTCACCTCTTTTGCGCAACCCGAATTTTCACTCACAGGTAATCTACAAACCCTTTCAGGCGCAGGACGTTTGAGTGGAAATTTGCCGCTTTGTGCCATTGGTTTAGAAGTTATTTACAATGTTTTCAATAATACAGCGAATACTACAACCGAATTTGCCACCCAAATTGGCTGCCTAGAAGTCGTCACCAATTGCCGACCACAGCTTACCGCAGATTTAGATTGCCAAAACAATCGCTTATTGTTAGATGCCAATATTAGTGGCGAATGTATTCCTCAAGATGCTCAAGTCTTTTGGTCAGATGCTAGTGGAAATCGAATTGGAGAAGGCGAAAGTGTGGAGTTGCCATTGACTGGAAATCTAGGGACATTCACTTGGACAATTGCAGATGATTGTTGTCAAACTTCGGAAAGTGTAATAGTTGAAAATCCACCATTTTTGAGTGTTGGTGTGGATACTTTGGTTTGTGAAAATGAGTCGTTGATGTTAAGTGGAACAGGTGGTCAAGATCATTATTGGGAACAACTTGGTGTTGCCGAATTTCAAGATTCTTTATTAGTTTTTCCTGAACTGAAAGGAGAAAATACAGGCATTTATGTCTTGCATGGCTTCAATGAAGAAGGTTGTGAAGATACGGATACACTTGAACTAATCGTCAACATTCCACCTACTCCAATTGTAGACTTAGCAGAGGTTTGTATTGGCGATACGCTCTTTTTCAAATTAGCAAATGATAGCTTATTTCAAGATGTAGTTTGGGTTAATCCAATCGGTTCTGAGTCTTTCTATTCTTTTTTTCCAAACTTTGGAGCGGAAGATTTTGGTACTTATTCTGTACGTACTTTAGATAGTGCAATGTGTTTTGTAGAAAGTTTTTTTGAAGTAGAAGGAAGTTTGCCACCTGAAGTAGAAATTGAATATTTCGAGACTTGCGATAGTCTCACTGCTTATCTTTTTCCTGAGTCGTTCAATTATCTTTGGGAAACGGGCGATACCACGAATCAATTGACGCGACAAGAAGAAGGAACACTAGAAGTTACGATTACTAGCGAAATTGGTGGCTGTGCAAGTATTCTGCCCATCGAATTTATACGTTCTGATACGGGAAATGTGAATTTGGAAGTTACGCAGCCGCGCTGTCCAAATGATTTTGGTAGTATTGAATTTTTTCCTACCAATCCCGACGTGCCAATCATCTACTCCATTGATGGCGGCAATACCTATTCTCTGTTTCCAACTTTTAATGATTTGGATACGGGCATTTACAATATCGTCATTCAAAGTGATTTGGGCTGCACCGATTCGATGCAAGTAGAATTGTTGCCGCCGCCTGAATTGGGGGTTCAAATTCTAAGTCCCGCGCTCGAAGTTCGACCCAATACGCCTATTCAACTCGCTGCTCGTACTAAAGGCAATGTGGTTGAATTTCAGTGGGTGCCCAAAGCAATTGATACTGGAACAAATACCACCGATTTTATTGCTACCAATAACTTAGATATCCGCGCGATTGTGAAAGATGACCGAGGCTGCTTTGCTTCAGATGGCATTCCTTTGACAATCGTTTTAGGAGAAATTTATGCACCTAATGCTTTTTCACCCAATGGAGATAGAAGAAATGACCATTTCACTTTTTTCAGTGATAATGGTTCAGGTGAATTTGTAGAAAAACTCCACATTTTTGATCGTTGGGGGACGCTTGTTTTTGAAAATAACGATTTTGAATTGAATGCTCCTGAATTGGGCTGGGATGGCACTTTTAATGGAAAAAATATGCCTCAAGGAGTTTATACTTATCGCGCCGTAATTCGATTTGGAGATGGTTCAAAGAAGGTGATGAAGGGAGATGTGAGTTTGTTTAGGTAATCCTGAAAATTCTACAATCCTGAATCCCGATAGTTATCGTGGACTGATTCCGACTAAAAAGAAATGAACAATATGAATAAAATATCGAATATCGAACATGGAACAAGGAATAACGAAGTCTGCCAAGTAGGACATCTGTCTGCCTTCAAAATTCAAAATTCAGTATTCATTATTCGATATTCCCTAACTTTCCTTTGTGTTCTTTATGCCCTTTGTGGTTCAACCCAAACCTTCGAAGGCGGCGTCGAATACACCTATGGCAGAAGTTATACGACTTTCAATGGCAACCTATCTGATATTGTTGGTTTTGAAGAGTTGGAAATTGGCGAAGCAGATATAGATACTGCTTTTGCGACTTTTGATTTGAGTGCACCACGTTGGGTGAAAGACTTGTTTCCAGGTCTACGGATTGAGATCGACCAAGAGATTTCTAAGCAATTGAGTCGCAATAACAATGCCGTTCGCTTTTATGGACGATTCTTGTTTTTTGGTGGAAGTTTTATGATTTCTGAACCGCGCTTGAGTGAGCAATTGGCATCAAAAATCATTGGTAACCAATTAAAATCCCTGCGTTTAGCACTCGGCGGACGCTCTGAAGAATTGACGAAACATTTGGGAGATATTGCACTAGCAGAGACGCAGCAAGTGAAACCTTTTTTTCCAAAACGCTATGACTTAGAATTTTATGTTCATGCAAAGAAGCTCGCTTTTGGCGATCATCCAATTTATGAATTTGGTAATGAATCTACCATAGATGCTGAACTTACCGCAGGCGTTCGTTTGACCGCTGACCCTTCGCCCGTTGTGGAATTAGGAAGTGTCTTATTCATCAGCGAAAGAATCGATTCTTTGCTCGAAGGCGGTTTGTTGCGTCCCGTCGAAAATGCCACTGACGAAATTGCAGAAGCGATTCAAAGCACCGTTTTTGGAAAGTTCAAAGACCCACGAATCATCAGTTCTTTTGGTGGATTTGTCAGAGGCGAAGCCTTAGTAAATTTTGGACAGAGCTTTTCGATTGTTACTGGCGCAGAAGTCAGTTTGAATAAGCATTTAGCGGTTTCTGGCACAAAGCCGATGTTTTCGGTTTATGGGTTTGGAGGATTAAGATGGAAGTGGGGTGGAGGCTAGGATGAATTGAAAATGGCATACAACCTAGGAATGTTCAAAAAAAGTGTATCACGCAGAGTTCGCAGAGCACGCAGAGTCTTGATTGTCAATAAATCAGTGATTTGCTGAAATTCAATGAGCACCGATCATTGAACACTACAATTTCTAAGTAAGATGTTATTCAGCCAATCCTGAAAATCTTGTAATCCTCTAAATCCTGATTCTGACAAAAAAGCAATAAAAAATTAAACTCATCACTAATCTTTCAAATAGTAAATCCACTGCTGCCTTCCATTAAAATACCAACTCATATTGTGTTCTCCATCGGGATCATTTCTTCGATCAAAAATGTCTTGATAAAGTAAGGATGGTCGTCTTTCAGGTTTTGGTAAATAGCATTTTCGGTCTTCGCATTCTTGAAGTAATTCATAGTTTTCAAGATTACTTCGATGGTAATCCGCCGCATTTCCATCAAGGATAGACAACCATGCTTGCCCAAAATTATTGTCAATTTGAATGAATTGAGTCAAAGATTGTAGACTCAAATCACTTGGAGCATCTAAATTCCGATTGATTTTTAGTGGATTGAATAAGGCGAAGAGGAAGATATAAGCAGCTAACCCAATTTCTAAGAAGGCAGGTACTTTAAAATTTATTCTCAGATTATAATTTTTAATCAAATTGCCCAAAATCAGAAACCAACACAAAATGAATTGCAAATACAATACATCAATAATGCGCTCAGGTAAACTATTTGGACCAGAAGCATAGAAGAGCAGTGCTAATGGAAAGTATTGCAAAACGAGTGTCGTTCCGATTATCCATTTGAGTTTTTCCCTTCGAAGAAGTGGAAAATCTATCGTCACTAAAGCATTTTTGATTGGTTGCCAAAGCAAAATACTCAAAGCTAGAATGGGCGTATTGACGAGCCAAGTGATAAAATTTTGAAGCATGACAGGCAAAGAAAATCCTAACGCAAAAAGCACCTTTCCAGAACCAGGATAGGTTTCAATACGCTTGAAATTAGCAGGTGCAGCTACCATTAGTAAACTACTAATCAGCGCAATTATTCCTAATAAAATCAACCATTTTGGCACTTTTCTAGAGTTAATGAAAGTCTGTATTCCATAAATCAATAAACTCAAATTTAACAACAACATATTGATTTCATTGCTGGCATTAATAGCAATTGTCAATAGAAATAATGCAATCACTTTTCCAAGACTTTGCTCTTTCTCTACTCGCAATAATAAACCCAACCAAAACAAGAATAGAATGCAAGCAGACCAATATTGAAAACCACTAGAAAGCGTAAAAACCATTTCAAACATTCCTGATAGACCTGAAAACCAAAGGAGTAAAATTAATAGTGCAAAAGAGCTTGCTTGTTTTTTAGAAATATTGGCTTTTACAGAGCGAATCAAATAAGATAAACCTCCAAAAGTACTGATAATCAATATTATAGGAAAGAATTTAAAAGTAGTAAGATTAAACCAATAAGGCGTCAAACCTAATAGAAAAGTGGTAAAATATCGCCCTGAAAGCTCTTGATAATGATAAGCTTGATGCTGCCAAAAAGTGTAGTCTATTTTCCCAAATTGGACAGGCCAATCCCAATCGTGAACGCTTAGTGGATGATTGAAAAAAGCGAGTATAACAACTGGGAGAAGCAGTAGAAAACTTGCTCCATAAATGATTTCATGCCAAAACAATTTTTTGCTTTTCATATCTTACTTCTTTATCCAATTATCGCTTACATCAAACTGTACTGCCGCCAAAATCAACTGAAAACCGAGCACTACGGTTAAGGTCGCGATCATAATAGTGCCAAGCGGAGTTGGAATATTGCGAGTAGCGTAATAGACCCAATTATAACCACCAAAAACAACGCCAAATAGAAAGGAAGGCACGCCAATCAATAAATAGAGCGACGCTATATTGAAATCAAAGACAAAGTAGCGGAATGTAATTCTTCTAATAAAAGCAGTTGCTAACTTTAGTGGAAAACGCACCAAAGATTGCCAAATGGACAGATTGGAAACCTCATTGCCATAAATTGCAGGCATCGCCACATCCTTGATTTTTGCTTTGGTGTAATAAAGCTCTAATAGCAGAGACGATTCAAAGAAGTAATCATTTGCTAAGCGGCTCTTGTCCAACTGCATCAGCGTTTTTCGGTCAATGGCAAAGAAACCGTTCGTCGGATCAAAAATGTGCCAATAACCACTTGCTGCTTTCAGTAAAAAACTTAGTCCTAAATTTCCAACTCTTCTGGCAAAAGGCATTTGTCGCAAGGCTTTGAAATCATGAAAGCGGTTGCCTTTCACAAAGTTAACTCCTTCTTTTTCAATTAGTTTTGGAATAAAAGAACCATCCATCTGTCCATCACCATCGATTTTCACAAAGTACTCGCAACCACTTTCCAATCCAATCCGAAAAGCGGTCTTCATTGCTGCCCCAACGCCTCCATTTTGCTTGTGTTGATGCACAAGTATTGGAATAGAATTTTGTGCCTTCTGCAGCTCAAATAAAACAGTCGCCGTATCATCTATCGAAGCATCATCCACTGCGATTACCAAATCCACCACCTCGGGAAGATTGATAATTACAGACTTAATATGCGCTTGCACATTATAGCAAGGAATAAGCACTGCCAACTTCAATTTTCCATTCTCAATTTTCAACTTTTCTCTATCTTGATAATTTTAAATAGACTTATGGGCCAGACCAAATCTGCAATCACCTCCACTCTTGCAAAGGTATTTAATTGCTTTATAATCTTGTCAATATCATTGGTATGATAGCTGCCTGTGAAGCGTTTTCCTGCCAGTTTTCGCCCTATTTGATATAGCCTATTTTCAGTTGGTCCAGAAATAAGAAGTATGCCATTAGGTTGCAGTAAATCCATGAAATAGTGAAAATAAGACGTTATATCTGCTTCACTCATATGCTCCAAAACATCTAGTGCTACAACTACTTCAACTTTTGATAAATTATCGAGCATTCTAATATCTCCTTCCACAAACTGCACATTATCAGGAAATTGTATTTTTTTCCATACGGCTCGAAGTGGAGAAAATTTGAGATCATTTGCACAAATGAGATGCTTGTTAGAAAGCATGTAAGACATTACTCCTGTGCCACAGCCAAAATCTAAAATACGAATTGGATAAGGATAACGATGCTGAATGAAATTATCAACCACTGCCAATCGCTCCCAAAATAAATAATCAATCAGCGGATTTTTATGCGCATAAGCAGGTAGGGCAGCTTCATCGAATAACAAGTTATTTTCAACGGATAAAATTTGCTGAATTGCTTTTTTGAATAAAGATTTAGTTTTCCAAAAATGATCACTTTTCATTACTTCTTGTTGATTCAGTTAATTGCTTATTCGTAGATTTGAATCTCATGTCTTACTGAAATTTACACTAAAAATTTTAGGGTGTCTCTTCATTTCAAAGCAAACGGACAAATTTTTACTTCATAAAAATTCGTCCGTTTGGGATTCTTCGGACAGGAACAGATTTTGGAGGTGTTTCTTCAAAAACACCTCCAAAATCTGTTCCTGTCCATAAGACCTCTTTGAAAACAACTTTGTTTCTTGAATAGAACTAATCAAACAAATTAAAACAAATTGTTACAACTTACACCTTTCTGTTGAACCTTTGGAGTTGAAGAACGGTTTCATTTTAGCACATTTAAGTATGGATTTCAGACTGTCAAGCAGTCAGTTCAGCAAATCATCCATTCAACAGATCAACCATATCTATGGCTTTCAAATTGAGTTCACCGTTCCAACCAACTGGCGATCAACCACAAGCGATTAAGCAACTCGTTACAGGCGTTCACAAGGGCGAAGCAGCGCAGGTTTTGCTAGGTGTAACAGGTTCTGGAAAAACCTTCACGATGGCAAACGTCATTGCGGAATTGAATCGCCCGACACTCATTTTGACGCATAACAAAACTTTGACTGCACAATTATACGGGGAGTTTCGAGATTTTTTCCCAGATAATGCCGTCGAATATTTCGTCTCTTACTACGACTACTACCAACCCGAGGCTTACATCAGTACTTCGGACACCTATATCGAAAAGGATTTATCCATCAACGAAGAAGTAGATAAACTGCGTTTACGCGCAACTTCTTCCTTGCTTTCTGGACGCCGTGACGTAATTATTGTGGCTTCTGTTTCCTGTATTTATGGTATGGGGAATCCAGAAGATTATAAAACGGGCATTATTCGCATTAAAAAAGGGGACGTTATTACACGCAATACTTTTTTGTATAAATTGGTGGAAAGCCTCTACTCCAGAACGGAAGTAGATTTCAAACGCGCCACTTTTCGAGTACGCGGCGATACGGTAGATATCAACTTGCCCTACGTTGACTTTGGCTACCGTGTAACCTTCTTTGGTGATGAAATTGAAGAAATCAAAATGCTCGAAACGGAGAGTGGAAAGACCTTGGAAGCATTAGATAATGTCGCGATTTTTCCAGCGAATTTATACGTCGCACCCAAAGAACGAATGAAAGAAATCATCAGCGATATTCAAGACGAATTGCATTTTCAAATTAAATATTTTGAGAAAGAACGGCGACTGCTGGAAGCACAACGCATCAAAGAACGCACCACTTTCGATTTGGAAATGATGAAAGAATTGGGTTATTGCAATGGCGTGGAAAATTACTCTCGTTTCTTCGATGGTCGAACGCCTGGCACGCGTCCGTTCTGCTTGCTCGACTATTTTCCTGATGATTATTTGATGATGATTGACGAAAGTCATGTGACACTGCCGCAAATTCGAGGAATGTGGGGTGGCGATCGAGCGCGTAAATTGAGCTTGGTGGATTATGGCTTCCGTTTGCCTTCCGCAATGGATAATCGCCCATTAAATTTCAATGAATTTGAGAGTTTGACCAACCAAATTGTCTACGTCAGCGCAACGCCAGCGGATTATGAATTGGAGCAAACGGGCGGAACAATAGTTGAGCAACTGATCCGTCCAACAGGTTTGCTAGATCCGCCAATTGATGTGCGTCCGAGTTTGAATCAGATTGATGATCTGATGGATGAAATATATGAACGCATCAAAAAAGATGAACGCGTTTTGGTGACGACGCTGACCAAAAGAATGGCGGAGGAACTCTCTAAATATTTAGTCAAATTAAACATTAAAGTCCGCTACATTCATTCCGAAGTAGATACAATGGAGCGCGTAGAAATACTGCGAGACTTACGTTTGGGCGAATTTGATGTATTGGTTGGTGTAAACTTGCTTAGGGAAGGATTGGATTTACCTGAAGTTTCTCTGGTAGCCATTTTGGATGCAGACAAAGAAGGCTTTCTGAGAAATGATCGCTCGTTAACGCAAACCGCAGGACGCGCCGCTCGAAATGCAAATGGTCTTGTCATTTTCTATGCTGATAAAATCACCGACAGTATGCAAATGACGATAGATGAAACCAATCGTCGTCGGGCGATACAAATCGAGTACAATGAGCAGCATGGCATCGTACCTAAAACGATGCGTAAATCGAAAGAAGAAATTTTGAGTAAGCGCTCTATTTTGGATATTCGCGGCACTAAGAATGTATATGTAGAATTAGAAGATACGCCAAGTTTAGCCGCCGATCCAGTGGTGAGCTACATGACTAGAGATCAAATCGAAAAAGCGATTTCTGAAACGGAGCGCAAAATGAAAAAAGCAGCAAAAGAATTGGATTTCATCTCCGCCGCGCGCTATCGAGATGATATGATGGCGTTGAAAGATCGTTTGAAGGTAGCAGTTTAAAACACATTTGTTAAAGTCTGAGAAAAAAACCTTCCCCTACAACTATTCAACTTCGATGATCGTCTCTTTAATATCGAATCGGTTTTTTAAAACTTTATTTTGGTTTTAGGGAACCGACTAACAATAATTTTGTTCTTCTAGTAGTTTTATGATAACGATTACCGCGATTGAGTTTCCTCAGTCTGCAAAAATCAAATAAAACCACCAGAGGTAATCGAACTTAACACACGTATTTGAATTTATAAAAGAATCATACTAATTCAGATTTGGCTCTGTCACCCGATTGTTTGGCAGGGCTTTTTTTGTCTTGAATTTAGAGCTTATCTAAAAATTTATTTAACTGATCGTCAATAGGTTGTGGTTCACGCCTGAGGCGGATACATCTGCCTAAGAAAGAATTTATGAGTTTAGCTCCCGATAGCCATCGAGAAATGAATCAATTATTTCAACAGCAGGTTCATAAGATATTGGTTATCAGAACGATAAAATTTGGACAAGCTCTTAGAAGAGAACATTTCGCTTAAAAATCCGATGTTTGAAGTCTCTTAGTTTTAAAACTATATTGACTCGTTTCTAAACGAGTGTAACATACTACTGAAAAATGTAGACTTCCCAGCTAACTTGTTCTTCTTTTAAGTGTTGGAAATAGGACGATAGTAAAATATTAAGAGCCGATGTTTGAAGTTTCCTAGCTTCAAACCCATATCTACTCGTTTTCAAACGAGTGCAACGAATTGATTTTAATACAGACGAATTGTGAGACTATACTCAAATCCTCTCATTCCTTCAATCTTGGAATAAATGCAGCAACACTGGAAACTTCTCATCGAAAATTTATATCAAGATTTCATAGATTTTTTTCTGCCTGATTGGACAGATCGCTTGGATACCGGTCGTCCTGCTACTTTTTTGAGTTTACCGAAGCAGGTTGTAGAAGCCAAAAAAGATGATCCGCAAGAAAATTTAGTCCTTGGGTTGCGATTCAAAGATGGAAAAGCAGGTTTGTTACTCTTGACCTTGGAACTAAAAGGCTATGAGAACAGTCGCTTTGGGCAGCAATTATTTGAAGATTTCGTCGCAACACAGCAAGAAGTAGAATACAAAATTCCAGCAGCAGCCGTAGCTATTTTTTTAGCCAATTCCTTGCCTCCGATTCATGAGCAACACGAATACGAATTTGGTACGACGCGCCTACAAATGAACTATGCGCGCTATGCTGTGCGCGAGCAGTACTTAGACGATCTCTGGGAAATGGTCAATCCCATTGCTTTTGCCATCGCAGCTTGCCGTTTGCGATTGGAGAACGAGCGACATCCGAAAGGGCGATTTGAAAGTAAAAAAATGATCGCCCAAAAACTCCTCCAACGCTACACTCGACAACGCATTAACCTAGATGCAGTAGCAACATTACTTACTTTTATTACGCGTACTCTAAATTTGACGGAACACTGGGAGACCAACTTTCGCGATGAAATCAGTGCGCATATTGCTAATCAAACCACGATTCCTGATGCACCGAAAATCACGCTCATTCAAAGTTTGACGATGGAAAACTAGCCATTCTCTATTTTACTATTTCCGATGTACTGAATACCTTTGCGGACTTTATCTACTAGTGATTTGGTTAGATGATGATTTGTTTCAAAACTTCATTCTTCCCTCTTTTCACCTCATCCTTACAGAAAATGAAAGTATTAAAATTTGGTGGCTCCTCCGTGGCCAAACCTGAACGCATAAAAGGCATTATTGAAATCCTAAAAACTTATTATGAACGTGGTGAGAAAATCACAGTAGTCTTCTCTGCTTTTGGCGGCGTAACGGATGCGCTGATTGAAATGAGTCAAACGGCGGCGAAGGGAAAAGAAGATTACTATAAATTGTTTGAGGACTTTCATCAAAGGCATTTGGATGCTGCTAATGAGCTGATAAGAGAACCTTTACTGGAAAAAGTGTTGCCCATTTTGGAGCAAAACCACGCCGTGCTCAAGAATTTACTCTATGGTATTTATCTAGTGCGTGAAGCCTCTTTGCGAACGATGGACTACGTACTGAGTTTTGGAGAGCGCAATTCTGCATTCATCATTGCACACGCATTGCAAGATCAAGGTATTCCAGCATCTTATTTGGATGCGCGAAAAGTCATCAAAACCGATAAATCTTTTGGTAATTCCAAAGTAGATTTTGAGGCGACTTACAAAAGAATTCAAGAATATTATCGCAAGCAGAGCGATATTCAAATCGTGACGGGTTTTGTGGCAAGTGCAAAAGGGGGATTGACCACAACACTTGGCCGGGGTGGCTCGGATTATACCGCAGCACTTTTGGCAGCAGGTTTGGAAGCCAAACAAATTGAGATTTGGACAGATGTGAATGGTGTTTTGACTTGCGATCCTAGAAAAGTAAAACGCGCCTTTACGATCCCTAAGATGACTTATGCAGAAGCGATGGAAATGTCGCACTTTGGAGCAAAAGTAATCTATCCTCCAACCTTGCAACCTGCCTTGAAGAAAGGCATTCCATTATATATCAAAAACACCTTTAATCCTGAATTTGAAGGCACTTACATTTCCGATCAAACCGATCCTGAAGACCGCGCGGTGAAAGGTATTTCTTCTATTGGCGATATTAGTTTACTGACGCTTTCTGGTAGTGGACTGTTTGGTGTGCCTGGCATTGCTGCGCGTTTGTTCAATGCTTTAGCGATTGCTAATGTCAATATTGTTTTGATTACGCAAGGTTCTTCCGAAAATGCGATCAGCTTTGCAGTTGCACCTAAATTCGCAGAAAAAGCAAAACAAGCCGCAGAAAGAGCCTTTGAATATGAGCAAAATAAAGGTATTGTTCATCCCATTAAAATTGAACGTAATCTTTCTGCCGTAGCGATCATTGGTGAAAATATGCGCTATCGTCCAGGTATTGCGGGACGAATGTTTCAGGCATTAGGCAAAAATGGAATCAATGCCGTAGCGATTGCGCAAGGTTCTTCAGAATTGAATATTTCTGTAGTCATTAATAAAGTAGATGAACTGAAAGCCTTGAATGCTTTGCATGAATCCTTCTTCTTGTCCGATAAAAAAGAACTGCATTTGTTTTTAGTGGGCGTTGGTTTGATTGGTGGAACATTATTGGAACAAATTCGAGAGCAGCAAGAGTACTTGAGAGAAGATCAAAATTTGGAAATCAAAGTTGTTGGCTTGGCAAATAGTCGAAAAATGTTGTTCGATGAGACAGGAATTGATCTGGCGAACTGGAAAACTACGCTTTTAAGTTCCGAAGAAAACTCCAATCTAGCGAGCTATGTTGAGCGAATGCGCAAGATGAATTTATCTAATACTATCTTTGTGGATAATACAGCAAGTGGCGAATTACCAAAACATTACGCTGCTATTTTGGACAGTAGTATTTCCATTTCTACGCCGAATAAAATTGCTACTTCTTCTTCCTACGATCAATACTTGCGTTTGAAGCAATTAGCACGCAAACGTGGTGTACAATTTGTTTATGAAACCAATGTGGGCGCGGGTTTACCAGTTCTTTCTACTTTAAAAGATTTAATCTACAGCGGCGATCATATCCGAAAAATAGAAGGCGTCATTTCTGGTTCTATGTCCTTCATTTTCAATAACTTCGATGGTAAAAAGCAATTCAGCGAAATCGTTAGAAAAGCCAAAGAGAAAGGCTACACTGAACCCGATCCAAGAGAAGATTTGGGTGGAAAGGATATGCGTCGAAAGTTGATTATTCTAGCAAGAGAAGCAGGTTTTGCGGTAGAAGAAAAAGATATTACAATCAATTCTATTCTGCCAGAAATGACGATGAATGCGGCAAGTGTAAATGAATTTTTTGAATTGCTAGTACAATCAGATGAAGATTTTGCAGACAAACAAAAAGCGGCGACGAAGGAAGGAAAAGTCTTGAGAATGGTCGCTAAATTTGAAGGTGGAAAAGGAACAGTAGGCTTAGAAACTTACGAGCAAACTCACCCTTTTTATGGTTTGAATGGGAGCGACAACATGATCGTTTTTACTACAAATCGTTATAAAGATACACCACTTGTAGTGCGCGGTCCAGGTGCAGGTGCAGAAGTGACTGCCGCGGGTGTTTTTGCAGAAATTATTCGGATTGGAAACTATTTGGATGGGAAACGATAAAAAATACCGAATATCGAATTCTGAACACAATAATACAGGAGTTTTGCCTTCTCTCTATATTCGTAATTCTTTGTTCAGGATTCGATATCCTTTTACTAAATCAGTTCAAAATATCGCTTCAACTCCCAATCGCTCACTTGTTGCTCATATTGCTGCCACTCCCATTCGCGGGTACGGAGAAAGTGATCGGTAAAAGTCTCGCCGAAAAGTTCTTGGGCGATAGGGGAGGACTTCATCGCCTGCGTGGCTGTCCATAAATTTTTAGGTAAGGCTTGGTTCTTGGAATTTTCGTATTCATTGCCATGGGTCGGTTCTATTTCCAGTAGCAACTGATGACGGATGCCATATAAACCAGAAGCCAAACTGGCCGCCATCGCCAAGTAGGGATTTGCATCTGCACCAGGCACTCTAGTTTCTAGCCGCATACTATTTTCCTCATAGGGAATAACGCGCAAAGCGGTCGTCCGGTTTTCAATGCCCCAGCTCGCGGAGACCGAAGCCCAAGAACCTACCACTAAGCGTTTGTAGCTATTAATCGTAGGTGCAAGCATCGGTAAAATATGCGGCAAACAGTGCAATTGACCAGCAATATAGTGCTGCATTAATTGACTGATATTGTACTGATTATCAGTATTGTAGAATAGATTTTTCTTTTTTTCTACATCCCATAAACTCTGATGAATATGTCCACTACAACCTGGCAAGTTCGCATTCCATTTTGCCATAAAACTTGCCATAATTTGATGTCGATAAGCAATTTCCTTTACGCTCGTTTTAAACAAAATCGCTCGGTCAGCAGCCTCCAAAATATCGGAATAAACAATGGCAGCTTCGTAAACACCATCGCCGGTTTCGGTATGTAGACCTTCTATTGGAACTTGAAATTGAGTCAGCTGCTCGAAAAGATCGTTGATGTAGGCTTGGTTTAGCGACATTCGCAGCAAAGAATAACCAAACATATCGGGCGTCAAGGGTTGAGGTTGAGTATAGTTTTTGTCGCTTAAACTTTGAGGTGTTTCCCTGAAATTAAACCATTCGTATTCATTGGAAAAGAATGGCTGATAGCCCAAGTCCAAACATTGCTGCCTGATTTTTTTTAGCAAAGTTCTAGGGCAAACTGCTTGAATTTCGCTTTGCGCCTCACTAAAATCTGCTAGGAAAAAGGGCGTATTTTCATCCCAAGGAATTTCGCGTTTCGTATTCAAATCCACTTTTGCTATCGCATCAGGATAGCCCGTATGCCAACCACTTACTTTGCTGTTTTCGTAGCACACATCCTTAATATCCCAACCAAAGACGACATTGCAAAAGCCAAAGCCATTTTCTGTTGCCTTTTTTAGCTTGTCTGCATTAATGTATTTACCACGAAGTACGCCGTCTATGTCTGTGATGGCAATTCGAGTGCGTTGGTGGTTTATTTCTTTCAAAGTAGGCTTGAATTTAAAATTAGGCTTTGCTGATAATTATCTCTCACCGAACAAATTTCAGTTTCTCTTCATAGAAACGTTATTTAAGCAATGGTGATATAATTATTTAGTAGTGGATGAAATTCGTGGATTGAGACTTGCTAAGTTTGACAAACTTGGCAAGTCTGTACTGATAGATTAACAGATTTGACTCATTACCAATTATTCATTCTAATTGGTCTAAAATTTCAAATATACCTTCCCAATTACCAAAACCTGAATCCGTATTTATATGACCAGCATCTTCAATTTCTATCAACGTACTCCCCCAATTATTTGAGAAAAATCGTGCTCTTTCTATTTATACCCAAGGATCATTAGAACTTGCTACCACTATTGTATTAAAGTTAATTCTATCTTTCGGAATTGTATCAAATCCTTTTGCTGGAAACGTATATTTAGGAGCTTCAAGATCACTTGGAGCGACAAGCAGAGCTCCTTTTATAGTTCTCTGATAAGTACTAGCCCATTTTGCAATGGTTGCACAGCCTAAGCTATGACCTATTAATACGACAGTAGATAGCTCAAATTCTTGAACCTTTTTATCTATTGTTGTTATCCATTCTTCGCAACGAGAAGCATTCCATTCCTTCTGTAGGATTCGATGGAAATTACTCCCTGATTTTTCAAGAAAAGTTTGCCAATGGTTTTCTCCTGAATTTCCGAGACCAGGAACGATCAGATAGTCTGTCATCTTTTAGAAAAAATTTACCTCCTAGAATAATTCGGCGACTCCTTAGTAATCGTAATATCATGTGGATGGCTTTCATAAACGCCTGCTGCAGTGATTCGATTGAATTGTGCGAGTTGCAAATCTTCTGTCGTTGCTGCTCCGCAGTAACCCATTCCTGCGCGCAAACCACCAATGTATTGTACCATCACTTCTGCAACTGTTCCTTTGTAAGGTACACGTCCCTCTATGCCTTCTGGGACGAGTTTCTTAATATCATCTTCTACATCTTGAAAATAGCGATCTTTTGAGCCTTGCTTCATCGCTCCTAAAGAACCCATTCCACGATAGATTTTGAATTTACGACCTTCATACAATACGGTCTCGCCTGGTGCTTCTTCCACACCTGCAAACAAACCGCCTGCCATAATGGTACTTGCGCCTGCTGCAATAGCTTTCACAATATCGCCCGTAAATCGAATGCCGCCATCACCAACAATTGGAACGCCCGTTCCTCGAATCGCTTTAGCTGCTCGATAGATTGCGGAAAGCTGCGGAACACCTACACCCGCCACGACGCGCGTTGTACAAATACTCCCTGGACCAACACCTACTTTCACGCCATCTGCTCCAGCATCTACTAATGCCTTTGCACCTCCACCTGTTGCTACATTGCCGCCGATGACTTGTAAATCAGGTAGTTCCGTTTTTATTTTTTTAATGGCATCCAGTACTCCCTTTGAGTGTCCATGTGCAGTATCCACAGTAATTACATCTACTCCCACATCAACCAAGGCTTGTACGCGATCCATCATATCAGAGGTGACTCCAACGGCTGCTCCAACTACTAAACGCCCATAAGAATCTTTACAAGAGTTAGGATAGTTCTGTACTTTCATAATGTCCTTGAACGTAATGAGACCAACTAAGGTATTATGGTCATCTACAACAGGTAGCTTCTCAATCTTTTGTGCCTGTAGAATCTCCTTAGCTTGCACTAAATCTGTCCCAACAGGAGCCGTCACTAGATTTTCCGAAGTCATCAAATCCGTAACAGGACGATCCAAGCGTTTTTCGAATCGCAAATCTCGATTGGTCAGTATACCGAGCAGTTTTTTATTATTGTCTACTATCGGAATTCCACCAATTTTGAACTGCCTCATCAAACCGAGTGCATCACCAATAGTAGCCGTGACTGGCAGTGTAACGGGATCAATAATCATCCCGCTCTCCGAACGTTTTACACTGCGTACTTGCTCTGCTTGCTGCTCAATGGTCATGTTCTTATGAATAATTCCAATGCCTCCTTGCCGAGCAATCGCAATCGCCAATTTGTTCTCTGTGACGGTATCCATCGCCGCAGAAACAATCGGTACATTCAGCCTTAATTTTCGTGTTAGTTGTGCGGAAGTGTCCACTTCTCTAGGAAGGACTTCTGAGTAAGCAGGGACTAATAATACATCATCGAAAGTGAAAGTATCCCCTAAAAACTTGTCTTGAAAGCTATTCTTTATTTCCATGCGCAAAGGTAAATAAGTTTTGCGCAAGGGAAAAAGGAAGTGGGAGAGATTTTTTGGATTTTTTGATAAACCATTTACGATAGGTCGCTTGAGGAAAATAACTAGCTTTGCTCTTCAAAAAACATCTCCACACAAATCTCACATATCCTAAGAGTTGGATTACTCAATACGATACTGATGTGTGCTTACTGCACGCAAGCACAGCATCCCTACTACTACAAACTAGATAGCGAAAATGGTTTTCCTTCTAACGAAGTGTATCAAGTGGCACAAGATAACTTTGGCTTTGTTTGGATTGGTTGCGACGCGGGACTTTTTCGCTATGATGGCTTGTCTTTTAAACAATATTTCAATGCAAAACAGAATGGACGGAGTATTTCACACCTCATAGTAGACAAAAAGCAACGGGTCTGGTGTCAAAACTTCGTGGGGCAGATTTTTTATGTGGAATCCGATAGTATGTATCTGTTCAAGGATTTCTCGAAGGAAGTTCGAGCTTATCCCAAGTTCACGGTTCGAGAGGATGAACTATTGGTGGGGGTAAATTATCAGCTATACTTTTTTGAGTTGAAAGGGGAGAAACGTCTATTTCACTCTCTGACACTTCCATTTGGGGCTGAGACAATGAATTTTCAAGATGACTTTTTCTACATTAACGGTGTTAGCGATATTCATTGGTCGGAAGATGGAGTCCACTCTAAGAGCCTTTTTCCTAAAGATAGTATAGAGTGCAGGTACATGGGGAAAGCAGGTAGTATCGTCTATGCCTTCGTGGAAGACATGAATGCTGCTAAATGGCAATTGTTCAAACTGAAAGACGGAAAGGCAAGCCCCATTCCGAATTTAGATGTTTCGGTATTAAATGAACGTATTTATGTGGTAAAAGAATTTGGAGAAGGATTGTTGATCGGTTCATCCAATGGAGCTTTTTTATTAAATCATCAATTCGAGATATTGCAGCATTTTCTCCCAGACGAAAAAATCACGGATATTCTGCACGATCGAGAGGGTAATTTATGGCTTACTTCTTTGCAAAGCGGTATTTATGTCATTCCATCCATTCACTTACAAATCTATCCTGAAGATTTCTTTAGTAGCAATAACATCACAGCACTCTCCAGATTTCAAGATGAATTACTAATTGGTACTTTTGATGGCGATGTTTATCGTTTTAACCCAGAAACAAATGAACGAACTCCAGTTAAAACCCCCACTCAATATGCCCAGAAAATTGTTCGTACCATAGTCGAAAACGATCGTTACCTAATCGTATCCCGAGTCGGAGAAACCTTCTTGCAGGACAAAAAGTCAGGAAAGAAGGATTTTCCTCTAACTGGAAATATCCGTAGTATGGTGCTGAGTGGTGATTCTGCATTTGCAGTGAGTGGCGGGAGTACTTTCATAATGAACCTATCGCCAGAAGACTACGGAGTACGTGTAGTACTAGATGGGGCAGGTAATGCGACGACCCAGCATCCTCAAAAAGATACCTTTTTCGTAGGGAGTAAATATGGTTTTTTCAGTTATGTCAATGGCAATACTATGCCAATTTATTGGAACAATCAGCCCATCTATCCAACCTGTTTTGATTGGTATCAAGACACCCTTTGGATAGGAACATTGACTAATGGACTACTAGCTTATCATAATGGTAGAATTCATACAGATTTTTCATTTAATGATAAACTGAGTAATACCATTCGTGCAATCAGGGTTGATGGAGATTACTTATTGATGGCAACTGGCTTGGGTTTAGTGAATATTCATTTAAAAACACGAGCTATTGACCTTATTGATGAAACAGATGGCTTGCATCAGCGTGAAATTGTAGGCATTGAGGTGATTGATAATGTGATTTATCTAGCTACGACTAAAGGATTAGTGCAGTTGCCGCTGCATGATGTACAGAAAAATATTGCCAATCCTCATTTGAGTATTAATCGAGTTGTGATCAATGATAGTCTGGACGTCACTCATCTCCAGCGGAAATTCCGACATTTTGAGAATGATATTAGAATTCATTTTCAAACAGCACTATTGCGAAGTCGGGGGAAGTTCAAATACGAATATCGTTTATTAGGACTAAATGAAGATTGGGGAAGTAATGTAGGTCAATCTGCTGAACTTCAGTATCGTTCTTTGCCTGCTGGTCAATATACCTTTGAGATAAGAGCAGTCAATGAAGATCAAGTGAAAAGCGATATTCAGCAGTTTTCTTTTGAAATCATTCCTGCTATCTGGCAGCAGTGGTGGTTTATTGGACTAAGCGGACTAATCACTTTTGCTTTGTTCTATTGGCAAATACAGAATAGAATTGCCAAAATCAAACGGCAGGCGAAAATTGAAAATGAACTAAAAACATCACAACTCACTGCCCTGAAAGCACAAATGAATCCTCATTTTCTGTATAATGCCTTGAATTCTATTCAAGATTTGATTTTGGAGAAGGACGTAAAAAATGCAAGTCGCTACCTCGCAAAATTTAGTCATCTGATGCGTCAAATATTGGATGCTTCCGAAAATCAAGTCATACCATTGAGTGAAGAACTCAGGATGCTGGGCCTCTATCTTACACTCGAAAAGTTGCGTTTTGGTAAGCATTTTGAATACACCATTGAACTCGTACCAGATATACAAACCGAAACCCTACTGATTCCTCCAATGATTATTCAACCCTTCGTCGAAAATGCTGTAAAGCATGGTTTGTTGCATAAAACAGAAGGGACGAAGCGCATTCACATTCGATTGGAAAAGGAAGAATTATTGGAATGTATCATTATTGACAATGGAGTAGGGCGCGAAAAAGCTAAAGCCATCCAAAAGCGGCAAGGAAAAATGAATAACTCCTTTGCTACTTCGGCAACTCAAAGACGCTTAAGAATTTTGAATCAAACCTATCCAAAAAAAATTGGATTAGAAATCAGCGATCTTTATCAAAACGGTAGAGCCAGCGGCACGAAAGTCGTTCTGCGTATTCCATTGAATCCCCAAACATAAACTGAAAAGCACACTTGGTAAATTGCATCAGGCATATTTTGTGAAAATCAATAATTTTAAGAAATGAAAGCGATCATAATTGATGATGAGGAACGAGCTAGACGCTCTTTATCTCTCATGTTAAAAACCTGTTGTCCTGATGTACAACTGCTTGGAACTTATAAAAGTGTGCCAGAAGGGGTGCTTGCAATCAATAAAGAAAATCCAAATTTAGTTTTTTTAGATATAGAAATGCCCGAATACAACGGATTTGAGCTGCTTGGTTTCTTTAAGGAAGTCAACTTTGAGATCATATTTGTGACCGCTTACAACCAATATGCCCTAAAAGCTTTTGAGGTTTCTGCTATTGATTATCTACTGAAACCCATAGATAGCGAGCTATTGCAAAAAGCAGTGGAAAAAGCTAAAAAACGAACAGGCAGTACTTCTATGCAAGAGCGGTTGAAGCAATTAAAGTACAACACAGAAGGCGAAAATTTTAAGCGAATCGCACTACCAGTTGCGGAAGGCTTACTCTTTGTAGATGTTGAAGACGTTGTACGCCTGGAAGCAGAAGGTGCCTACACGCATCTTTATTTACAGAATGGAGAGCATATTTTTTTGAGTAAGCGATTAAAATATTTTGAAGATTTGCTAGAGAATTGGAATAGTTTCTATCGCAGCCATCGTTCTCATCTTGTCAATATTAATTATGTCAAAAAGTTCAACCGCAACGAAAACTTATTGCTGCTTGATAGTGGTACGAATATTCCAATTGCTAGAGAACGGAAGGTAGAGTTTGAGAAATTGTTGCGGGAGTTTAATTTGTATAAAAGATGATATAGATTTCCAAATTTTACTTCATCATTACAATTGATGAAAGAAAATCAACAGCTCATAAACTGCACCTAGCAAAGACGTTGGAATAACTTCATCTTTGTCACATCGAAATATAAAGAATTGCTACTACGACGAATAACAAAAAGGCAATTCCTTCCAAAATGTACACCTTATCAACATATCTTTTGCTTAGCAAAACTTTTTGAAGCTAAGCCCACTCACGTCAAATAATTCTAATAAGTCTATTATCAGTGTTTTGCGTAAGCAACAACTCAACTGGTCAATTGGTAATTTCTACCTGGTTTAAGATATCATCTGATGACGGGCAACTAGCGTTTGCTCGTTATCTGTTTTTCCAATGAGAGATTATAGATCGCCCACCCGCTTACCATAAACCGCTGTGCCATAAATCAACTATATTTTTTCATTCAAAAATCTCATCGACATGAAGATCGTTTCTATTTTCATTTTAATCTTTTTATGGGGTAATCAGACATTTGCCCAAGACTGTGATAATGATACTTTCCCTCCAATAGCGCTCTGCGAAAGTAATGTCACTGTGGAATTAGACCAAGACACTACCTTTGTACTAACTCCTGAATTTTTAGATGCGGGCAGTTTCGATCACTGTTCAGATGTTTCCCTTTCTTTTTCTAGTAATACGAGTGATACTATCAGAGTACTAGAGGCAGTAGGCGCGTATAACCTGGAACTTTGGGTAACGGACGAAGCGGGAAACCAAAGCGTTTGTTATGTACAAGTAGTTGCTTTTGCTAGCGCAGAGAGTTGTAGAAATGATCCAGCATTTCCAGTGGCTGTTTGTGCAGAAAATTATAGTGTTCTCCTGACTGCAACGGGAGTAGTCGAAGTCTTCGCAGAGGATCTCGATACAGGTAGTTATGATGGTTGTAGCCAGTATGACTTATATTTTTCCTTCTCTGAGGACATAGAAGACAACGTAAGAACCTTCGAAGAAGAAGGAGAATATCCCGTTGAACTTTGGGTAAAGGATGAAGCAGGAAATCCAAGTGTCTGTCTCTCAACAATTGTTGTCTTCGATTCTGGGAGTGAATGTATCGAAGATATCACACCTCCTGTAATTATTTGCAAAAGCGAATTGTCCATTGAAGTAGATGAGGCAGGTGCTGTTCCCTTAATTGCTGAATTATTCAATGATGGGAGTTACGATGATTGTAGCAATGAACTGATTTTTTCCTTCTCGCAAGATGTTGAAGATCAATTCAGACTGCTAGAAAGTACAGGTAATTTCACTATGGAAATTTGGGCAACTGACGAAGCAGGCAACCAAAGCGTTTGTTTTACCACAGTAACAGTTGTTGAACAAGGCGATTTAGAACCTTGCCATCAAACACCTATTGATTTAAGAGAGACACAAACGAGTATTCGACAGGTCAAGTTAGAATGGACTCCTATTCCTAATATCAATAACTATTTGGTGCAAGCTAGAAGAATGGGAGATGACGACTGGCGATTTATCAAAAAGACATCAGGTAACAGCTTGTTAGTCAAAAGAAGAATTGTAGCAGGAGATACTTATGAGTGGAGAGTTCGCGCTGATTGTGGCGATCAAGTAGAAACGCCTTTTTCAGAAATTAGAACTTTTGTAGGAGAGAACTTTGAGAATGGGCTGCAAAGTGTAGAAGGACGTAGTGACATTATTCAAATGTCTTCAAATCAAATAACTGTTTTTCCTTCACCAGCTAGCCATATCTTGAATATTGTAAGTCAAGAAAGTGTACAAGAAGTCGTCTTGCTTGATCTTACGGGAAGACAATTGAAAACTATTTCTAATGGCACTAACGAGCAACAGCTTCAGTTGGACATTAGCGAACTGAAAAATGGATACTATTTATTAAAAGTGACCACTGGAATTGAGACTAAAACAATTAAAATAACAAAAGTATCCAGCTAGTTGATGAAGTCAAATAACCGGCTAATGAGCTAAAACAAACGGTTAATAAACTGAATGTTCCGAGTTCTACAAAATCCCTTGAATTTTGCGAACTTATAGACAGGATCATTGCGGAAGTCTCAAATTCTTACGCTGAATTAGTGTACAGAATTTGAGATCTCCTTTTCTAAAGCATCCAGATATATACTAAGTCCATGAACATAAACTTTAATACAAGCTCACTGATTTTCAAAAGTATTTTTGACACATAAACAGTAATACTATGGTAATCAGAAATTTATTCCTTGTAATCATTTTAGCCTTCACTTTTCTTTCTTGTGATAAAGAAGTTGCTACCAATCCCTATTCTATCTTTCAAGATACTAGTTATCAAGAATTCCAAAATAATAGTATAGAGGTGGACATCAGTGCCTATTATGAGCTAGTGATTCAGAGTGGTTTCAATGAAGCTCGTCCCAGGTACTTACTTCAAAAAGATCAAGCAGTTCCTCAGGATTTGTCCGAAACAGATCAAGTGAAAATAGAAAAACACGGTTGGAATGGAAAACAAGGCTTGAAGTTTGAAAGAGCCAGAATTCATTTTGATTTCAAAGAAGAGGAGTATCAAGCTGGAGAAGAACTAAAATTAATCGTTCGTCACAGTGGACTGGAGGAAGTTCAAATTTTAAAAGTCAAATAAGCGATATCTTCCAATTGATCAAACAAACAAATGCGAATGTGAAGTAAAAGTTTGGGTGTAAGCAGAGTGCAGACAGAATACTTATACCTGAACTTTCTTTTTATTCACTCACTCAAAAGTGCAATTTGTCATACACGCCACGCTCACCAGTCTAAGTACAGTCAATCTAATTTTTAGTATCTTTCCAGTCTTATAATAAGCAATATCCATGAACACAAAAATCGCTTGCCTCTTATTTGTTCTTTTTCTGTGCTGCGTCCACTTTTCGACTGCCCAATCGCTCTATCAAGATGCCCTTAGTCTAAGTGAAATTCTCAAAAATGAAGCACAAGATAGCAGTGGACAATTGACTAGCAATCCTCCCGCATTGGTAGCAGAACGAGAGCGCAAAGGAATTCGATACTTTCTTGCTAAAAACCCAATCAGCTATTTAGGAGGTGCTTTTTCATTGGCTGAATCAAAAATTTATTTGGTAATAGGTGCGAGTTCCAATGCTCGAATATCATTAGGCAAAGGCAAAGGCAAAGAGCAAACAGATCTTTATTCTTTCAAAGAACCTAGTCTTCGCTTTGTGGTACATAAGAATGTTGATGAAGTTTATGTATCTTATCGTGATCTACTATATCCTGAAAACGACATTCAACAAGCACAAGTAAAAGGAGTTAGAGTAGATGCAGACTTATCCTTCTCTGATGCTGTTGTAGGCAGTGTACAATTGTATGAATCTGGCAGTTACAGCAGCATAAAGGAAATACAAAAAAATCAACTTGTGCTATCAGATATTGGAAATTACTTCCTGACGGGATTTACAATTTCCGATACCATACAATTGTCAATTGAAGCCGACCAAAAAAGTAGAATCTATTTCAAGGACGAAGAAACTTTAATGCTCGAGCAAAACGGGAGTTATCAAGAACTGCCTTATCATGGGATTCTAAAAATAGTCCATCAGCTAGAGGAAATTCGTATTGCAGGCTCTTATTTTCCAAAAGATGAAATCACTTTGGAGTTCAATTTTTCTAGCAACAGAAAAGCTAATTTTTCCAATAGAAAAATAAGGTTGCGACCTAAGGACTGGCATGAAGTTGAACTACCACTTTACGCAGAAAATGATGGTCAGCAATATTTAGTACCATTTGTAGGAAACAAGCGGGTATTAGATGAAAGAAAATATACCCTAAAGGGTTCAATGTGGAAAGACTATATCGCTCACGTTGTTCAAGGTTCAGAAGTGCTTTTTGAGGAGGTAAATACTTTTGTGGATTCACTCACCATCCAATACACACCCAAAAAGGGAGAAGTTGATTTTCAGTACACCTCCATGGATGATGGGAAGCAGTACGCCTCGGAACGCTACTACACGAATGGAACAAGAAATGTACATTATGGAGCAATACTAGAAGATAAGTTCTTGAGGAAATATCATGCAAAAACAGATAATCCCATATTTCATGAGATCAATGCAGCAAAACTGAAATCGAAGTACAAAGAAGCATTAGAAAAAATGTCCTTTCAAGTGCATGGTTTCTTACAAATCGACCCCAAGGAGGCGGCAGACGTTCGCAGCCTGAACATAAAGGAACTAGCGCAACGACCAGAATTCAATGCTTTAGAGCCAGATCGCTACGAGTTTTCGAGAGAAGATGTCGTTGTTCCTGGAGCATCATATCTATTTTCAAAAGATTATTTTGAGCAACCAGCGATTACTTTTGCTAAGGGAGAAGCCTTTGCTTTTTTGGTGACGCCTCCGAATCAAGATAGTGAGACCGCCAAGAAACGAGTTTACAATAGCATAACCGTTTTTGTACTAACTGATCCAAAAGGGCATTTAAAGCTACTTTTTGCTCGCCCAGAATATAAATATGGCGAAGAGATCTATCAGACTTATTTAGGCATTCGTACCTTCGATGATTTTGCGCTTTTTCAGTACGTCAAGCCCTTGAAACAATATCAAGTTATCAAAAAAACGAAAGATGTACAAAATATCCCCGCCATTCTTGGAACGCACAATAACTTTCAAAGCAATCGCCTGAAAACGAGGAATTTACTGGGCGAAATTGTCTCCGACTACAAACAAAATCCCATCCTTCGCAGAACACTGAATGATTATTTACAGCACAATCAATTCGGTACTACACAAGAGGATTTTGTACTTCAAAATCAAATTGCTAAGAACTACCAAACGCACTATTCTTGGCAAAGGGTACTTTACGATAATCAAAAATTAGAACTAGAGCAGAAGGTTTCCTACCAAGATCTCGCTAGTAATTACCGACGCACTATCCCGACGGCTTCGGATAATCTACAACAGGCTTCCCAAGAATTGGCAAGTGGACAGAAAAAATTGACTGGCGGACTGAATGCTGCTACCATTGCTGCGGGGCTTTCCGATTTTGTGGTAGAACGTGCACAGGAAGAACTGAATATCAACTTCTTGGATAGAATGCGTGACCATATCTTGAACGATACTTCCGAGTTCAAAGTGCTTTTTCCGAACACGCACGAAATGTTTGATGACTTCCAAATTGTTCATTATCGTACGCTACTCGAATTTGCCAAAACAGCTTTTGTCACAGATTTACAAGACTTAGGATTGAATTTTCCTAGACTTTTTGACTTGCAGAAATATCAAAAACTCAAAGATGATCCCAATGTGTATAATATCTTCTTGATTTATGATTTAGCGAATAAAATCTATGAAGATACGCCCGTTGATTCGGTATTACTACACTTATACGATCGCTTAAATAGTAGAGAAAATGACTTGGATGCTAATCTTAATAGAAATCTGAGTACTCAACTGTTGGAAGACAGCCAAGAACGAAACCGATTAATTATAGAATGCGAAATGCTCTTCGAATCCCTCAACCGCTTTGATTATGGACTGCTCATGAGGATTGATAGCATATTTTTGAATAGTACCTATTCTAACAAAGATGAAGTTAGGGCACTTTCCCAACGCTTGGATGAACGCATACAAACGCAATATGGAAAGAGTATTAGTGCCGCAAATAAATATAAATATTTTTTCAAGCCAGAAGAGCCGCGTCTGCTCTATGAGGATTGGAAGGAGACTCCCATCAGTAATGAACAAAGCCGATCTTGGCTATTTTCTGAAGATCAACTCAATTCCAATGTGCAGCTCAAAAAATACGAATACTTGATTCCCAATTTTCTGGACGGCGATCCTTTTTATGAATATACTTTATCCACTTTGCCCTATCAAGAGTTTGATGACTATTTCAATCATCCTCCAGCAGATAGTATTTTGGTGGAATCTGGCTTGAATTTACTGAAAGAATTTTTAGAAGGAAGACAACTTAAAGTCCGTCAGCGATGGTTGGATATTTTTATTCAAGAAGTGGAAACAATGGCGGAGCGAGAGGAACAAATTGCTATTGAAAATACCAAGCGCAACAAGAATTTCCCGCAAAGTATTGCCTCGCTTTTTATGTTGAAAGAGCACCAACAGGACATTTTGGACATTTTGGATCAGCGCATCAATCAACTGAATCCATCCGACCGAGTGCAAAAGCATGACATACAAGCGTTGCGCTATTTAAAGCAGCAAATGGATACAGAAGCGGTGAAAAACCAGCTTATCAATTGGGCGTATATTCAAGATCACGCTACGCGTTTTGATGAAACTTACTACGAAGCCTATCGAGCAGAACAAGAAGAGGGTGTTCCTTTTCCGTATGACATCAACAACGAATACTTTAAAAATTCTTGGATTAGTTTAGAAGACTTTCAAGAGGCGAATAGCACTGCTCAAAATTTGATCCAAAAAATGATTGCTTTGCTAGAGAAACTAGATGAAAAATACAGCGATCAAAACACTGAAATTGAGTTGTACGAATCCGTTTTCCATCAGAAAGATACACTTGCTGGTAGCTTAAATGTAAGGCAAAACTATTACGAAAATATTTACTCTCCTAATTCCAAAATTAATCAATTATACAAACAAGAAAGACAAAAGAAACGCTTCAATGATAGGACTTATCTACAAGATTTGCTCTTTGTGATCAATCAAAACGTGCAGCACGTAGAGAGGGAAAATGAGTTTTATTTTAGACGATTGTCCAAAGAAGTTGTTCGTACGCAAGAGCAATTGGAAGTACTAAAAGGAGAATTTGATGCTTTAACTCAACACCTGACGAAATTAGAGGCAAAATTTGCTCCTGAAATCTATAAGACGCGCCAGCACGCGCAAGATTTTTCTACTCTCACAGAAACTGCGCTTCATTTATTTAATGCTTTCCGAAGTGGTTCGACAGAAGTGGATTCTATCATCCGTTTGGATACGCTAGTGCAAACTGTTCGATTATTGCGAGAAGGACAAGAAATCACCTATGATTCTATTTCCATCGTTCCTAGAAATATTGCCACTGGGCGCGATGTGCGCAAATGGATTACGAAGTCGGAATTTGAGTATTTGATGAATGATCCTCTTACCAGAAATACTTTTTTAGGACTGTTGTATCAACGTTTGAAAACCATTAATCCGAATATCAATTTTACCTCTGAAGGCATTGCATTGACTTCCACTAAACTCATCAATACTATTTATGAATTAGATGAGTTGCGTGCTAATGTACGCTATCAAAAATTGCAAGGCAAACAACTCAATTTTGAGGACTACTATCCTTTTATTCGGACAGCGGTTGATTTATTGAATATCATCTTGACTACACCTATTGGAGAACAGACTTTGGAGCAGCATTTTCCCACACTACAAGGTGTGCCTAAAATTTCAGATCAGTCGCTTTCCTTGTTTGAAAATATTTTTGCGGAAAACTACAGTGAAGTCATTCGCAATGTCGTCAATTTGCTTACCATCATTTGGGCAGTAGATTTGGAGAAGGCACAAGCTGAGATGAAAGCGATTCAAGATTCCTCGCTGCAATCACTAGGCTTGGATACTCGCAGTATAGAAAAACAAAACAAAAAGAAAATAGCAAACAACGAGCGACTCAAAAAGGCAATGGTCGTCTATGGCACATTCATGGCAAATATAGTAGCAGCTCAAACTGCCGATCAAGTGAAAGGCGCTATCAAAGCAGTAGCAGTTCCACCAGGCAGTTCCTCTGTGAAGCGCAGTGCAAAGTTTAACGTCGCACTCAACAGCTATTTCGGCGGCGGATTTTACCAAGAAACACTAACGAATTCGCTCATTCAACAAAATGCACAAAGTGGAAGTGTAGGTTTAGCGGTTCCAGTTGGCATCACAGCAAGCGTAGGAGGTTTAGGTAAAAGCGGAAATTGGTCGTATAGTTTATTTGTACCTATTTTGGATATTGGTGCAGTCACCGCTTATCGAATTGATCAGCAAAACGTAGGAGCAAATGGAAATCTCCCAGAACTCACCTTTGGCAATCTTATTGCACCTGGCGGCTACCTTATCCTAAATTTTCCAAAATCGCCCTTTTCCATTTCTGCAGGTGCGCAATTTGGCCCGCAAACCAGAAAGATCACCATCAATGGCGCAGATTTGACTTCTAGTGCCTGGCGATATGGTTTGACGGCTACGATAGACGTGCCAATTTTTAATCTATTTAATCGGTAATTGATAACCAGATATTTGATTTGATTAAAGAAGTGCGATCCGTTCATCGGACTGGGAATATACCGTAATATGGAAATTCTTAAATTTATCAGAAACCCTCAAGAGAAACTTTCAAAGGATAAAACTATCTATCAAACTTTATGGAAGGTTGTCTTACTTTTTATTCTATGTTTTGGATCGAGCGTAATTTCGTTGCTCATCACAGAGACTTTAAGGAATTTAGAATTTATACCAGAATACACAAGAGAACTAGGTTCTGATGTAAACCGAATAAGAAATAACACCGTATTTGCCACTATTGTCTTCCCAATAATTGAAGAACTAGCATTTAGACTTTACTTGAAACGAAACAATCTGAATGTATTTATCTCTAGCCTATTTATGACGTATATGATTGCTTCTGCTTTTGTTTTTAATACCTCTCATTTTTCATTAGAAAAGTACGGGATACTGAGAATATTCATCAGCCTTTCCACCGCATTATTGGTATTATTTGTCTATCAAAAAAGAATATTCTCTCTAAACTTCAAATGGCTTTATTATCTATCAGCTTTGCTGTTTGGGCTCGTACATATTTATAACTACGACTATACAAACCCTAAAGTATTAATATTTGCCATCATTATCTGTATGCCTCAAATTTTATCTGGGTTATTTTTTGGATATGCGAGAATAAAATATGGTATTATTGGAGCTATTATTTTGCATGGATTGTTGAACGGTTTACCTACGCTAATTCTATAATGAAAGAACTAATATCTAGGTATTGATCTTTTGTTTTTAAAGTTATTTAATTCAACTTCCTCAACTTAAACCTGTACTCCCCACTCCTGGTATTCGCAATAAGCGTCATCCGATTATTTGTCAACGTAATCGCATTCGTAAAATACGAAAACTCTTTCCTATTAACAAAATCGAAAAAAGTCATATCTAGGAAAAATTCAGCATCTGATTCGCCATTGTCATCAAAACGATCGAGTTGTAACACCCAAGTGCCATCAAAAACAGCATTGAGCGAAAAATCATCGTAGAGTGCAGTGCCATCTCCAAAAAACTCAATGACATCGCCTTCAAATTCGTCATCTACGTTGTCTCTGAACAAATCACCGTCTTCCTTGAAAGAAGCATCTTCAAATTCCCATGCTCCAAGCAAACGATCTTCTTTACGATTCAATAAAGCATTGTTGGAACAACTTCCCAATATAAATGCAGCTGCCAATAATAGAATGATTCCTTTTTTCATGTCGTATTCTTTTTTATGCTCTAAAAATACAACAAGAAGATGCGCGCAAAGGTGCGGTAGCTCTATCTTTAAGAGGAGATTAACGGGCGTTAAGAAAATGGTAAGGAATTTATAGTATCAAGTCCAAAATTGAAAAGCTACACATTAAAATGTGTACACCCTTGTTTTAAACAGAAAAACTTGACCTTCATTAAATTTTATTGTATTATTGCAATAATACAATAAATATAGCTTATGGGATTGACAAAAACTGAAAATTTCACAGAAGAGCAAAATGAATTAGCTGATATTGCAAGAGTTCTAGCGCATCCTGCACGGATTGCAATTATTCAGTATATATTAAAAATTAAGCAATGCATTGGAGGGGAAATTGTCGAAGAAATTCCACTGGCGCAACCTACCATTTCTCGACACCTTAAAGAGCTAAAAAATATAGGTGTGATTCAAGGAACTGTGGAAGGGAAAAGCGTTTGTTATTGTGTTGATCATAATCGCTGGAACGATATTAAGGGTGTTTTTAATAAATTTTTTGAGACGAAATAAGAAAAAATTCACTTATTTATATTGTGTTATTGCAATAATCAAATTATAATAAAAATGAAACTATCATCATTAAAGGCTGCACTTATAGGACTTGAAGATTTAGACTTCTTATTACCTAATGGTGAAAAAATTCCAAGCCATTTTCATATTACAGAAGTAGGACAAGCGATCAAACACTTTGTTGATTGCGGTGGTACCGTCAGAGAAGAAAGACTAGTCAATTTTCAACTGTGGCATACCAATGATTTTGATCACAGATTGAATGCGCAAAAAACACTTCAGATTATTGCCGTGGCAGAAAATAAATTAGGACTTCAAGATGCAGAAATTGAAGTGGAGTATCAGTCTGATACTATCGGGAAATATGGGTTGGATGTAGTGAATGGACAGCTACAATTGATAACCAAGACAACAGATTGTCTCGCGAGAGAAGGATGTGTTATTCCAGTATCTAAGAAGGAGATCGATCTTTCCAATTTAGTCGTTCAAAATACGGCATGCACTCCAGTAGGTGGATGTTGTTAATCAATTAGCGTTTTCCTATTTTTTTTCAAATGGAGAAATTCCAACATCAAGGCTAAAGTCAAAATAAGAAAGAGTAGTAAGATTTAAGGTTTTGCACCTGTATTTCTAATATTCACCAACTTGCGTAGAAGATCGAACCAAAAAGGAGCACCCAACATGATTCCAAATGCGGTGACCAGCCAACCCCCAAATTTGAGCAACCAATTCATTGGAGTCATTGCACTGGTATCTACGATTGCCCAACCAACGCCTAATGGAGATTTGACACTGGCGATGTCGTCTTGAATGAGTTTCTTGAGTTGCCCAATTTCTTCGCCAGTTAATAATTCTTCGCCAGTTATACTACTATAACTGTCTGGTTGTCGCTGTTGGAGAGCGAAGGCTTGGGCTTGGTTAGCGATTTGAAGGGCGAGTTGTGGGTCAGCAGAGAGCTGTTTGTAAATGGCAATCACATCTGCATTGAAAGAAACGGCGATGGTGATACCGATACCGAACAAAATCGCTTGGGTTTGTCTTTTGTACCAACCTGAAGTGCGATCCATAATGTTATCATACCACTGTTCCACATTGCCTTTGAAAGCATCTACTTTGGATTCCACACCTTCTGCGTACGCGACAATTTGGTTCTTAACTTCCTCATTTTGAATGAATTCAATGCTTGACTTGAGTTTTTCTGAATTCTTGGTAGCTGCATCTGCGCGCTCGGTTTCGCTCAAAATTTGAATCATCACTTCTTTCAAATGGTTTCCAATTTGCCCTTCTTCTGCTAGATTGTAAACTCTAGATCGAATGCTATCTAAGCTATTTTTTGTGCCTTTGAAAAGCAAATTGGACATAATCATCCAAAACGAATTCGCGCTTACATAAGAAGGTGGGCGATAACCCGCACTGAACTTATTCTTGGAAGCCAACTGCTTATACAATTCACTTTTCTGAAATTCTTGTAATAGATTTTCATTGCCATCGTGCGCGAGAATATGTCGAAGTGCTTTTTTCAGATTTCTTCCTCTCAAAGCAAAAATACCAGAGATGGTTTCCATCAAAGTAGTTGCCAACAAACTGAACAACAACATCACGAAGACAATACCAATTACAATTTCTAACATTTGCATATTGCGGTGTTTTAATAAGCATTACAGTTGCGCTAAGATAAACGATTGCTTGGTATTCAGCAATTTATGATTAGTGGAGTTCTTTAATAAATGAGCAAACGTAAAGAATGTCAGACAAATTCTACGAAACTTTGGTAGACTTCGTTTCTTTGTTATCATCAAAACTGTCAACTCAATGATTCGCGAATTACTACTAGCAAAGCACTCTAGGGCGCAAATGCTTCGTATTGTAGAAATCATCAAAACTGAACCTGGCCGAACAGCAGGATTGATGCAGCTTTTCCTAGGAAAAGACAAACTACTATCGCAAAGAGCAGCTTGGGCAGTTCGGCATCTTTCTCAGCAAGTGCCTGAATTGGTAGAACCATATCTGGAGAGTATGGTTGGTAATTTGCGACGACGCTCTGATTTGCACGATGCAATAAAGAGAAATACATTAGGGATATTGGATGAAGTAGAAGTTACTACTTATGACTATATGTGGGGGGAACTGGTATCGACTTGCTTCGACTACCTAACAGATTTTGATACGAAAGTGGGTATTAAGTGCCTTGCCATGTCCATCATTTGGAAAATTTGTGAACATGAACCTGATTTGAGCGGCGAGCTGAAATTATTGATTGAAGAGCAAATGGAGTATCAGTCGAATGGCTTCAAGAGTAAGGGCAAGAAGATTCTGAAAGCAATGGCAAAAAGGCAATAAAAAAGCCATCGAACAGCAGCGAACGATGGCTCATTTATCTTCTTGATCTAAATTTTTTTCTCTAACTAAGCAACTGCTTCCACCGCTTGCTGGTGATAAGTTTTCCACTCTTCTTCCGAAAAAGACTCTTTTCCTTCCTTCAACGTCTTTGCAGTATCTAATGCTTTCAATGCTTCCGTAGGCTTGCCGACCTCTAGTAAAGTTTTACCGAAAGAGAAGTAGGCGTCCTTCAAGGCTTGACGATTCGGATCTGCTTCTGCAAAATTGCGTTTGGTGAATAGTTTGAACTCAAACTCTGCTTTGCTATACTCCTCCAATTCAATATGACATTCCCCCTTGATTTTTCTTGATCTCCAATAAATTGGCTCTAACGCAATAGAAGTTTTGATCGCTTTGTCCAAATCTTCAATGGCACCTGCCAAATCTTTTTGAATAATTTTGATCATTGCTCTACCGTAGTAAGGCTTTGCATTGTGTCCGTATAAACTGATGCTTTTTGTATAATCATAGACCGCATCATCGTAGTTCTTCAACAAGAAATTGATGTAGCCTCTTCGTTCATAAGCCAATGCGTGACGTTCAAATTTCTTAATCGCTTTATCTAAGGCTTGCTTTGCTTCCTCCATTCTACCTTCTTCGTCCATCATCTGCCTCCCTTTCATGTAAGCTCGAATAGCAGTTTTATCGCTTGTTGGTTCAATCACCTCGTGTTCCAAAACTTTTCCACTTTCTACTCTCCAAGCACTCACACTGCCCGACATCGCAAATTCTGCAATGTAGTTTATGAGGCTCAAAGTGTTGCGCCATCTTTTCATTTCCACTTCCTCTTTTACAAAGCGCGGAATGATGATTGAACATTGCTCCTCATCGAAAATGTCTTCTATTTTGAGTAATACTCTTTCCTTGTAAAGCACTTCCATTTTGTGCTTACACATCTCAATTGTCTTTTCATAGCTGCGGGCATTGTGGAAATCTAGCTGCCCTGCTATAATTACTTTGTATCCCATTTTTGCTGCTGTTTTGATATTAATCCTATATAAAAATGATTCCTCTAATATATTTCCAAACAAGAAAATCGAGCACGCCGCATTTAATCACTACCTCTTCACTCATCAATCTTTTTGTGCCTTTATTGAAAGTGTAGATAGTTCTAGTTTGAACGACTGCTAAGTAAAGTATCTAGCGTGTAATTTCTGTTTTTGAGTACACTAGACTTAGCAAGGCAATTCAATATATATGTACCTAAAAAATTATGTAATTTCCATGTTTTTACAGAAAAAAGTCTAAAGCGGGCTACAAAGTTCAGAAATTATTATTTACTTCGCAAATTTTTTCCAAAATTTCAGAGTCCTGAAATTGGGACTAACAAACCTCTTTCTTTCTCTTTTGTCCACATAATTATTTGATAATTAGTGGGTTATACACATTTTTTAATGTCAAAATAATGTTTCGTTTGGTTGATATTTTTTTTTGAACAAGACCTTTGTGGAAAGATGTGGAAAACTACGAAGGCATCTGTTTTTATGTTGTTACCATCTGAAAGAGATTACAGGCTTTAACTCAAAATCCATTTCGTCAACACGGTGTTAGGCAAAATTAAGCATTAAATTTATGATAATTTAAAGAAAATGATATGTGAATGCCTAGTTTATCCACATTTTCTATCTTTGGGAATGTGGATAAGTTGAGCTACTGATATTACTCAACTCTTCTTGAAAATCAATGCCTTTATGATGAAGCAAAACTTCCCTCAGCTCTTTTTTCTTCTATTAGTTCTACTCGTTTCTGCTGCTTTCTTCGGTCTGATTGGTGGCTTTTTAATGGCTGTATTTTGGGCAATTGTATTTGCGATATTGTTTCATCAGCTTTATGAGCGATTGAGAATTCGCTTCAAGGAAAAGCGCAATATCGCCGCTGCTGCTACGTTACTCATCATTATCTTAATGGTAATCATACCTTTATCGCTCATTGGAATTGTGGTGGTTGGCGAAGCAGCGGATTATTATCAAAAAGTCAACCAAGGTGAGTTTGATATTCAAGAATTGATTAGCCAAATTCGAGCGAGTTTGCCCATTAGCGACGAATTCTTACAAGGATACGGACTGAGTATTGAAAAACTGCAAGAAAATCTCCAAAACATCTTTGCCGAAGGTACGCGAATCGTTGCCGGCAGAGCTGTTGGATTTACACAAAACCTCTTGGGGTTTTTAGTCAATTTTTCTTTGATGCTTTACATTTTGTTTTTCTTCTTGCGCGATGGAAAAAAATTGGTACAGGAACTGGTTTGGGTATTACCCATTGGCGATGAGCAAGAATGGACACTACTGCGCCGTTTTGAAAGTGTAGCAAGAGCAACCGTGAAAGGAAGTTTGCTAGTTGCGTTAGTGCAAGGAGCAATCGGAGGACTACTCTTCTGGGCAGTTGGTATCCCCGCGGCTTTTCTTTGGGGTGTGCTTATGGTTCTGATGTCTTTACTGCCCATTGGTAGTGCTTTGATTTGGTTGCCTGCTGCTATTATTTTATTGATACAAGGAGCAATCGGACGAGGTATTACGGTCATTATTGTCGGTGCATTTCTAATTGGCTTGATGGATAATTTACTACGTCCTCGCTTAGTTGGGCAGGACACCAAGATGCCCGATTATCTAATTTTACTTTCTACTTTGGGTGGACTTGCCTGGTTCGGGCTTTCGGGTTTTGTGATCGGACCAATCATTGCAGCACTCTTTATTACTTGCTGGCAAATGTTAGGTAACGAATATGGTCGCCCGCACGATGAGGTGGTGACGGAGAGTGTAGAAGAAGAATCTGAATTTTTGGAAGAAAAAGAACAGCAATCTGAACCCTCGGAAGAAGAGCCAGTAGAGTAGTCACCAAATTTTCTGCTCAAAATCCTTTTGCATATCTTCTCTAAATCGCTGTACCCATTCTTCGTTGATCTCGTTTGCAGTTTGCTGATAGTGAAAGGCTGGCATTTGTTGTAAATCGAAGTCAATTTCAAGATATTCTAGTACTCGTTTTAAGACTGATTTAGGATGAGTAATCAAATCCTCATGAACCACAGTCATTGCCGTCACTCCATGTCGGTCTAAATAATCTTGTGCAGCGATATCGCGCAGAACTGCTTCTTGATAAAGATGTTTGAGCGCATTGACATCATATTTATCCTTGTAAAAATCTGTACTATTAGTGTACGTTTGGCCAGGAAGCAAATGCCAAGTATGGTCTTGTATGGCTTTCCACCAAGAGGCTGCTTGGCGAACTTTATTGTTTCTCACCACTAAAAGATGCTTGCAATTGGGTAGCAAATCATTCAGTAGTAACTCGGGGTCACTATTAGGTGGTAATCCTTTTAGCGCAAATAATTCTTGATAAAAAATCTGATCGTGCGTACGATGTGCTCCACTTTTCACAGCCGCTATTTGTTGCCCACCTGTTGCCAGCTGCCAAAATGCTTTTTTGAAGGATTCATAATCTTTTACATCATACTTCGTCGCGAAGTCTTTTGCGGTATGTAAGGTGAAGTGTTCTCCAGGGTTACCTGCCATACCAGTATCAACCAGCAGTTGACAAAGTAAGGAACTACCTGTTCTAGGGCTATGCCAAATTCGATAAGATCGAAGAGGTAATTTCATTCGTATATTATTGAGCTATGGAAAGTAAATTTCTTACGCTCAACAATGAGTTCTATCATTTGAGTTCCCACATTTTTAGCATATTTAAGAGAACCAAAGCCATTTCAACCAACCAATTTAATCTTTTGTGACCTCTTTGATAAAAAATATGTTGATACTGTAAATTCATAGCTTACTCTACCTTACTAAAAATTGCTCGTACTATCTTTTCCGCCGCTTTGCGGCGAAAAAGGGATGGATTTGGAGGAGAAATACAATATTTTGCTAGCAGCAAAATATTGTATTTCTCCTCCAACCCTCTTTTGCGAGCCGCAGAAGGCGGCTAGCATACACGTACTTCAAAAATAGTAGGATAGAGCTTCTAACTACTGTCTACATGAAATACATTTATTTATTACTCCTTCTTTCTCCTTGTCTGCTCTCTGCTCAAAAAGTACTACAACTAGAAAAGCGCGGCTCTGCAAAAACGCAGAAAATGGTGGTAGGAACAGAACTAGTTTATCAAATGCAAGGAGATGATGTTTGGTATCGTGGAACAATCGAAGAAATTCGTCCTGATGCGGGTTTCATTACGCTGAGTGATCGCTTGGTGAGCGTAGAAAAAATTGGAGCGATAAAGTCATTCAAAAATAGAGGCTGGTCGCGAAAGTTTTCCAAGCAACTTTATATGTTTGCAGGAGGTTGGGTATTTTTTGGTATTGCTGATAATCTAATTTTCAATCAATCTGAAATGCGTGCCAAACCGCCACTTATTGCTATTCCAGCAGCATCAGCAATTGCTCTAGGTTATGCCATTCGTAAGATATTCGATCATAAAGTCTATAAAATAAATGGGAAATTTCGCTTGCGTTTGCTGGATTTGACGCCGATCGCACCTGTTCCGCGTGCTTGAGGAATAAATCTTATCTCAGCTTGTACAGAGTATCAAGAATTAGGTATTAGGGCTAAAAATATTGCCAAGAACTTGTGTTTTGAAGCTAGAAACTAACCAAAAAAACTCATTCTTTTGCAAATTTGTGACTACCTGATACTTTTTATCTAATACTTTGTACAGTCTTGAATCTCATCCAATCCTCCTAGACAAATCCAAATCTTGAATCATTTCTAAAAAAGAACGCGAGAAAGTCGCTAAATTATCATAGTTCAACTGCCCTAAAACGGGGCGAAAATGCGGATATTGATCTGCATTTTTCAATCGAATATCATCTATCGCGCGGCGAATAGCACGACGGTCAAATTGTTTGGTTGTTTCGTTGTAATAAGCTCCTTGAAAACCTAGCTCTTGGAAAAACCGAGACTCTGTGATACGATAGTAGAGGCGAAAAAGCTGTCGATCGGGTTTTGGGACTGCATAGTTGAACATAGAATAGCCAACGATATAGTTTGGAATTGCCGTTGCGATTTGGAGGTAGCTGTTCTCGTAGTACCAGTCCATATTGCGTAATTCCATTTGAATGAAATTGGCGACTCGGTTATGATTTTCGGGACTGGTAATACCAAAAGTGGCAGTAGTGAAATACAATTCGCGGAAATAATCTTCTTTAGAACGCCCTAGTAATTTTTTGAATTCTTCTTGCAAATATTCGTTCTTCTCCACATTATTAAGATCATCTTTGGCGAAGTATTTTCTATGAATGCGCTCCAAGGCTTCCATCATATACCCTTCGGGCTTGATAAGGTAATCCAATTTGTACGTCAAACTCAGCAGCAAATAAGAAATGGCTCCTGGGTATTCACTCGGTGACAAGGGACTTTGATCAATCGCCTGTAACAAATCTTCAATTTTTCGAATAATAAAATGATACTTCACTTCTTTCTCCGCTTCTTCTACAGGACGAATATGTTTGTCTTCCACAGCATCTAAAAGCGTCTCAAATTCATCCAATAATAAATCATCTTGCTTATCTGCGTTAACTGCCAATTCTTTTAGCGCGTAGTATAATTTGTATGGAGAACCATCCAAAGTGTAAGTATCAAAAACAATACAGATATTATTGTCTTCATCCAAAGCAAAACGGCTGTATTTCAATCCAAAATTTTGCTCTAATAAGCGTCGCAAAAAGCGCACGCTAAAATCTTCAGTATGCGCAATTTTAGCTTCTGCCTTGAATTTCAGAGCATTCGCCTCTCCCCAAATGCGTTTTGAACCCTGAAAAAATTCAAAATGCAGTTTTCCATTTTCCTCCGTGAAGCGTACATTATCTTCGTCTTCATCGCGTAAATATTGGAAAAAATGTCGGTAAGAATCTAAGAAATTTCCCTCGGTGAAGGCTTCAATGGCAGCATTCCACGCTTCATAATTCTCGTCTTCTTTGTAAGAATCGCTGTAGCGTCCGAAGCGAATTATGGGTTCTTCGCTCGGTTCTTTTGCTTTTTGGAAAATGCGGTCAAATAATCCCATTGTCTCTATATTAATGTGTATAGATGTTCGTGAGCATTTACAATGCGAAACGCTTTATTTTACTCGTCTTTGACGAGCGTATTAGCTATTTTAAAATGCAGTTCCTGATGCATAGCATAGATCGTCGCACTTTGCAAGCACGATGCCGATAGCTATACGACTTTTGCAAAAGCTCGAAAAAGCCAAAAAGTTGATTGAAACTGCGGAAAAACGATAAAAAACAGGGAAATATATAATTGTGTGAAGACATAACATCATCGTTTGCACAAGTAGCAGCATCTAAAAGTATGTGCTGATGTGCATTTGAGTGTTCGATTAACCATTCAAGGATTTACTACAACTATACTTTTCGTGTGAAAAGACATCTAGAAAATAAAATATGCAACTAAAGTATTGAATATTAGGTTATTATGCCAAATTTAATCAATCTAGGTAGAACGACTGCTCCACCATAATCGACTGAAGATTCAAATAATTGATTCGAACATTAGTTCCATACGTGACAAAATTCTAATGGATTGTAAACCTTTAGTGTTGATCGAATTTACTCGATGACTTATCAAAGTTAATAATTTTTTCCGCTTTCAATGAACTTTGCTCTTTTCGGGAGCAACGCAAAAGTCGTATAGCTATCGGCATACGCTCATCAAAATTTAAGCAATTTCCTCTCCCAACCATACCAATTTAGCCGCCTTTTCTACCTGCTCACTCGCCAATAATTTTTGTGCTTTTTTATGCAAGGCTTCTAATGGATTTGAAGCGACCAAAAATTCTTCTACTTCCATATCCAAACGAATCTCTGCTACGGCTTGCGCACTTGGTGACTCCAACAAACCTGCCAATTGGCCGAGTTCATTTCCTGTCAATATCTTGCTATTTCGCGCACTTTCTGGCAATTGATCAAAGCCAATACAGAGTGGTGTTCGAGGTTGATAAATTGAATGGACCGCTTCTCCGCTGGCGCGGACATAATAGGTTCTACCAAGACGCCCCATGAGGTCCAATTTATGTGGATTGACGCGTCCTTGTTCATCTAAAATCGTTTTATCCAAATGAATCTTCAGAATTTCACAAAGAATCAAATTCCCCGCACCAATACCTTTTCCTAATGGAATGATTTGCTGCACTTTGCATTCCATTTGCACAGGACTTTCTTTAACGCGAAAAGGCTTAATCGAATCAGAAGGAATGGGGGTTAAGCCAGATTTATCAAACTCACTCACCTCGGAAGGAAAGGAGACATTGGTCACTGCCATTTGTCGTACAATCGCATAATTGACCATGTTGATGACTACCTCGCCCGTCTCTTCTACATTTTTGAGGGTGTCTTTTTTGCCATCTGCTGAAAGATTGGAGGAAAAGACCAACATCGGCGGATCGGAACTATATGCATTAAAATAGCTGTAAGGTGCGAGATTGGGAATGCCCTCTTTTGAAATAGTACTTGCAAAAGCAATCGGTCGTGGACCAATTGTGCTGACCATCAGCTTATAAATATCTCCGCTGGATAAATCTGCTAAATCAATTGTCTTCATTGGTTCTGATTTACGTTTTTTGTAGCCTGTATGATAAGTATCTGTGGCGTCTTTTCGATTGACATGACCAATGAAATACCAGTCGGGCAGTTCTGTGGGAGCGATAAAACCAAATAGCCAATTTTTGCCAAAATCACGCACCAAATCTTTCACGCCAAAAGGAAGATTTGCACCTTTGATGACTGCTTTGTAATCAGATGGGAAGAGATAAATTGTTCCTTTTTGCAAGATGGATTTGACCGCTTCTGTCATCATTTTCTTATCTGCTAAATCCAACTTTTTTTCCATTGAAATCACATCGCGCAAAGACTCCGAGCTTTCCATTTGAAATAGAAAGCTATTTATCATTTCAGACAGAACTACTGGAAAATCAATATTCTCCTCGAAATCAGTCATTTGTACTTGCAAATCTGCTTCATCAATGATGAATTTCATCCCAAGCACTTCTTTTTCTGCGATTATTCGCTGTATGTTTTCTTTCATCTAATTCACTGTTTTTAGAGTATAAGTATTTGAGAGACCGAACGAATACAATCAAACTATTTCCAACTAAAATTCCACTATTTCAATACCTTTCATTTCTCGCTCAAACCAAGCGACAGGTGATTGGATTTTATCTCCTGTTTGGGTATCACACTTAAAAAATAGATAAAATAATTGCAGATGTTCGCCTAAGCGTTCGAGGAGTCGTTGTTTTTGCAACATACCGAGTTCGGGTTGCTTCTGCAAATGTATCCTTCGCCAGATGTAATAGGCTTCGTCGTGCAGTTCCACCAAGTCAAGTAAGATAGGGTCAGATGTATATTGCGCTAAGAAATTTTTAGCATAAACGGCATGATGCTTCTGCCAGTTACGTGGTCGGCCTTTATCTTCTTTGTACTTAAAGGTATCGTGAACGAATGCAGCGATGCGCAATTTTTGGAGATTCTCTTTGGAGAGATTAGGAACGGTATGAATGTTCTCTAAAACCTCTGCAATATGATACAAAATTTTGCCCTCTGGATGTCCATAACGCGGAATGCCCCAATACAATCCTAACAAAAACTCCTCGCTTTCTAAAAAGTCATATTCTATTTGTTGTTGAGGATTCAATAATTCTACTGCTTCTGTCTTTATTGCTGCCAATTTTTCTTTGGTGTGGTATTGTGTGTCCAACATAATTAAAAAAGAATCAAGCCAAATTGTACAATAGTTTCTTGACGTTTCGTGCGATAAACAAATATAGATTCGGAGTCGTTAAACTGATGTTAAAGCAAATTAAAGCGATAACAATAGCCACAAAGGTCAGGTTATTTTTTTGATAAAAAAGTAAATATTTCGGTGGTGTTCGGAATAAGTA
>JBCDFY010000018.1:0-48357 GCA_039176995.1 Bacteroidota bacterium
AAAAGCCATTTTTTGTCCTTAAGAAACCTCGATCAAATCATGGCGGTTCGATGCCGCCATGATTTGAAAAAAGCAGAGATCAAAGTTTTTGCTACTTCAAATCTTCTATAAAAGTACAATTTGGGATACACACTTCTTTGATTCCTTTGTGGTTCAAATTTTGCGCCTTAGTGTGAGGCATAACTTTTCAGCCAAACTCATGCACATCCTCCATCTTTCTTCTGCCAAAACTTGGCGTGGCGGTGAACAACAAATCGCCTATCTAATTGAAGAACTAAATACACAAAACATTCCACAAAGTGTTCTCTGCGTGACAAATGCGCCTTTTTTGGATTGGTGCGAAAGACAAAACATACCGCACTTTACCTACAAAAAGCGATCTTCTATTGACCTAAGTATCGCTAAGCAAATCAAAGAAATAGTCCAACAAGAAAAAATAACGCATCTTCATGCACACGATAGCCATGCGCATACTTTTGCCGTCCTAGCAGCTTCATTTTTTGGTATGAAAAAACCAATTATAATAAGTCGGCGAGTAGATTTTCCAGTCAAAAAAAATATTTTCTCTCATTGGAAATACAATCATAGTAGTGTTAAAAAAATAATATGTATTTCTCACAATATCAAAAAGATAATACAGAATTCGATTAAAGATCAATCGAAATTAACAGTAGTGCATAGTGGCATTCGAGTGGAAAAATTTCATAACCCAAAGGCGGTAAAAAATAAACTACGAAAAGAATTTTCAATTCCTAAAAATAAGAAAATCATTGCTAATATTGCCGCTTTAGCTGACCACAAGGACTATCCAACTTTTGTGCGAACTGTCGAAATTTTAGCTCGAAAAAGAACCGATTTACAATTTCTGATAATTGGTGGAAACGCGGGCGAAGAGGAAAATATTCGTCAATTGATTAGAGCGAAAAAATTGGAAAAAGATATCGTTCTGACAGGTTTTAGAACAGATATTTCTGCCATATTTCCTGAACTCAATATCTTGCTCTTCACCAGCAAAGAAGAGGGTTTAGGGACAACTGTGCTAGATGCTTTTGCGAGTAGAGTACCCGTAGTCGCAACTGCAGGAGGTGGTATACCTGAGATGGTCATCCATCAGAAAACGGGATGGCTGGCAGACATTGGTGATGCTGAACAATTAGCTACAGGAATCGAACACATTTTAGAAAATGAGCCTTTTAAAAACAACTTAATTGTTCAAGCAAATATTTATTTACAACAATTCACTAGCAAAAAAATGGCAAGCGCTATTCTAGCAATTTACCATACCGTAGCCTAAAACACAGATGAAATAATTTGAAATATAAGCCTATATTTGTCCGCAACTAAGCCATGCAATTTACGTACATCAGATAAGTAATAATACCTGAGTAGACAAATATTAACGAAAAAAATTTAACATATTTTTACATTAAGATTCAGAATTCTCTTACTTTTGATAAGGAACTTTGAAAAAGAAGCAAAATTACACACCTAAAGGAAGCTTTTCTTCCTCCATCGCCATCGTGAGTATTATATAAATACCTTACAGGTCATACACTAGTTAGCAAACAAACAAGTCGTTTTAAGTAGAATTTTAGCAGGACTGCATTTGGTAACAAGGCATTTTTACAGTGACTTTTATCATTAAGTGTAAGTCAAATTACAAGCTATTATCTGTAACTATTCAGTAAAGCTGTGTTGGAAAGAACTATGATAATTTTTCACTGCATATTGAACAGTTACGCTCATTCTTAAAGCTGAAAAGGATTTTCTAAACTCAAAATCAAGAGCTTTGAAAGCAGTTAAAATATTACTAATTATTGCAGTATCCCTTTCCTTGAGCAAAATCAGTGCTCAAGATATTCACTTTTCACAGATTGGCTATTCTCCACTCAATCTAAACCCTGCTTTGACAGGTATTTTTGAAGGAGATATGCGCTTGACGATGAACTACCGCCAACAGTGGAATCCGATTGTTAATTACGAGACTTTTTCGGGTGCTTTCGATATGAGTTTTTACAATGATGAATACCAAAAGCAATTCTTTTCGGGAGGTCTATTGTTCAATTATGATGTGGCAGGTGACTCCCGTTTGACTTTGGCAAACTTAGGATTGACGGGTTCTTACACCCATCGCATTGGGCGAGCACACTATCTTTCTATTGGAGGTATGGCTGCTTATAACAATCGTTCTTTCGATATTTCTGATCTGACTTTCATTAGTCAGTATGATACAGAAACGCAGACTCACAACAGCAACATTGACCCTAATGAAGATGCCTACAATGCTTCTGTAAGCCTTTTTGACGTCTCTGCGGGCATCAATTGGCATTATCGAGTACCTAAGCGCAAAAAGAGAACTTCTTTTGACCTCGGATTAGGTCTTATGCACTTCAATGAGCCAGAGCAAGCCTTTTTGAGCGAAAATGATATGGAAAAGTTACCATTAAGATGGAGTACTTACTTATTTACCACATTACAAATCCATGATAACATTGATATTCTTTTGCAGGGAAGTTTCCAAGATCAAGGACCTCACCGCGAGCTCTTCTATGGTGGTGGTGTGCAGTTGCATTTGAATACAGATTACGATGAAGAAGTAGCACTGCAGTTAGCCTTCAACCGAAGAGCTAAAGATGCTTGGAGTCCAATGTTTGGAGTACGTTACCGAATGTGGAAAGCAGCATTGAGCTATGATTTGAATACTTCCCCATTCAAGATCGGAACCAACAGAAGAGGTGGACCAGAACTTTCTGTGATCTACATTTTCACAAAAGTAAAACCAATGGAAGCAAAGATTTGCCCAATTTATCTATAAAATTAGTTTGACTAAAGTAGTGTGCAAATCATTACTTAGTCAAACCATTAACTTATCAAACCATCTACACAATCCATACTTATTTGCCTACACAGTGGTCGTTAAAACTAATTTGAGTGACAATTCATTCGAGGGCGTTTAAAATAGTAAGGAGTTAATTGAGAACAAAAATAGAGGTGAAAATTAAATTAATTTGATGATTATCAATTATTTGTAACCAATATTTTGATTTCTACAAGTACTTACCAAATGAAAAATAGCTCTCCTAAAAATGAAATAGTCACCATATCTTCATAAATTCAGGGATTACTTTCGTTAAAAAACATATGTATGAGAGCCACATTTTTACTAATAACTTTCCTGTTTAGCGGTATCGTACTTTTCGGGCAAACAGATGTGCCAGAGGAGGACTACACCATTAAGGATAATCAAGCTAGTCTAAAGCGGATTTGGAAAAAAGCAAAAAAAGACCATAAAGCAGGAGACTACGATTCAGCATTAGGATTGTACGGACTACTCGCCGAACAAGACACTAACAGCATTCTGTATATGTACGAAATGGCTTCCTTAGCAGATACCTTAGGAGCACTCGTTACTGCAGAAAAATACTTCGCAAGAGCAACAGAACATGAAGATCGATCAAAATATCCTGCATTGGATTATCGATATGGCAAGGTTTTGCAAAATTTGGGAAAGTACGATCAAGCGATCAAATACTACCAACGCTTTCGTCGAGAGAGAGACAGTCCTGATGAGGTAGATGCTGGATTGCTCAATATGTCGAAAGAACTAGAAAATGATTGCAAAGAGGCGAAGAGAATTATTCGTGAAAAACCATCGCTCTACAGTAATATCAAAAGTCTTGATGACCCTGTGAATGATCTATCTGGAGAAACCTCCGATTTTGCACCTTATCAAGATAACGGGCAACTTTATTTTTCTCGCTTGCAATACACGGATGCAAAAAAAGAAAACAGAAAACTCAAAAGCTACAAGCATCGTCCAAAAGAAAGCGGTCTTGATCGTGTAGTCAATAGCGATGATCAAAATGCCTACCTCACGCTAAGTTCTGATGGACAACACTTATACGAAATTGGCTGCACCAAACTGAATGCTCGATTGGGTGAACGCGATTGCAAAATCTATCGTAGAGACTTTGCAAAAGGAGCTTGGTCAAGAAGAAAAGCACTACCTAATACAATCAATTTAGCAGAGTACACCAATACACAGCCTTCCATCGGTGTAGACGAAGCTGGAAATGATGTCTTATTTTTCACCTCCAACAGACCAGGTGGATCGGGTGGTATGGACATTTGGAGTGCCATTATCATTAAAGATGCGGATGGATACTTGTCTTACGAAGATCCAATCAACGTTAGACAAATCAATACTGTAGATGATGAAATTTCTCCTTACTACCACAGTAAATGCAATACACTCTACTTCAGCAGCGATCGAAAACCTTCCGTTGGTGGATTTGATATTTATCAAGCCACTTATAACGGGAGAGGATACGAAAGAGTCAAATCTCTAGGCTATCCAATCAATAGTAGTTTTGATGATGTAGATTTTTTCCGCAGTGGAACTGGAGATAAAGCGTTTTTTGCTTCCAAAAGACTGCCTCCAGAGGGACAAAATACAGAAGTAAAAGGCTGTTGCTTAGATATTTACGAAGCGGATTTAGAAATGCCCGTTGATTTGAATTTAGCGGTCTATTGCGGTACAGATAGAATTTCAGGAGCAGACTACACAATGGAATCCATGCGTTCTAAGGGAGCAACAGTTGCAGCGGTAGATACGAGCGGCAAGTTGGACGTTCCTATTCGTTTAAAACCTAATGAAGAATATTTATTTAGCATCAGCAAAGCAGATTACACAGCAGCCAGATTCGATTTAATGACCAATGAAGTTTGCGAGCCTACAGAATTGTTCGAGCGCGTTTACATTCGTCCACTCAAAAATTTAACAATTGAAATTCAAGGGCAAGGTATCAGAGAAACGGTTGCTTTGGATTCTGTTAGTATTGTTGTGAAAGACGCAGAGAGTGAGTACTTTATTGATGAAGCTGAAAATTCAGCCACATCTAAAGTTGAGTTTTCAGTAGATCCTGGTAAAACCTACATCGTAGAAATCAATCGCGAAGGCTACGAAGGAGATACAATCACTGTAGTTGTCCCAAAGATCGACGAAAGTTGTTTTACCGCAACCACCGTTGTGCTGAATCCAGAGATTCCCAACTTACCATTGCCAGCAGAAATTTATTTTCACAACGCTATTCCTAGTATCCAGACCTATAGCTACTTAGGTAGAACAAATGTTTCTTACAAAACAACCTACTTGAGCTATATGGAGCTCATTCCGTTATACAAGAATAGATTGAAAAACTATTACGAAACCATAGGGGAAATAAATGCTGCTGATGCAGCAGCTGCAAGAGTAGATGAATTCTTTGACAGCAAAGTAAAAGTAGGATACGAAAAATTAGATCTCTATGCTAATGCTATGATCAAGTACTTGCAAAGAGGAAATACAATAACTGTACAGATGCGAGGTACAGCAAGCCCACTAGCTTCTGCCAGCTACAATAAGTTCTTGTCAGAAAGAAGAGTGAACAGTGTAAAAAACTATTTGCGCAACTTCAAAAACGGAATTTTAGCCCCTTACATCGACAATGGACAACTTAAAATAAATCCATTGCCTTTAGGAGAACCCCTTTTAGATACAGTTACGAAATCTCAAATGGAAAACGATTATGATTTCGGAGTGTACGATCCTGAATCTGCTGTGTTTAGAAGAGTAGTGATTGAAAGAATAGACACCGATGAATCAAATTGATGAGGTAAAATATAAATTCTGTAATTCCTATTTGGAGAGAGAAAGATGAGAATTTCTGTTTTTCTCTTTCCTAAAAATGCAAGTTCTACTTTTAGACTTGCATCTCACACTTGAACTTGAGTTTGAAGCTAGCCTAAACACACAATTTCGGCAGAAAATGAATATTTCTGCGATGAAAAATGGTTATGCCTAAACGGGATAAACCTATCACTAGCAATTAAAAACCTATGCCTAATTGATGAGCATAGATCAGGAGATTTATCCCGTTTTTGTAAGCATAATGATGCGTCAGTATACCCATCGTCAACAAATTAGAACATGAACTTTATCAAAAGATACAACTCAATGTATAAGTTATTCGCTCTACCTTTACTATTTTGTATTGGCGTGCTCTTTATTGCTGCCACCAGTGAAGACAGTAAAGATACTCCAACAACTACGACCTCTAACTACGATCTTCTTTGTATGGACGTAGAACTCAAAACGCAAGCAGTACGCTGCTTTGGCTTCTGCGACGGTGTACTAGAAGTAGTCGTCACAGGAGGACAAGAACCTTATATTTACCAATGGAGCAATGGCTTAACCACAAACTTTTCTGCAACCTTACCTGCGGGAGAGTTTTCTGTAACCGTTACAGATGCTGGAGGCTGCGAAGTAGTTGCAACCGCAACGGTTGGTTCACCAGCAGAAATTAAACCCAACCTAGAAATAGGAGGAAGTTGTGATGAAAACACACCTATCGTGGCGAGTGTATCTCCAGTGGGTGGCGTAGGAAATTATAGTATTGAGTGGAGCACAGGCGAAACGGGTAGAAGCATCAGTGGATTGAAAGCAGGAGAAACTTATGGCGTAACAATCACAACTGGCGGAAACGGGTGTAGTGTATCCGAAGAGTTCACCGTAGCAGAGGGTTTGACTATTGATACCGAAAAGATAGACATTGCTTGTGGGAATCCCAATACAGGTTCAGCTACTGCAACTGCCTTGAGTGGACAAGCCCCTTACACCTTCCAATGGAGCAATGGTATTTTAGAAACGAGCGATAATAGTTCAACAATTGAAAATTTAGCAGTAGGTACTTATACCGTGACCGTTACTGATGCGAGCGGTTGTGAAACTACCGAAACCATAGAAGTTAGCGATGATGGTGGCTTGAACTTAGAAATAGACAGCGCACCAACAACTTGTAAAGGCGACACAGATGGTATGGCAAACGTTATTCCTTCTGGTGGCATGGCTCCTTATCGTTTTGCATGGTCGGACGGACAAACGACGGGTAGCGCGATCAATTTAGCAGCAGGTACTTACAGTGTGACGGTGACTGATATTATGGGCTGTGAACAAGTAGGAACAGTAGTTGTAGAAAGTACCAGCAATATAGAAGTCAGTGTAACTGCAAATACTTCCAATGGTAGTGTAACCATAATGGCGATGGGTGGTGTTGCTCCTTACACTTATTTATGGAGTAATGGTGAAACCACCGCAACTTCTACTGGTTACGAAGCAGGAGATGAATATAGCATCACCGTAACCGATGCTTTGGGTTGTCAAGAAACCATAACAAACAAATTTCCCCCAGACTCTGGACAATTAAACATCGAAATTACGCCAACTGCACCAACTTGCCCCATGTTCACCAATGGTGGCTTGGAAACAAACGTTAGCGGTGGCGTACCACCGTACACTTACAAATGGAGCACAGGACAGATGAGTGCTAGCATTTCAGGTTTGGAAGAAGGAACTTATGGTGTCACTGTAACCGATGCAGATGGAGCAACGGCTTCCAGCAATATTACCCTAACCAGCCCTGGACCAATCACCGTCAATATCGAACCAACGAGCGGAGATATTTGCGATGGTTCTTCCACAGATTACGAAGCAATGGTGACGGGCGGAACTGCTCCTTATACTTACGCTTGGAGCAATGGCAATACCAGCAGTACACTTGTCAATGTAGAGCCAGGCGATTATTTCTTGACCGTTACCGATGCGAATAATTGTGAAAAAATCGCTTACTTAAAAGTCCGACCTCCTTTCGATGTAAAAGTCATTGGTCAAGCCGTACGCTGTGCAGACTTCTGCGATGGTAGTGTGCGCGCAATGGTAACCGGCGGAAAAGCACCATTCACTTATGTTTGGAGCAATGGACAAACAGGACAAATCCTCGAAGCACTTCCTCCTGGTTCTTATACCGTCACAGTAACGGATGATAATGGCTGCGAAGTAGTTGCCACAGGTGAGGTCACTGCTCCACCAGCGATAGAAGCCAACCTAAGAGTAGAAGGAACTTGCGAAAGTGGAAGCGACATTACGGCCAATGTAAATCCGACAGGCGGCGTAGGAAATTATACTATTCTTTGGAGTACGGGCGAGACTGGAACAAGCATTGCCAACCTAGAGCGCGGACAAACCTATACCGTAAAAATTACAGATGGAAATGGTTGTAGCATTACTGAACGCTTTACTATACCTCGTTCAGTCGGTCTAGTTTTACAAGGCGAGAAAACAGACATCGCTTGCGGTGATTCAAGAGGCGGCTCAGCGACCGTGACCGTACTAAGTGGAACCTCGCCATACACTTACGATTGGATTGGATTACCTGACGTAACCACAGATGAAAGTAGCAATACCATAGATGATTTAGCACAAGGAACTTATCGAGTAACCGTAACCGATGATAATGGTTGTAGAGGTATTCAAACCTTCGTAATAGAGAAGAAACAAAACCTCATCCTAGGAACTGGCAGCACACCTTCCACTTGTGAGGACTCTCCAGATGGAATGGCGAATGTCGTTCCTATCGGCGGAATTGCACCTTATACTTATTTATGGTCAGATGGGCAAACGACTGGAACAGCTATCAATGTTACGCCTGGTGATTATACTGTAACGGTTACAGATTCCAGAGGTTGTCAAGGCGTTGCGACCGTCACTGTGGAAGCAGGAGATGGCTACGAAGTAGAAGTAACTGCCAATGTAGGAGACGGCAGTATCACAGCGACACCAAGCGGCGGCACTGCACCTTACACCTACGAATGGGACAATGGAGAAAGCACTGCTACGGCAACTGGTTATGCGCCAGGCGATGAGTACTCCGTAAAAGTAACGGATGCGAATGGCTGTATGACCACCGTTACAGGCAAAGTGCCAGGAGATAACAATCCATTAGTCGTAACTGTAGAAACCACGCCAACTTGTGAAGGCGAAAACGATGGAACAGCGACATTAACCATTGATGGTGGCACTCCACCTTATATGATTGATTGGGGAGAAGGTGCAACCAGCGACTTGACCAATACAGGTCTCGCCGCTGGAACTTATACGGTTACCGTAACCGATGCAGACGGCAGAATAAGAGTGATTGAATACACCATCGAAAGCAATTCGGTAGATATTGATGCGACTTCTACGCCAGAGACTTGCGGAACAGACGAAAAAGGAACAGCAACGGTTAATATCAATAGTGGCACTGCACCTTTCGAGATTCTTTGGAGCAATGGCGAAGAAACACAAACCATAAATAACCTAGAACCAGGTGAATACAGCGTGACCGTAGTAGATGCAAATGGTTGTGAAGATGTAACTACAGTAGTGGTAGAATCTGATAATAACATAGAAGTTGCCATTGATATAGATATTAACACCAATGCCGTAAGTGCAACACCAAGCGGTGGAACTGGACCATATACTTTTATGTGGGACAATGGCGAAAGAGGGGCAACGGCTTTCAATTATCAGCCAGGCGATATGTTTAGTGTGAAAGTGACAGATGCGAATGGTTGTATGAAAACGGTTACTGGAAAAATTCCAGTTGATGAAAATCCATTAGTTGTCACTATTGAAACGACGCCAACTTGCGAAGGCGAAAATGATGGTACGGCGACCTTGACCATTGATGGTGGTACACCACCTTATACGATTGATTGGGGCGAAGGAGAAACCGATGACCTGACCAATACTGGTCTAGCAGGTGGCACTTATACGGTGACCGTAACCGACGCAGATGGCAGAACGAAAGTTATTGAATATACTATTGAAGAAATTTCAGTAGACATTGTAGCCACTTCTACACCCCAAGGCTGTGGAATGGATGAGAAAGGAATAGCAACCGTAACCATCAATGGTGGCGATGCTCCTTATACGATTACTTGGAGCAATGGTGAAAATACGGAAACTATAACTGACCTAGAAGCTGGCGAATACAGCGTAACCGTAGTGGATGCCAATGGCTGTGAAGATGTCACAACAGTTGTTGTCGAATCAGAAAATAAAGTAGTCGTCATAGCCACTGTAGATCGCGCAACAAATGCAGTTACAGCTATGCCAAGCGGCGGAACAGAGCCTTATACCTTTGAATGGGACAATGGAGAAACTGGAATGACTGCTTTCAATTATCAGCCAGGCGATGTTTATACGGTGAAAGTGACCGATGCCAATGGTTGTATGACCACTTTCACTGGCACGGTTCCAGAGGACGAGAATCCACTAGATGTTACTATTGAAACAACACCAACTTGCGAAGGCGAAAATGATGGAACAGCGACTTTGACGATTAATGGTGGTACTCCGCCGTACATGATTAATTGGGGCGAAGGTGAAACTGAAGACTTGATGAATACAGGTCTGGCAGGTGGCACTTACACGGTGACCGTAACCGATACAGATGGAAGAACGGAAGTCATCGAATACACCATTGAAGAAATTTCAATAGACATCGTAGCAACTTCTACACCAGAAGGTTGTGGTATGGATGAAAAAGGAACAGCGACCGTTGGAATCAATGGCGGCGATGCACCCTATACCATCACTTGGAGCAATGGTGAAAGTACAGAGACCATAACTGACTTAGAACCAGGTGAATACAGCGTAACTGTGGTAGATGCCAACGGCTGTGAGGACATTACGACAGTTGTAGTTGGAACAGAAAATAATGTCCAAGTGGACATTAGCATAGATGAAGACACCAATGCAGTAACAGCTACACCAAGCGGTGGTACTGCGCCTTACACTTTTGAGTGGGACAATGGCGAAACTGGTGCAACCGCAACTGGCTATGGTCCAGTCGATATGTTCTCTGTAAAAGTAACTGACGCCAATGGTTGTATGCGCACCGTAACTGGAAAAATTCCAGAGAATGATCCGTTGATGGTAACGGTAGAAACCACACCAACTTGTGAAGGGGAATCTGACGGTACAGCGACCTTAACGATTACAGGTGGTACAGAGCCATACATGATTGATTGGCGAAATGGAAATACAGACATCACTAATACTGGATTAGCAGGTGGCAGCTACATCGTAACTGTAACCGATGCAGAAGGAGAGTCAGAAGTAGTCAATTATACCATTGAAGAAATTTCCGTAGAAGCGAACGCAACTGCCACTCCTGAAATTTGTGGTACAGACGAAAAGGGAACGGCAAGTGTAAACCCAATGGGTGGAGATACACCTTATATGATTCTTTGGAATACTGGTGACACAACCGAAATGATAACCAACTTAGATCCGGGTGAATACACGGTAACCGTCACCGATGCGAATGGCTGTCAAGACATCCAAACTGTCGTCGTCGAGTCGCAAGTCAATATCATTGCAGAAGTGACCGTTGATACGACCAACAATAGTGTAACTGTCACGCCAAGTGGAGGCACTGAACCTTATACTTACATGTGGGACAATGGCGAAACGGGTGCAACGGCATTCAATTACGAGCCAGGCGATACTTATTCCGTCAAAATCACGGATGCCAATGGTTGCATGAAAACCATCACGGGTATGATTCCCGATAATAGACCAGTGGTGACCATAACGACTACACCAACTTGTGAAGGCGAAATGAATGGTTCAGCAACTCTCAATATCAGCGGTGGCGTTCAGCCTTATACTATTGACTGGGGGAACGATGTCGAAGGAGATACCAATTCTGGTCTAGCTGCTGGAACTTATACAGTGACTGTAACTGATGCAGCTGGAAATTCAAGAGAAGTAGAATACATCATCGAAGAAATCATTTTAGATATTGAAGTTGCTGTTACGCCAAAACAATGCGGAAGCGATGAAGGAGGCAGCGCAACCGTAGAAATAGATGGTGGTGATGAGCCTTATACGATTAGATGGAGTACAGAGGAATCAGAAATTAAAATTAGCGACTTAGAAATAGGTGAATATACCGTCACAGTGATTGATGCGAATGGTTGTGAGAAAGAAGAAACCTTCACAGTGGGAGAGGAGAGTAGCGTAGTTGCAACTGTGGAAACGACTAAGACAGACTGTGCACAAGCAACTGGAACAGCAAGTGTTCAAGTAACGATGGGTAGAGAACCATTCACTTATCTTTGGAATGATGGTTCAGTGGAGCAACTTCGAAGCGACTTAGCCGCGGGAGAATACAGTGTTACTGTCACGGACGCCAATGGTTGTGAGACAACTTTGACAACTGTGATTGAAGAGGACAATGATATTGTTGTTACGACGAGTAAAGTAGATGCCAACTGCCAAGCAGCAGCAAATGGCTCAGCGAGTATCGAAATCGAAGGCGGAAATGAGCCTTATACGATTGAGTGGATCACAGGTGACGACGGCTTAACTGCTGAAAATTTAGTACCTGGCGAAGTGATTGTGACGGTAACCGATAATGAAGGTTGCCAAAGAACAACAACGATTGCTATCGGAGAAGATAACGATCTAGAGGTAGATATTAATGTCACGATCAATGGCATGAATAATGGAGATACGGGTTCATTGACCGCAAGCGCAACTGGTGGAAGCGGCAATTTTGATAACTATACTTATCTGTGGTGTACAGGGGTGACAACAGCCACTATATCAGACTTAATTACAGGTGCATATACAGTCACCGTTACTGACGAAAATGGTTGTGACCAAACACAAACTGGTTACATCAATACGCCTCCTGCACTAGAAATAATGCCAAATTGCGATGGTACAGCAAATGTGAGAGCGATTATTGGTGGCTGTGAAGAATTGGAAGTTACTTGGGATAATAACACAAGCGGAGTAGAGACGGTCATTGATAATGGAGAACATACGGTGACGGTAACGCTACCAAACGGAGAAGTGATTACGAGTACTTTTGAAGTAGATGCACCCATCCTAACAGCAGATGCTACTGCTCAAGTGAATGCCACTTGCGATGACAGCACCGACGGAAGCGCAACGGTCACTCCGATGGGTGGAACTACTCCCTACACTTATAAATGGGACGACGAAGCTGGAACAGAGAGCGCAACTGCCGAAAATTTAGCACCTGGCACTTATACGGTTACTGTGACGGATGCCAACGATTGCGAAACTACTGTAAGTGTTACCATCGAAGCAGAACAAGCGATTGATGCGACGGTAAATGGTGCAATGGTTTGCGAAGGCGAAGAAGCTGGACCTTCCATCATTAATAATAATGAAGATCAAACATTGACTTACCAGTGGAGTCCTGCGGATTTATTTGAAGATGCCACAACTGCTAATCCAAATTTCATTGGCATGGAAGATGCAAGTGTGACCGTTTTGATTACTAACGAAGCAGGTTGTACGAAAGAAGAGACCGTAGAAATCATGTTCACAGATCGCAGCGTTCCGAATGTAGATAATATTACTTACGAAGAAAGCTGTTTGGGCTTGAAAGTAGACTTCAACGGCGGTTCGGAAGTGAATGGCTACATTTGGAGATTTGGTGATCCAAATAACTCTAATGACATCTCTAGCGATAGCAATCCAACTTACACGTATAGCGAAACAGGCACTTATACCGTCACTTTAATTCCTGCGGATGGTGCAGCTTGTCAAGATACGGCGAAGTTTGAAATCGTAGTGGAAGGAGAAGAAGAGTTGGATTTTGATATTACAGGCGACCCAATGGTTTGTGGACAAACGAATGGTTTATACAGCGTAGACGATGCTAATTTAACCGTAAAATGGTTCGATGCGGCAGATTTAGAGAATCCATTGGGTGAGTTCAATAGCATTGACTTAATGCCTGGCGATTATGTGGTAGAAGTGATGAATGCAGAAGGTTGTACGGGTACGCAACTGTTAACTGTGATGAATTCGCAAGTCAATATTGAATTAGAAGAATCTTTTGAAACTTGTGCTGGCGATGAATTACCCATCGAAGTATTCAATTTAAATGAAGGGGATATTCTGACCTACGATTGGATGCCAAACAATCCAGACTTGATTGATTTGAGCAATCCTTCTATGCCGGTCTTCACTTTAGAAGAAACAACGACTTTTACTAGCACAATTACGAACCAATTCGGTTGCTCCATCACACGTGAAATCACGATTGAAGTAGGAGAGCAGCCACAAATCGACAGCTTAATTGCTGACGACTATACGATTGTACTTGGACAAAGCACCAATTTGAGAATCCTAGGCGGCGATCCAAATTATACTTATACTTGGTTCGATGATACCAGCCTAGGTAGTCCAACTCGCGAAGTTGAACCGATGCAAACGACGACTTATACCGTCGAGATTATGTCCGAAGATGGTTGTATCATCATCCGAACCGTGACGGTAGAAGTATTGGATTTGCCTTGTGAAGAACCCTACATTTTTATTCCAAATGCCTTCACACCCAACGGTGATGGCAACAATGATGTCATCCGAGTGGAAGGACCACATATCGAAGAACTTCGTCTAGAAATCTATAATCGCTGGGGAGAATTAGTCTTTGAGACGGACGATGTAGACGGTGAATGGGATGGTACTTATCGTGGAGAAATTGCCGAGGGACGTGTCTTTGGATATGTATTGATGGTGCGTTGTATTGGAGGAGATACTTTCGAGAAAAAAGGAAACATTACCCTATTAAGGTAAATTTATGTTATTTAAGTGATAATAAAAGAGGAGATTCTTGGTTTAAGAATCTCCTCTTTTTGTTTTGAAAAGTACTGGATCGTGCGTTTATAAAAAAGAAATTTTGGTTCTGGCGATCATAGAAGGACTTATCTTTTCCTGCTTCCCCCATCCATTTATCCACTAATTCAATCGTCATCGCTTCTTCTACTTTGATGTGGCGAGACAAACGAGGATAACTAAATCGCTTTACTGCCTTATCGTTCCAATGACTTGGAGCAGGTTCATTTTCGACGATCTAAACGCCGCAAGTTGCATAAATTATCTCTTCCACCGCAGTTGAGATTTTAAGTGACCCTTGGTGTAGGGTGAAATATTATTTCTTAGTAGATTTTTCTTAGGTCGCTTCCTGGTGCTAACTCGATTTTCCTAACTTAATCTTGATTATGGATAGTAATGATACTCATCTGGCTCATTTTAATTCATAAAGAAATACTTTCTAACATCGCATTCAAATATGCCCCAATATCAATTCCCAATGCCCACAGTCCTAATCCCACAAAAAGTAAGATGATAGCACCTAGTTGAAAGAAAAAATACTTTAATAACTCTCCGCGGAGTCCAACTCTTCCATCATATCCATTAAGGCGATAAAATTCAGTGCCTCCCGAAACGCCTTTAATGGGGGCATGAAATCTCGAAAATTTTCGATGTAGTTTCTTCTCAATTTTTCCTGCACGTAGGAGCGGCAAAGCGATCAATATGCGCAAGCGCATTCTAATACGACGACTATCTTCGATCTGGTAGCGCCTGATCTTCCAGTCTTTGGAAATCCCAATTTTATAGAGTCTTTCGCCTCTCACTTTGAAGACATAGACATAGCGATAATCAAATAGTGACATAGTGTGTTTTGTGTGCTGTTGATTCGCTTAATTGCGGATCTGTTGAGTTGATGTTTAAGCGCGAACGACCAGTAATACCAAACGGAAGCCAAGATAAGTTTAAAACAAATAATTTGCAACAAAAAGTTTTTAATGAAGCAGCCAGAGGCGAGATTGTCCTCTTGGACTGTCAGAATTCAGACAGATATCAGTTCATAGGTGGAAGTATTTTCAAAGTTATAGGCTCGATTTCTAATCTTTGAAAACTACCATTTCATTCTTTCCTGCAAGCTAGTAATCTGCGCCAAATGATGATTGCCATGCCAAACATAGTTGCCAATATTGAAAGCAAGAGAAGAAGATGATTGAGATTCAGGATGAAAAAAAGTACGATCAAAATCGTTGAGCGTGCAGTGTTGTAAAAGTGCTGTCCATTTTTTGTGCAACCCTTCTAGTAGTAATAGGGCAGGTTCGATTGGCGCAGATTTTGAATCTGCCAGCTCTCCCCAGCGATCTTCAAAATAGGGACGAATGGCTGGATTATCTTCAGTCAAAGCCAATCTAAAGCGAATGTAGGCATTCATATGACTATCAGGAATATGGTGGATAACTTGCCGAACTGTCCAGCCTTCGGGGCGATAAGGTGTATCTAATTGTCCATCGGAAAGATGCTGTACGGCAGCCCGAAGACGAGGAGGAAAATTGCCTAATTCATTAATCCAATTGTAGATTTGAGTAGGCGTAAATGGTGATGGTACTTGGTATTTGCCAATTGGATATCTTAAGTCCATGTTTTTTATAGCTCGATAGTGTTGGAAGTAGCTTGATGTGGTTCGACATCGTTCCATAACTAAATCGAACAACCATCAAACAATATCAAACCACTTCGAACTTTAAGTTTAGTCACTCTGCATAAAACGCATCACGAAGTAAATCAATGATACCAAAGAAGCCAACGCTGCTGCAACATAAGTCATTGCCGCCCATTTCAAAGCATCTTTTGCACCCTCGTGTTCTTGTCCGCGAGTAACACCTGCCTTATTGAGCCAAACTAGCGCGCGCTTGCTCGCATCAAATTCTACGGGTAAAGTCACGAAGGAGAACAGCGCAGTAACTCCAAAAACTGCAATAGCTACTAGCAGTATCGTAGAATTACCACCTGCTCCAGCGAACATGAAAACGGCTAGAAGCAAATACTGCTGCAAACCCGCGGCTAATTGCACGATCGGTACCAAGCGCGAGCGCGTTTGTAGCATTGGATAAGCAGTAGCGTGTTGTACGGCGTGTCCACATTCGTGTGCAGCTACGGCAGCAGACATGATACTATTACCTGCATAAATCGCAGGACTCAAACTCACTGTCTTAGTTTGCGGATTGTAGTGATCGGTTAGTGTGCCTTGCCCTTGAACAATATTCACATTCGAAGTACCATAATGATTCAGCATGGCAGCCGCTATCTCTCTTCCCGTCATGCCTGAACTAATCGGAATACGGCTGTACTTTTTAAATTTTGCTTTCAACCTTCCTTGCACTATCATTCCGATCACCGAAGCGATCCCTGTCAAAGCAATGTAGCCCCAGTAGCTACTCAAAAAACTATTCATTTCCATAATATAAAGTTTGGTTTGAAGTGGTTCGATTTGGTTTGAAAGCAGTTTAATATTGTTGAGAACAATATCGAACGCTATCGAACAAACTCAAACTAAACTAAGAAATCTTCTCGAATCTCGTGTACTCTTGCAATACTTTCGGAATAACAACGCCATCGTGGGTTTGGTTGTTCTCCAGAATGGCAGCGACAATTCTTGCCAAAGCTAGTGCACTCCCATTTAAAGTATGCGCCAATACATTTTTCTTTTCTTGTTTGTAACGCAACTTCAAGCGATTACTTTGATAGGTTTCAAAGTTAGAAACAGAACTGACTTCCAACCAACGTTTTTGCGCGGCTGAATAAACTTCAAAATCGAAAGTCAGCGCAGAAGTGAAACCTAGATCACCGCCGCATAGTCTTAGTATACGATAAGGCAATTCCAACTTATCTAATATGCTAGAAACATGAGCCAACATTTCTTCAAGTGCATCATAAGAACGCTCAGGATGTTCGATGCGTACAATTTCTACTTTATCAAATTGATGCACGCGATTTAGTCCACGAACGTGTGCACCATAAGAACCTGCTTCTCTTCTAAAGCAGGGAGTGTACGCTGTCAATTTAACTGGAAAATCGCTTTCCTCTAAAATGACATCACGATAAATATTCGTTACAGGCACTTCTGCGGTAGGAATCAAATATAAATCGTCTTTTTCGACATAATACATTTGTCCTTCTTTGTCAGGCAATTGTCCAGTGCCACGCGCGGTATCTTCATTCACCAAATGCGGCGGAATTACTTCTTCGTAGCCAGCATTGACTGCTTCGTCCAAGAAAAAGCTAATCAATGCGCGTTGCAATCGTGCACCTTTTCCTCGGTACAATGGAAAGCCAGAACCTGTAATTTTTGCACCTAATTCTAGGTCAAAAAGATTATATTTTTTGGCAATTTCCCAATGTGGAAGCGCATCTTCACTCAACTCAGGAAGCGGCTGTTCCCAAGTGCGATAAACTTCATTGTCCTCGTCAGTATTACCCGCAGGAACACTTGGGTGAGGCACATTCGGTACTTGAAGTAGTGCTTCTTCTAAGTCTTTGAGCGTTTTCTGCAATTCTTCTTGCAACTCCTGCACTTCCACTTTTCGACTTCCTACCAAATGCTTCTTTTCTTCTGCTTCTGTTCCTTTTCCCGCTTTGTATAACGCTCCAATTTCTTTAGACAATTGGTTCATTTCGGCCTTCAGTTCGTCGCCCGATTGTTGGGTCGTTTTTCTTTTATCGTCTAATTCAATAATTTGATCAATTACTGCTAATTGCTCCGAGGAAAAGTTGCGCTTCTTCAAACCCTCAATAATTTGATCCCTGTTCTCTCGGATGTAATTTAGTTGTAACATTTGAACGGTTTTGGCTATTGACTGAAGTAAGTCGCTAGCGGATTCAACAAACGGAATATGTTAAGTATTCGGACAGATTTACCTGCGGTTTAAGGAACTACCCTTTTGCACTATTCTTTCTCAACACCTTTTCCGCCGCCATCTTCGACGGCGGCGAGTGTTTTTTGAAGCTCGAAAAGCTAAGGCTTTTCTCGCTTCTCAAAATTTAAATAAACTTAGATTACACTGTATTTAGTTATATTAATAGAGCTCTATTTTTTATCTGTAAGTTTGATCAATAACATCAAAGTCAGATAGAAAAAGAGGGTAGTAAGTTAATAAAGTCGACTAATGCATGAGGAGTTGATAGAGATAAAATTAAACCTATATATGCTCTGTATGAAACAACTTCAGCTCAGCATAAAAAAACGCTGCAAAACTAATTGATTTAGGTTAAGTTAACAGTAGTATTTGTGGATTTTCTCTCGTGTTTTTGTGGTATTTTTAGACATTATGCCAACCTTTAAAGGAAAAAATCGTTAATAAGGAACAAATAGACAAACAAGTTTCCCAAAATAAACCTATATTTGCGGCTGAATAGTTGATAGGTTACTATACGCGATACTATTTCACATCAACAATCATATCAACTTCGCGATTATTTCCCACAATTATATTTTATTTTGGACTTGATTGAATGCTTAACTATTTGGTTAAGTCTAAGTGGAAGTAAGCAGCAGCCTTATTTTTTCTATAACACAATTCGTACTAAGACACATCATTAATCTAACTCGATCTTGAGCCTTCTCCATCGAGTTACCACCATTTAAAAATAACAAGTATCACATTTATTAGAGTATGTTAGATATAATGCAACTAAATGATATGTTAGTTCCTGAACTCAAGGAATTAGCAGAAAGAATCGGCATGAAAGGCTACAAACGCCTCAATAAGCAAGAACTTATTTTCAAAATCCTAGACCACCAAGCCGTGATGGGCGATGAAAAAGCAGTAGAGAAAGCCGCCGAGAAAGTAGAAGCAACGGCTGAAAGTAAAACTGCTGAAAAACCTGAAAAGCCCGAAGCAAAAGAGAAAGAGCCCGAAAAGGAAAGTCGCCCAAGAGAAGAGGGTGAGCGCAAGACCCGTTCTCGCTCTAGAAAACCAGATGGGGATAAGTCCAATAATCGTCGCAGCCGAGATAATAAAAACGGCAATGGAGAATATCGCTCTAAAAGCAATAATTACAAAGACAATAAGTCTAAGGACAGAGATAATCGCGATAATCGCGATAGAGATAAGAAATCGGAAGAGGCAGCCTCTAAAGATCCAAAATTTGATATCGAATTGGATGGAATCATTGAGGGTGAAGGTATCCTAGAAATGATGCCTGATGGCTACGGTTTCTTGCGTTCTTCGGATTATAATTACTTGACCTCTCCTGATGATATCTACGTTTCTCCATCTCAGATCAAATTGTTTGGTCTGAAAACGGGAGATACGGTGAAAGGAGCAATTCGTCCTCCAAAAGAAGGAGAGAAGTACTTCGCTTTGTTGCGCGTAAGTAAGATCAATGGTCTTGATCCTCAAGATATCAGAGAACGCGTACCTTTTGATTATTTAACACCGCTTTTCCCAGAAAAGAAATTCAATTTAACGAGTTCTCCGACTGGACGTGATTTTGCGGCTCGTATCATTGAGTTGTTTACGCCTATCGGAAAAGGACAGCGTGGATTGATCGTGGCGCAACCAAAAACAGGTAAGACCTTCTTGCTGAAAGATGTTGCGAATTCCATTGCAAAAAATCATCCTGAGTGTTACTTGATCGTTTTGTTGATCGATGAGCGTCCTGAGGAGGTGACGGATATGAAGCGCAGCGTGAAAGCAGAAGTAGTTGCTTCTACTTTCGATGAGCCAGCAGATAATCATGTGCGCGTGGCAAACATCGTTTTGGAAAAAGCGAAGCGTTTGGTAGAGTGTGGACATGATGTTTGTATTCTATTGGATTCGATTACACGTTTGGCAAGAGCTTACAACACCGTTGCGCCTGCAAGTGGTAAAGTATTGTCGGGTGGTGTGGAAGCAAACGCGCTTCATAAGCCTAAGAAATTCTTTGGTGCGGCGAGAAATGTAGAGTTCGGAGGTTCATTAACCATCTTGGCAACTGCCCTGATAGACACTGGTTCTAAAATGGATCAAGTCATCTTCGAGGAGTTCAAAGGTACGGGCAATATGGAACTGCAATTGGATCGCTCTTTGGCGAACAAGCGTTTGTATCCATCTGTGGATTTGACACGTTCGAGTACTCGTCGCGAAGACTTGTTATTGGACAAAGATACCCTACAACGTATGTTCATCCTCCGCAAGCACTTGGCAGATATGAAACCAGATGAAGCAATGGAGTTCTTGCGTAAGAATATGATTCATACCAGTAGTAATGAAGAATTCTTGTCTTCTATGAATGGGTAGTAGAGATTGAGTTTAGAAGATAAGTCGAATATAATGAATGAGAATTGGGGCAGTGCTTCGGTTCTCATTTTTTTTGTACATAATGAAACCACTTAGACCTTGAGTAAGGTAAGGTCTAAAGTCATATTTTATCCAATGAGCTATGATTCAAGAAAAGCAGAATTTCGATTTTGATAAGTAAGTATTTGAAGATCAGATGTTTATCTCAACAGTTGCTTATTTGAGCATCCTTTTTTCTGTCCTAGCCTTGATTTATCTTGGAGCATCACCCTATGTCAATTTTTCGATAATGGAAACTCAAAATGAGATATTTGAAGACACGCTCACTAGCAATCCAGATTATCAAAATACATGGTTAGATGCTCAGTGAACCAGTCTTTTTTTGTAGACTGAAAGGTGATTTTCGAGGAAACTTTTCCTGAAAATCACCTTTCGGTCTATGCAAGCAAATCTTTGCAAAGTAATGGAAATACAATACAAAGAAGTTCAATTACTCCACCACAACTTTCTCCACTTGCACTTCGCCTTCACTTCTCAATTCTAGGAAGTACAATCCTTTAGGCAAGTTGTTCACATTGATTTCTTGCGTAGAGCGTCCATAGCGAACTACTGCTTCGAATACCGTTCTACCAGTAATGTCAATCATGCGTAAGTTCCCTTCTGAAGCCAAGTTCAAGCGAACATTTAGAACATCGCTTGCTGGATTTGGATAAGCTGTTAATCCTACTTGAGCAAAGGTATTGTTATCGCTTGGGCGAGCAATCATGCTTGCACCACAATCACCAGAAGAAGAAGTTCCCGCAGTGAACTCGCAGGTCACCGACCAGTCGCTTGTTCCAGCATTACAGTTCGCACGTACTCTCCATTCATAAGTCGTTCTGTTGCGGAGACCTGTAATTCTGATGCGCGTATCAGAAGTATTTCTATCTGTCCAAGTAGATGTTCCAGCTTCTCTGTATTGCACATCGTAGTCGTTTGCATCTGCTACTGCGCCCCAATTCAAAGTTGCTCTGCGCTTACTGATTGCGTTGGCGAACAAACCAGTTGGCGCATCACAATCGCTCGGAGGACAAGCAGGACAGTCAGGACCGCCGCAATCTACACCAGTTTCTAAACCATTCTGGATACCATCATCACAAGTTGGGTCAGTTGTACAAGGAGGACAATCTGGACCACCGCAATCTACACCAGTTTCTAAACCATTTTGGATACCGTCATCACAAGTTGGGTCAGTTGTACAAGGAGGACAATCAGAACCACCGCAATCTACGCCTTCTTCGTCACCATTTTGGATACCATCATCGCAGGTTGGAGGTGTTGCATTACCTGTACATACTTCGATAGACCATCCTTGAAGTTGTCCTTCAAATCTTCTGCGATCATCTGTGATGCGCAACGTCCAAGTACCACCAGAAGATTCGCCATTGAATGCGCTCAATGCCTCTTCTGGTTGATACGAATCGCCGCTTGTTGGAGGACAAGGAATATCAGAAATCGTTTGAGTTGCTTGATCGTCAAATCCTAAATCAAAATCATCTTGACGATTGCAAGGATCATCCAAATCGACCAACTGAATATTCGTTCCAGCAGGACTCACCAATTCAAAAATCAAATCTCTCACTGCATCGTGCTCTCCGTTGAAAGAGACATTCACGTCGGAGACTGTTCCATTTGTTCCTACATGGATAGTTGAAGTCACGGTTGTCTGATTAGGAATAGTCACATTAGCGCTACTAGTAAACGTATTACAATCTCCACCACCTGTATTTTGCTCTTGAACCACCAAAGTTACTACCTCGGAATCGTTCAGGCTACCACCATCTGTTCCATCAATGCTAAAGTTATAAGTTCCTGCTGCTACATTACTCGTGCCGCTTACCGTCATGCTGTAAGCACCTGCGCTAGTGACTGGATTGCTAGAGAAACTTGCACTCAATCCACTAGGCAAACCAGAAGCACTTAAAGTTACAGAACCAGAGAAACCACCACTAAATGCTACATTGAAGTCGAAAACTGCATTATCAGGTTGCGTGACCGTTACGGGTGAATTCGTTGCAGTAATACTAAAGCTCGGATTCGGGTTCGCATTGCCGCAAGCAGGAGAATTTGCCAAACTTTCACGTCGCGGAGAACCGATACCCGTTGCACCCATCACGATTTGCATACGATCAGTTTGATCCGCTGTAAAGCGCTCCATACAAGCATCATTGGAATAGTCCATATAGTTTTCAATCTGATCTGGACCATCGCCTGGACAACTGTCTTTATTAGCAGGACAACCAGAAGTAGAGCTACCTGCATTAGGTGTGTCCGCACAGAAGTCGTCTACATTGCAACCACCGTCACCCCAAATGTGGCGCAAGCCAAAGAAGTGACCAATTTCGTGCGTTAAAGTACGACCTGCATCAAATACACCACCATCTGGATTAGGAACATCGGTGCTACCCACAGAGCTTGGAATAACTACGACACCATCCGAATTAGCAGGTCCGTTTCCTGTACCGATGCCTGGTAAAGTAGAAGCCTCTGGAAACTGTGCATATCCCAAAATTCCGCAAACAACATCCAGCACCCAAATATTGAGGTACTCCTCAGGGTTCCACTGGCTCTGTGGCTTGATAGTATTATCAATATAACTTAAGTCTGGACTAAAGCACCCAAAACCTGGGTTTCCGTAAGGAGGAGCAGTCCAACCTTGCGTATTGCGATCAATTCTATTGATACCAGGTTCTGTTAGTGCGTTGCCATTTTCATCAATGGTCGCCATGCAGAACTCAATACCTGTATCAATTCCGCCACCATCGCCAGAAGTTCCAGCAATTTTGCGGAAATCATTATTAATTTGATCTAGTTGTGCATTGATGTATTGCGTAGCAAGATTATCGCCCGTTCCAAGTGCATCATTATCGTGAATGATGTGAAAGATTACGGGAATAGTATAGTTTTGAACGCTTTCTGATCTAATGTTTCTGCGTTGTTGTCTGATGTACTTTTCAAACTTATCAAAGAACTCTTGATATTTTTCGTCTAATCGGCTTTGCTCATTTTCAACCGCTATACATCTGATGACGTTATCGGAAGATTGTGCAAAAAGAGAAGAGGAGTTGGAAAATAAAAAGGCAAAAAGGAGGAATACCAGTTTGTAAGTGTGTTTAATGTAATGTCGCTTCATGACAATGTTTTGTTTTATAGCCTACGATGGATCATAGACTAGCATATTAGATGATGAATTTTGGAAGAATAGAAGAAATACAGATTTGGTGATTTGAAAAGGCTATTCTGTGCGGATGAAATATTAGATTTCGTAGGCATATAAACCTCCTTATCTGTAAAGTAAATTTGCGCTGCACAAGGAGCGTAATTTTTTTGGAAAAATTTTGAAAGCGGACTTTAGAGCCTAAAATTATATGGTAGAATATTGGGAAGTCCTATAATAATTTTCAAATTAGCGGGACGCAAAATCTAAAATGAAACTATGAAGCACATTCTCCCATTGCTCCTTGCTGCATTGATGTTGTTTGGAGCAGTCAATCATATCATAAAACCCGAGTTCTACGTGGCAATGATTCCTGAATTCATTCCTGAATCCTTTGCGAATATTTCTTCTGCTATCGTAGAAGCAGTGATTGGGATAGCACTGATTATTCCAAAGTATCGAAAGTGGGGTGGATTAGGTTTCTTCTTATTGATGATTGCTTTTCTGCCAATTCACATTTGGGATTTCTCTAAAGAAGAGCCTGCTATTGGTTCTAAGAATGCGGCTATTATTCGCTTATTAGTGCAGTTTGTATTTATTTATTTAGGTTGGAGAATTTGGAAGAAGTATGAGTGAGTTAAATCAAACGATCAAATCGTTCATAGAAAGTGTTACCTATTTAAGTAGAGATGTACTTCACGTTTATGGTGGATTTGTAGGCTATTTGTTATGGCTCTTACTTCATAAGAGTAAAAAGCAAGTGCAAGGATTACTCTTGCTACTATTTTTAGCTGTGATAAACGAAATATTGGACCTCCACTACTATTCCAACATACTAGATAAGATCAATTGGCAAGAAAGTTCTTCAGACATATTCAATACGGTATTCCTTCCTTTTTTACTCTTCTTATTTTTAAGGCGAAAAAGAATTCAAAAACCTATTTAAGAACATGAAAAAAATCGTCCTATCTAACCGACTTTGGTTCAAAAGATATCTGTTTATTAGAAATAGCATTCTGATAATTGTATCGTTGGCAGTTGGGTCGCTCATCATAAAAGACACAAGCTATCAGAAAACTCTAGAGGTCTTCCAGATCGTTGGAATGTCATTACTCTTTTCACTCATGCTCTTTGAATACCTTCAAAAACCGAGTTTGTTTGAGATTGAATCTGAAAATGGACAACTCAACTTTCATTTTTTTGCACCCGACACTCGATTTTTGATTCTTTTCAATGAGGAAAAAATAAAAACTTTGATCGCTCACTCAATAGATAAAGTTACTTTCTGGCATCAGGAGGCACGCTACGACTTTTTGGATAAATTAACAATCACTATCAAAAGGAAGTCGGGTGAAGTACTTAGAACGCAAGCAATTAATATTGCTTGGATGCAGAGAGAAGAAATGGAAAAATTGGCTAATGCTTTGGAACGTCACAACACAACAACTTGAAGCGTATTAGGGGTTCATCTTTAAAATTTTGCTCGGAAGCTGCTCTTCGAAGTTTCAGGAAGGTACACAAATCGAAAATATGGAGTCTCGTTCCCCAAAATCGGAGGAAGTTTTTTCGCCCAAGAATTCTTCGAAGCGTTTAAAGAATCCTTTTCTAAACCGTATGTGCCTCAGACTGAAATCTTTTGAACGCGACTTTACGGATGCTCAAAAGTGTGCACCAAAAGCAAATAGGTTAAGCCTTTTAAAAGGAGTAGGGTAGGGTTCTCGAGCAAGCGCTCAGATTTTTTTTTCTTCTTCTACAATTTTTATCTTTAAGAAGTAGCTCAAGGCCAAAACAACAACCCCTAATCCAATTCCGTATCCCAATAAATCGGTCTCTCCATCCCAAGTCACAATTCTTCCAGTAAAAGACACTCCCATTACTACAATCACCACTTTGATAAGCATAGCTTTTAGTTCATCAATGTTTTTCATGTGAAACCATCCAGGTAAATTATCAATAGGTTTGATAAATAACTCGAATAAACCAGTACCTATAATAAAGAAAACAACACCGAGTAGTACTAAATCTATGGATTTCAGTGCTTTTAGTACAATCTCTCCTTCCTCGGAGTACTCGAATAAAATAGTTTTTATCACCTTGAATATCTCATAAAAAGAATATCCGAATATGCCTAAAGCTAAAAGTATAACTCCAACAACAGAGATGAGTGCAGCAAATTTTAGTAGAAGTCCAAATACATTTTGAATTTTCATGGTACTAGAATTTTGAAGTTCTTAATTTCCAAGTGCTTCACCTATTTAATAGATCGAATATTGGTAGAACTTATTTTCGAGTGGCTATGATTGCTTTTTATGATTTGTGTAGTTGTATAATCTAATCTAAACCGTTTGGAAATGTTCATTTTTTGTTACAAAAATGATCTCTACGGGAATAAATGAGGGCGGTAAAATCTTCGGAAGAGCCATGAAAAAGATCAAAAAATGTCACAGTAATGTCATTAAATGTGTTTTTTGTTGACGCCTCGAACAAAATAAAGGGTCATGATCTAATTCCAGATTATGTACTAATTATTTTTTTCGGCTAGTTAACTCAATGAAAATTAAACCCAAGCATTTCTGCCTTATGATCTTTCTGTTAAAGTGTCTTAAATTAGATTAGTAATAGTCATCCAAATATCTGAAAATCAGGTTATTATTATTAAAGAACCATGTATCTTTATAGTGTTTTTTTGTATTACTTTATATGCTTTTTTCTGATGGTTATTGAACATTGTTGAAGCAGTTTGAGAAGGGAGAAATCCTAAAAAAATGCATTAATTAATTCTTAATGTCATATTTCAAATTGCAAAAAAGAAAAAAATCTTGTTCTGATAAACCATGAACACTTGAAATAATCTTCTGTTAAGCACTTCGAATTATATCGAATAACTAATCATTATAAAAATGCAACTAGATACTATTCTACTCGCCAATCTGAAGACAGGTGACTACGTAGGTTTCACTTTTTTCATTGGTTCAATGGCTATGGCAGCCGCTACGGTTTTCTTCTTTTTGGAGATGAGAAATGTTGACAAGAAATGGAGAACTTCTTTGCTTGTTTCTGGCTTAATCACATTTATCGCAGCAGTACACTACTACTACATGCGTGACTTTTGGGCAGAGAATCAAAGCTCGCCAACCGAGTTCCGCTACATTGATTGGATACTGACTGTTCCTCTAATGTGTGTTGAGTTCTACATCATCACCAAGAAAGCAGGTAGCCAGTTAAGTTTATTGTGGAAACTAATCTTCGCTTCTGTGGTCATGTTGGTTACTGGCTACGTCGGTGAGGCAATGTATGGAGATCAGACCGTAAGTTGGGTTTGGGGAGCTATCTCTGGAGCAGCGTACTTCTACATCCTTTACTTAGTAATGTTTGGGGAAGTGAAAAACTTGGCAGAGAGTGCTGGTCCTAAAGTAGCAAAAGCAACTAAGATTTTAGCTTGGTTCGTATTAGTTGGATGGGCAATTTATCCAATTGGTTACATTGCTGGAACAGAGGGAGGCTTATTTGGTATAAGAATACTAGAGGGTCTATCAATGGACATCGCTTACAATATTGGTGACGCCATCAACAAGATCGGATTTGGTTTGACGATCTATGCACTGGCTGTTGCTCAGCAAGGAGAAAAAGTAGCAGGTTTAGAGACTGCTTAATAAAAGAATTAGCAATTGTAATATTTAACACTGGAAGTTTTTTTTGGCTTCCAGTGTTTTCTTAGCTGATTCGTATCTTAGTAATCGCGGAGGCTAGTCTAAAGTGTGTCCTCTTTCTTTTCCCAAAATCAATGAAAATTAAAGGCTATTCAGATAAACTTTCAAGCAAACTTTAAAACATTCCTGTCAGAAGAATGAAATTTAAATTTCAAATAGTAGCAACGGTCACTTTACTAACACTCTATCTGATCTTTCAATCTCATTTGGAGTCCATCCAATATACCCTTTGTGCCATTGCCATACTGACTTTTGGCATTCCTCATGGTGCCATCGATCACATCCTTCATCAGAAATTTACCAAACAAGAAAACCCATCCAATACCAAAAAATTCATCATCTGGTATGTTCTTTGTATGCTAGCTTATTTAGCGATTTGGATATTCCTTCCTTTTAAAGCTCTACTCCTTTTTATTGCATTGGGAGTCTATCATTTTGGGCAGGAGTTTATGGAGGAGTTGAGAGTAGAAAGACATTCTAAACTCTCTTTTTTGTTGTGGGGAGGTACCATTCTACTTATGCCTATGCTTCACAATTACTCCGATACTGCTTCTTACATACAAAACTTCGTTGGGGGTAGTTTGCCCGAATTCAGTAGCAAAACTACTACCTTGGTCGCACTCTTTATACCTTTAGTAAGCATTCTTTACTTCTCTCTCTTGTTTTGGAAAAAAGAGCTTGCTAGATCAAAATTCATTCAAATTACTGTTCATTTAGTCGCATGGACAGTTATCTATTGGAGCGTGCCTTTCATTGTTGGATTCACGCTATATTTTGTTCTTTTCCATTCAATTAATTCGATGGAACACCAATATACTTCCCTCACTCGACTAAGTAGTAGGTACAATTTGAAGCAATATATAAAAGACCTAAGCATCCTAACGTTAGTCTCTTATGCAGGTATTATCTTCTTGTTCTTACTTTTTGATTTGAGCAACTGGCAGCATATCACACTTTATATGCTAGTTTTCATTTCCGTACTCACTTTACCACATATGCTGGTTTTTGAAGAGTTTTACGAAAATAGATTTTCGTAGAGAATGACAAAAAGGTGAACGCAATGCATGTGAAAGGCAGCAATTGCACAGAAGTCTGCTGTATCACTTCATACGCCTACACAGTTTTTTACAATTAAACAGAACTCGAATAATTTACGGCTGTTCTACTCTCGTACAGTTCATTGAGCGATGAAGCGCAATGCATAAAAGTAGATCAAACATGAAAAAAGCGGCACTAATTACAGGCGCATCGAGCGGTATAGGAGAAGAATTAGCAAATATTCATGCAGAAAGAGGTGGAGATTTAGTCATTGTGGCGAGAAGCGAAGATAAGTTGCAGGCACTGAAGACAAAACTGGAGCAACAGTACAAAGTAGAAGTCAAAGTAATTGTAAAAGATTTGACAGGTACGAGTGCGCCAAAAGAGATTTATGAAGAAGTCCAACGAGAGGGTATTCAAGTAGATTATTTAATCAATAATGCGGGCTTTGGAGGTATCGGTAAGTTCCATGAACGCGAGTGGGAAAAAGATTTGTCTATGATTCAACTGAATATCGTCGCTTTGACTGCACTCACTCGATTTTTCTTACCTGGTTTCGTTGCAAGAAATAGCGGAAAGGTTCTAAATGTTTCTTCCACCGCAAGTTTATTACCTGGACCACTTCAAGCAGTGTACTATGCTACTAAAGCCTATGTTACTTCTTTTAGTAATGCTATCGCCGAAGAATTGCATGATAAAAACGTCACCGTCACTGCATTGATGCCAGGCGCGACAGAAACTGATTTCGGTAAAGTCTCTGGTATGGATAAAACGGAATTATTTGAAAATACTGCTAGTGCTCGCTCCGTGGCAGAGGCGGGTTATGAAGGAATGATGGAAGGCAAATTAGATGTTTTAGCAGGCTTGACCTTCGGACAAAAAGTAATGATGAAAGCGTTGCCAATTACTCCAAAGAAAGTCGTTTTGTCTCAAGTGCGTAAAATGCAAGAGGTGAAGGAGTAGTAGAATTACTATACTTTTATTTGCCTTTTGGGGCGCAAAGTTTTTTGATTGAGTGTTATGTTTGAGTAAAACGCCCAATAATGACACTCAATCTCAAAGAATTTTGTGAGGAAAATTGCATGAAATCTGACCTGCGATAGCAGCGAAAAAAGCTTTTGGAAAGTTCGAGGTCACTTAATTAATCGCTCAATTACTAAAGCGTTCAGCCAAATATTTCCATCTGCTTGAAAATCAAGAACAATGGCTTGTTTTCCATTGGTTTCAAAACTAAAAGTACCTTCCCCCACTCCATGCTCTGGAAGCATTTTTCCTTCTGAAATAGAAACTACTTTGCTTTGTGTATTCATGCTATTTTTCAACTGTACCTTAATCTTTTTTGCATAAGGCAACTTCACTGCACTCATCGTTTTCAATTGATCTTTATTCGGATCCATAGAATCCGTATTGGAACGGGGTGCATGATGAAAAGTGTGGATTCGATACTTACCTTTTGGTAAATCTAGGCTTAGTTTTCCTCCATTTTTACCTGTGATTAATACGCCTTCGCCCACAGCATAACCGTATTTACCCATTACATTCATTTCTCCTAGCCATTTGAGCAAACCGTCAGCATCCGCAACCTCAATACGGGCTTCTACACCGCCAAAAGCATCAAATTGTTGGCTTGCCTTTTCTCCATCTTTAGCGTTCCAAGCAGTCCAATCGTATTGCAATAATTGTTCTGATGAACCAAGATCAATTTTCAGTCTCTCCACATCATAAAATTCGTCACTTTGTGCTAGATTTTTGTTGGCATTATAAGCCACCGTTTTCAAATTGGCACTTCCTATCTTTAGACCTGCTGCTTTTGCAGTTAAAGTAATATCACTTGCTTTCGTTCCTGCTTTCACTAATACCGAAGCTACACCATGAATCGTTGCCATTGGATTCGCACCAATATTTGCACCGTCGCCAACTATACTCGCATCGCCTTGCACCTCAAATTTTACCTCAAAGTTGGCATCTGCAATGGTCATTCCATTTTCATCTACAATATGCGCATATGCTAGAACTATATCTGAACCATCGGCTATAAACTGCCGTCCAATTGTATCTATTTTAATCGCAATACCTACTGGTTTTAGTCGGGTATGGATACTTTGTTCTGCAACCAATTGTTTGCCTACATAGCCTTTCGCAGTCAGTTTGCCTGCTTCAAATTCATGAACCGGAATACGAAAAGGAGGATGATCAAAAGCACTATTCATGCCGGTGAAGTCAGGTGTTGCTTTGGCAATCGTTTTTCCATTAACCAGCAATTCCACCTCATTTGCATTGCTGTAAATAATAACTTCGTTTGTTTCCTCTTCCCATTCGGAGGCAATATGCAACTGAAATTCATCCCTTAATTCAATAGGATAAAAATGTGTTTCGGTATAGGGTTGTCTGAAAATACTCATAATTCCAACACGACGAATACGACCGTATTGCTGAAGTTTAGTAGGGTGAAAACTGTAATGATCGTGAGCTGTCCAAGCAATGATGCCCGTCAGTAATGGATCGAGTAAATATGGTGCTAATTCTTTGATGCCATCTCTACCTTCCATCGCTAACATGGGTTCGTGGCGTTTCCATTCTACTGGTCCGTAAACCATTTGCCCATAAATATCTGTCAAACCCGAAGTTTGCCAACCCGTCCAACGGCTATTTTGGGAAGCGGTGAGGCGCGTAGGATCTTCTTGCTTTACAGCATAATGTAGACGTGGCACATAGCCTCGATGATTGATACCTCCTCCCCAAATCACGATAGAAGGATGATTGCGATGGTTGCGCACCATTCTACGTGCGGCTTTATCTAAATTATCAAACCAAGCTTCTCCTCCAATATCTATCCATGTAGGAGCTTCTTCATAAACTAATATTCCTAGTTCATCGCACGCCTCCAGAATCGCATCGTCATGGGGATAATGAGCGGTTCGCATCATATTGAATCCCAGTTTTTTAAGTTGCAACATATCCTTATAATGCAGCGCATCAGGCATAGCGTCCCCAATGAAAAAATAGTGCTGATGGCGATTCATTCCAATCAATTTAATCGGCTTTCCATTCAACAAAAACCCTTCGCGTGGATGATGCTCAAACTTACGAATACCCACTTTACATTCTACGCCATCCAAGACCTGATCACCTTCATAAATCATGGTATTCAAGCGATACAAATAGGGATTTTCGGTTGACCATAAATACAAATTGTCTTCGATGCCATTCACTGAATTAAAACGACCGATTTCGCCACTTTTTAAAGTTTGTGTTTCTGCTAATCGTAAGACAACTTCCCCTTTTTTATCAATTAAGCGATGTACTAAAGTCAATTCTTTTTGGATTGGAGCGTCATTGACGAGGCTCGTTTTAATACTGATGGTCGCATTTCCATTCACTGGATCAACGGAAGGTGTAGTGAACGTAACACCAGCTTCCAGGAATTCCCAGTTGAAAGGCAGTCGTACTTTATTGGTTTCTACTTGATAAATATCGCGATAGAGTCCACTAAATTTGATGTAATCAAACGGACCTGGATCAGGTGGAACATGATCGTATTTTCGATTGTCAACTAAGAGTGTAATTTGATTTCTTTGCCCTCTCTTTATAACATCTGTAATGTCAAAATGAAAAGGCGTATAACCGCCAATATCGTGCACGCCTACTTTTTTGCCATTGACCCAAAGCGTCGTTACTTGATGTGCGCCCTCAAATTCTAAGAATACTTTTCGTTCAGAATCAGCGACTTGTATGTTACGCCGATACCAACCCACTTTACGCTGGAAGGTCTCTTGTAGCTTCGTATCAGGCGAGTCGTCCAAGTTGAGAGAAGTTAATTCTAAAGTATGTGGAACATGAATACTTTCCCAATCTGTGTCATCCGTTTTTTGTTCATAAAAGGTAGCATCAGGATCACCAAGGTGGAATTTCCAGCTTTGATTGAGGCTTATTTTTTGGCGAGGGTTTTCGATGAAGCCGATTTGAGACTGAGCAAATGAATGAGTTTGAAAAAAGAGGAATATTAGAAGTAAGAAGGAAGCCTGTTTGAGCATAGTATTGGATCTTTTTTTGATGCCCAAAATTAAATTTACGCTTAGAATACGATTACAAGAAAAGTTCTGCAAAGTAGCAGAGATGTGTTTTTGACTATTTCTTCATTGAGCTGTATCTTTGAGAAGCAGATGAACAATTTCTTCTATCACTTCTTTTTAACCATTTCTACTAAATTCATAAGCATATATTATCAATCTAAGAGAAGCTGTCTCTGTAATTTAGCGCAATCAATTTTTGCTTATGAAGCACTCATCATTCAAACAAACAAATGAATTTAAACTTAAAAGATAAAGTAGTCATCGTAACGGGTGCAGCAGGTATTCGTGGTAGTATTGGACAGACCATTGTTTATGCCCTGGCGGAAGAAGGTGCAATTCCCGTTTTGGTTGGTCGAAACGATAGAGGATTGACTTACGAAAAGGAATTGCAGGAACGCGGCATTGATTCCATTTTCGTCAAGACTGATCTATCAAAACCTGAACAAATCAAAGCCGCAATCGAAAAAATAGAAGCCAAATACGGTCGAATTGATAGCGTTATCAATAATGTAGGCGTCAATGATGGCAAGGGTTTGGACGCTTCGGTAGAGGAGTTTGTGGGTTCTTTGGAATTGAATTTGGTGAGCTTTTTTGCGGTGGTGAAATATGCCTTACCATTATTAAAAGCGAGTAAAGGAACGATCCTAAATGTCGGCTCAAAAGTGGCACTAACTGGACAGGGAGGTACTTCGGGCTATGCTGCTTCTAAAGGTGGTGTACTTGGTTTGACGCGCGAATGGGCAGTAGATTTGATCGGTAATGGCATCCGCGTGAATGCCTTGATCATTGCTGAAAGCTGGACGCCCGCTTATAAAAATTGGATTGATACCTTAGAAAATGGCGAAGCTAAGTTGAAGTCTATTACAGAGAAAATTCCGCTGGAAAATAGAATGACGACACCCGAAGAGATTGCGAATATTTCGTTGTTTACAATCTCAGATCGTTCTTCGCATACGACGGGGCAGTTCATTTTTGTGGATGGTGGTTATGTACATTTGGATCGGGCGTTGTTGACGCAGTAATTTAAAATGACTTGAGTACAAGTCATTTTTTATGTATTTTTGACTTGAATTCAAGTCAAAATGCAGCAACTAATACAATATCAAGCGAATCTATTAGCGAATATCAATCAGGATTTCGTACGCTATTTCTATGCCAACTTGCCTTGGACTTCGCGATTTTTGGGTATTAAGGGTTTTCGAGGAGTGGGCAAAACGACGATACTTTTACAGCACTTAAAGTACGATTTAAAAGATACTTCTAAGCATCTTTACGTCACTTTAGATCATCCTTATTTTTACCAAAATAGCTTGTATGAACTAGCGGACGATTTCTATAAATTGGGTGGCAAAACGCTGCTCGTTGATGAAGTTCATAAAGTTTCGGATTGGTCTAGGCAATTGAAAATTATCTACGACGGTTTTCCTGATTTGCAACTCATTTTCAGTTCTTCTTCTGCTTTGGATATTCTTCGTGGAGAATCCGATTTGAGTAGAAGGGTTTTGGTTTATGAATTAGGAGGTTTGTCTTTTCGAGAATACCTGTCTTTTATTCACCAAGTAGAACTGCCCGTTTGGTCACTGAAAGAAATTATCAATCAACACACTTCCATTGCTCAAGAAATTACCTCCAAAATAAAGCCAATTGCGCTTTTTAAAAACTATCTCGAAAGTGGCTATTATCCTTATGCCAAAGGCGAATCGAAAGAACTATTTCAAAAACGATTGATGCAAGCACTTGAAGTCGTTTTACAATCAGACATCAATTATATCTATGGCTATACCACCGAAAATACAGCGAAAATCAAAAAACTACTAGCGGTGATTTCAGAGTCTCCTCCTTTCACCATCAATGTTGCCTCCATTGCAGAAAAACTCAAAATAGGAAGAGATACAGTTAAGGATTATCTATATGCACTAGAGCGTGCGGGCGTACTTCGCTTTTTGAATCGTCAAGGTAAAGGCGTTTCCACCTTGCAGAAACCTGATAAAATCTACTTGGACAACACTAACCTTTCCTTAGTTCTCCGACCCGATTTGGACAAAGGCACTCAAAGAGAAACCTTTGCGCTGAATCAATTATATCACGCAACATATCAAAGTACTTTACCCAATAAAGGCGATATTTACATCGAAAATGAAGGAATCACTATTGAAATTGGAGGAAAAAATAAGACCAAAAGTCAAATCAGAAATGTAGAAAACAGTTACGTTTTTGTGGATGATATAGAGGTTGGCTTTGGAGATAAAGTACCGCTTTATTTGTTAGGGTTTCTATATTGAAACACTCATCGCAATTCTCTTCAATCCTTCCTCCAATTTGGTTCTTGGACAAGCCAAATTCAGTCGAATAAAGCCATCTGCATTATCTACAAACATATTGCCTCCTTCGAGAATGACACCTGCCTGATTAGCGAAAAATAAAGTTAGGTTTTCGCCTCTTGGAAAGTAAGCAGATAAGTCCACCCACGCCAAATAAGTCGCATCGGGAATTTGAAATTTCGCTTTGGGCAAATGGGTTTTTAGAAAATGGTCTAGATATGCAAAATTATCATCCAAATAAGTCGTCATGGCTTCTAGCCAAGGCGTACCTTTGGCATAAGCAGCTTCGGCAGCTACAACGCTCAATGGATTAACGACAGGCAGGTTGCGTTCTTGCCAATATGTTCTCAATTTTTCATCAGGAATGAGGATATTGGCAAACATAAAACCTGCCAAATTGAAGGTTTTGCTAGGCGCCATGCAAGTAATAATTTGGTCGCTTTGAGGGAAAAGTTTGGCAAGTGGCGTGAAAGATTTTCCTTGGCGCAATAAATCGCAGTGAATTTCATCGGCAATGATGGTTACTTCATTTTCTAGGCAGATTTCTCCAAGTTGTTTGAGTTCGTTATCTGACCAAATTTTCCCAGTTGGATTGTGTGGATTGCAAAGAATGAAAAGGCTTACATCTGCTCTGGCTGCTTTCTTCTTAAAGTCCTCAAAATCAATTTGATAATCGCCGTTTTCATATACTAAATCAGAAGTCAGCAACTCTACTTTATTATAATCTGCGGCGTGTTTGAAAAAGGCATAGGAAGGTGTGAGGAATAGTATTTTTTCACTTGGTTGACAAAGGTAGCCAACTAACTCGAAGAGCGCAGGAATTACTCCTTGCGAGTACACCAAGTGATCTTTATCAAAACTCCAGTCATATCTCGTTTTGCACCAATTTTGAAACGCTAACAAATAACTTTCTTCAAACACTCCTGAATACCCAAAAATTGGATGTTCTAGCCGTTTTTTTAACGCCTCAATGATCTCTGGTGCGACCGTAAATTCCATATCTGCCACCCACATTCTAATCAAATCCTCCTTCTCGTGTTTGATATCTAGTCGATCTTCTCCTGCGAAAAGATAGCCTTCGTAGCCTTCCACACTCATGGCGTTGGTGTTTTGGCGGTTGATGATTTGGTCGAAATTGTAGTGCATTTATCCTTTTTTAAGCCCTGTAGAATCAATCAGGTGACAGTTGCGCGCAGACTTTATCTGACCTGATTGATTCGAGGTGATCGAAAATTTGATTCCTTTTCTCAAACTTTCGTGTAAAGGTACAATTTGTTGCATACACCAAATCGCTCTTAGCTTTTATGAGAAGGTCATCACTGCGTCTACCCTAAGCTACTAATGTTTAACGAACTTCATGGTGTTAGTTTGATTTTCTGTTCTTATTTCAATCAAATAAGTCCCTTGTGCTAAGTTCTCAATATCTATGGTATTGAATTGTCCTGAAAGCTGTCCTACTCTTAATTCCTTTCCTGTTAAATCAAAAATGGAATAATCAATCCTTTTTTCCTGTGGCAAATTTTTGATATAAATTCTGCTTTTTGAAGGATTTGGGAAGAGTTCTAAAGTTTCTAAATTTAGCTCGACTTCCTCAATATTTGTTGAGAAATCAGACCGCTCAATCGGTACGGAAAAATTGAAAACTTGCAACGCCAAACTACTAATGTGTCCTCCGCTATCTCCAAATTTTATGCTTATGGTATTGTTTTCTTGCAATAAACTGTAAGGCACTGGAATTTCAAGAACCCCAAAAAACTGATCGCGCGTCTTTTGGTCATAGCCCCGCCAATCATTAGGCACGTTTACAACTGTTCCATTTACTTTCAGTTCGGGTCGTAGGCTTCTGTTGTGCGCTCTCCCTAACCCCAATCTTAAAGTTGCTTCTCCATATTCACCAGTTTCTACGTTTTTGATGTTAAAACTATGATTAGTGTTGGCTTGAATAGCTTGGAAATATTGCTCCGCAAAATAAGAGGTTTCCTGACTACTTTCGGGAATATCAATTGGTTCAGAGAAAGTGTATTCCAAAATCATGGTCGCTTCCTTACCTAATTCTATTTCTTCTATATCCGCGTCGAAATAAGTAGTATCCAATTGAGGAATAAAATTGGTTTCGTACAAATGTTTCACCATAATGCGTTCTACGGTAGATGGAGTATCCATAAAATTTAGCTTCACAGTTTGCTTGCTATGCTCTAAATTACTCAAAACCAAGTAGACTTTATTATCCACGACATAAGCATCCGCCAGCAAATCAAGATCACTTGCTTTTGTATCAATACGTGTTCCTTTTAAATCTTTCCAGAACTCAAAGAACTTGATAAATTCAGTATAAACCCAGCCACCGTGAGCCGGTTCTCCTTCTAATTCACCAATTTCTCTCATCAGGCGAGGACCGTAAGTATTGTACTCATCTCGTGCAGTATTGTGTGCCCATCTGGCTTTCAAAATCATAAAAGGTACAGCATTTAGAATCTGATCTTGGCGTTCCATTAATTGCACCATCATAGAATTGAAGCTCCGCAAATTATACCAATCGCGTTCCACGTAATACGGACTATCACAAGGTGGGCAGAACCAACCGTATTCTGAAATTGACCAAGGTTTGGTTGCTCCAAGTTTGAGGTAGCTGTAATGATTAATCATATCCATAATCGCTTCTATATTACTTCCTTTTCGCTGCATTTCATCTTGCATTCTATTGCGATCTCCCACAAAATCGTAAAGATGAAAAGAGAAAAAATCCATTTCTTCGCCTGCCACATCTATGAAGAGTTTCCAATTATTGCGCCAATGGTTGAAATTGCCACTTTCAAAAGCAGGATGCGCAGCTGTATATCCACCCACCATAATATCGGGGTGATCTTGCCTGATACGCTTTGCAACTACATTGTGCATTTCTGAGAGACTTGCCCTAGTTGTTCCTAATTTATTAGCTTTGACGAAAGGCTCATTCATCACCTCCACCATTCTTGGACGTGGGCGACCAGAATCGCCACCTTCTCCAAAATAATACGTCAAATAATTCGCGTAGAATTCAGCCAGTGCATTATAATCTTTGTATGCCCAAGGTGCAATACTACTATTCCCCGGCGGGCGAGTCGTTTGTCCATTTGGATACATGAATTCTTGTCCACCAATCATCATATTATCGTAGCGATCTTCAAACTGATGTGCCTCCACTTTATTTTTATAGTTGTTAATGTCGCTTCGTCCACGTTGTTGCATCCATGGCACATCTGGGAAGCCTTTATTGTTGGCATCTTCCTTAGTATTGTTATACTCCCAAACAATGCTTCCATTATTGCGCCCCATGTAAACATCGTAATCTTCTAGGAAAGACTTTCGTTGTTCATCACTGTCCCATTCATTATCTGTGATTCCTGCATGGATGAAAATGAATTTGCTACGATCAAATTCAGAAACACTACCTGTGAGATGCTTCACATTGAGGTTGATGTCCACACCAATTTGTGCGATACCAGTGGAATGAAAAGTAGTCAGAAGTCCTATTTGTAGAATCAAAAAAGTACTTCCTGATAAGATGAATTTTTGCATTATTTTTCTAGTTGTAAGTGTGTAAGATGCTATGCATGAATCATTTTCACAGTCCATAGAAATTCAGTGCATTTTCTCCAAAAACTTTAGCGTATTCTTCTTTTGGATACTTTGATAAATATTTTTCTACAATGTTTTTCACTTTTGCATACTCACCACCAAGCAAACATACAGGCCAATCCGAACCGTACATAATCCGAGCCGTTCCGAACGCCTCAAAAATGACGTCCAAATAAGGTTCAAAATCTGACTGTTTCCAGTTTTGCCAATCCGCTTCTGTTACCATGCCAGATACTTTACAATATACATTCGGTGTATTCGCTAATTCATGAATGTGTTTCTTCCAAGTATTTATTTTACCTGCTTTGATATGGGGTTTAGCAATATGGTCGAGTACAAATTTTTGTTTAGGAAATTTTTGAACGGTTTTTATCACTGCTTCTAATTGATGAGGAAAAATGAGTATGTCATAAGTGAAATTGTACTTGGACAGCAATCTCAAACCTTCACTAAAGTGCTTCCCTAGCATGAATTCAGGATCGGGTTCATCTTGCACCACATGACGAAAACCCTTCAGTTTTGGGTATTCAGCATAGTAAGCTAATCCTTCCTCAATCTTTTCAGAGCGTAGATCAATCCAACCAACCACTCCTTTAATGAAGTCATATTCCTCTGCAAACTCTAACAAGAAATCTGTTTCTGCTTCTGATTGATCCGCCTGTACGGCAACACAGGCATCTATCCCATTTCTTTGGTAGATTGCTTGTAGATCAGTAGGTAAGAAATTACGTCTCAGCAGTACCATTTCATCATCAATCCAAGTGTGTTTTTGTTTGTCGTAGTACCAAAAATGTTGGTGTGCGTCTACTCGCATAGCGTAATGTTTTTTGTTTTGCTCAAACATACCGCTTCTATTGTAAATAAATGGTTTGAGTTGTAGGAGATATGTTTTTGGATTCGGAGCTATTTTATATATACTTTTCGTAAACTCCTAAGTACCAATTTGTAAGAAATTACGTACATTTATCATCAAATCACAGTTCAAGATCATTTGGAAGCACTAAAGAACAGCCTACAACAATTCATTTCTGCCAATCGGATGGATGCCTTTTTCCATCAAATGGATAAAGTATTGGCGAACACTTCTCCCAAGCAAAGTGAACTCATCTTGCAGCAAAGTCGGTACAATGATGTGCAGCGGAAGATTCGGCAAGGAGTTGTTTCTACGGAAGAATCGGATTTGGTGGTCAATCAAGTGAGAGCAGCTTTGCTTGATATGATTAAGGATTTGAGCGAAAGTGATTTAGATCAAAAAGGCTATGGTTTGGAAGCAAAAATTCGGGGTCTCCATTTGGATAAAGAGCGCATTGGACCTTTATATATGGTCAATTGCAATCGCTCGAAATTGGCGGATAAGTTTTGGGATCGCTTTGACGAAAAAGAAGATGAAAATGCTCTATTACAATTCTATTTCATTCCTGCCGCCCCCTTACAAATGCCGCCCAGCTTTGCGGAACGCATGATCTTGGAAATCATTGATGATATGGATGAGGATGGAGATGCGATCAATGTAGAGCGAAGAAGCAATGGTTTGCGCTTGAAGATTGCGAATTTTGAAGTCAAAAATAACCTTCGACGTACACAGCGTTCTTTTGAAAAGTATTTCTGCAAACGTTTTCAAGCTACTGATTTTCAGCAGCTTTTGCAACATCATCTAGCTAAATTAGAATACGAGTACATTGCTTCCATTTTCAAAATAGAACTTCGAGAATGGAAACCCTTTATGCCTGAATTTTTGCAGTGGGCAATTGATCATTTCAAAGCGATGCCCAATGAAAATGAGACTAAATTTATCTTCTTCATTGTTATCAATATGGAAAATTTTGTGGATACGCCAACTGGAGAAGATCAAAAGCGTATTTTAGCAGAAGTCCGCAGTGTATTGGATGAAAATTCAGATGTTTGCACGAAAATAAAAGGTCTCGCACCCGTGCCTGGAAATGATTTGGAAAGTTGGTTCAGAGATACAGGTGAGCAAAATCCCAACAAAATTGATGACGTGATTCAAACTTTAGTTGCGAGTTTAAGTGCAGAAGAGCAAGCCGCTTATCGAGAAAATGAGCGATTGAATATGGCAGTGATTGAAGAATTACAGCAGCAGGTTTATGAGATTGCGAATGAGTGAGAAGACGGTTGATGGGAGACGGCTTAAGATGTACGGCGAGCTTACTTCTTATTTTAGGGATTTATTATTCAATGGTGAAACTGATAAAACCAAGATAAATCTTGGTATCAGTTTTGAACGCCATGTAGTACTCAATTGGTTGAGGAAATTTATGGACATTGAAGAATGAGACAACACGGATACCTCAACTTAATCAAAGTTTTAAGCGCATCTCAAAAAGAAAATGTTGAATTAACACGGTCTTATCGTCCATTGTCTATCATTGGTCGTCCACCGTTAAAAAAAAGATATGTCTTTCCATCTTTACACCCAATCCGAAAAGCGTGATTTACCCCCAGTGCAGATGAATCCGAAGATCAATGATCCAAATTTGTACATTCCTTCTGAGAGTTTGGTGCACGCCGTGAATGTGTCTCTGGCGTTGGGGCAGCCACTGTTATTGACGGGCGAACCAGGCACTGGAAAAACGCGGCTGGCGTATCATGTGGCGCACATTTTTAATTTGGGTAAACCCCTGATTTTCAATGCACAAACGACATCTACAATGAAGGATTTGTTCTATCGCTACGATGCGTTGGGACATTTCCAATATAGTCAAACCAGCAAAGTAGCGTTGGACAATGAAGAAGTGGAAGCACGTTTCGTTCGTTATCAAGGTCTGGGGCAAGCGATTAAAGAAGATCGTCGAACCGTAGTGTTAATAGATGAAATTGATAAGGCTCCGCGCGATTTGCCGAATGACGTATTAGCGGCTTTGGAAGATTTGGAATTTACGGTTTCTGAAGTTGGAAAAACGTATAAAGCAACGCCCGAAAATCGTCCGATCATCATTATGACTTCCAATTCAGAGAAAAATCTGCCCGATGCTTTTTTGCGTCGAGTCACCTATTTTCACATTCCGTTTCCTGACAAGGCGACTTTGCTCAAAATTCTACAAAGCAAGAGTAGTAAATCCGCTGAGGTTGATTTAGAAGCGATCATTAAGCATTTTGAAATGATTCGCAAAGGACGCAAGGCAAAATTGAAGAAGAATCCAGCGACCGCAGAATTAATTTATTGGGCACAATTACTACAACGCTTGGATTTTGATACGAAAAAACTGAAATCATTAGATCAATTAAGTAAGGACGATAAAGAGAAATTGATGATTTCTTATTCTGTTTTGGCAAAGAACAAAGAAGACTTGGAAGCACTAAAAAAATTAGTCCGTTAAAAAACCTAAATTTATTTCTTACAACTCACTATTTCTTTAAGAATATGTTATTTCAGAGCGTTTTGATGAACTGATTGGATAAATATTTATCTTTATTGAACATCAAAAACTCATTGCTATGAAATACCCATTAGTTGCAATTTTGCTAATTCTAGGGCTGCTCTTGCCCAATCTTTCCAATGCCCAAAAAAGAAGGTTCAACCCTAAACAACGCTTCCATGCTGGCATCATCACTGGTGTCAATTTATCTCAAATAGATGGTGATGATTACAGTGGCTATGATAAGGTCGGCATTATGGGTGGGTTGCAAGGCATCGCTTTATTGAACAGAAGAACAAAATTGGTTGCAGAATTGCTGTACAGTGAGAAAGGAAGCCGAGTAGAAAATGAAATCTTCTTTCAGTCTGGGAAGAATCGTTTACTAGCGATGAACTACGCAGAAGTACCTATTTTGATTCGATTTTCATTACTTCCAGAAGATGCTAACGTGCAATTTGAAGTGGAGGCAGGTCTTGCGTTTTCCAGATTGATACAAACTAAAATTGAAGAAAATGTAGAGCTCTTAAGATTTAGCTACACAGAAATAGAAGACCAGTTCAGAAGGAGTGATTTGAGTTATATTATTGGAGGACACGCAGAATTCTTTCCTAATTTTAACATAGGAATGCGCTCCAATATGTCGCTCAATAAATTCTATGCCTATTCAGATTTAGAAGAGTTAGACCGCTTAATGGCAAAATTCGGAAATAAGAACATTCCCTACCGACATTTCCGCAATTTTCATCTGACTTTCTATGTAAGTTATCAGATTTATTAGTCCTTTAGAGAAGGAGGATAAAATTCTTGAAGGAAAGCATATTGGATGGCTAGCAGCTACATTATTCAATGATGTAGCTGCAAATTACATTAATACAGGAATCTTCGAGGTATAAGTTATGCCCGTGTTCTGGAAAAATTTGATACCCTACTTTCATTTTTTCTAGCCAGTTCATTTTTGGACGATATTTATCTTTTTCTCCGAAAAATAACCTAATAGGAATGTCTGAGCACTCCGTCTCATAGCGCAAACGCGTCGCAGAAACTGCCCACAATTGTTTGGTTTTCAAACCTTCCAATGTTGCTTTCCAAGTAATCGTTCCACCAACACTGAATGCCAACACAGAAACTTCTTCCTGCTCCAGTTCTACCAATTTTTCTACCGCCTTTTCTATTCCTCCATCTATAAATTGCTGATGCAAGGACTCTTGCTCATAAGGCGATTTACTGACTTCGCCCAATTCACAACAGTCATAATATTGGCAGTCAAAATAAGGACGAAGTAATTCTACATAATGCTTTATCCAATCTGCTTTTTCGTGTCCCCAAAGATCAGAGAGAGGAGGAGTTTGGGTTTCATGAACCATATTCTTTTAAGAATGCTAAAAGGGCTTCTTGTTTTGTAACTTCTTCCAAAATATCTTGAATATTTTGTTTAGAACTAAATGGAATAGTTGTTTGCCAAGAGCGATAAGTTTTGTCTGCTTGTGGCGCAATGATAATCAATTTTCCTGCACTCAAATCAAAAAGCCTCATGTTGACTAAAGCATAGACTTTTCCATCTGGTATTTGTATAATTGTCCAATCAACGGGCTTATGATTTGATTCAATTTTGCCTTGTGCTACATAATATGGATGGTTTCGAGAGCTAACCAATGATTTAGATTTCCCTCCTCCAACTACTAAAATTACTCCAACTATTTCTGTAGTAGCATCATTATTAGCAGGAAATCGATGAGCATTATAGGCTGATTTTCGTAAGAAAAAGGTCGTCCCTTTTATGGATTTATTAAGAGTATTAAGCTGAATATTAAGACTTCCAATACCACCTGTTGAATACGGAGGAACTGGAAATACACCATCTATTTGTGGCAGATGATCTCTTTTCGCACCCCATTCTTGATCTGCTTTCAGCAGCTTCAAATTCCACTTGTCTTCATCCATTTGCTCATTCGCATGATGATAAATGCTATCTTTTGTCCATTCGTAAGTCACACTCCTTTGAGTAAATGAATACAATGGCAAAACAAAAAAGAGAGAAAAAATGATAATCGTCTTTAGCATAATATTTAGATTTGATGAGGCAAAACTAGAGCCAATGCTAGGCTATTACGATTTCTATTAGATGGATTTTGGGTCTAAACAGAGGTGGATTTTGGGTTGAAATATTCTTTTGCGAATGAAATAGCTTCTTTTCGGTCTTTTAATTGTGCTTTTCGATAAATATTATTGATGTGTGTTTTAATAGTAGATAATCCAACAAAAAGTTGATTTGCCATTTCTTTGTTGCTATATCCTTGAGCTAATAATATTAGAATTTCTTGTTCTTTTGGTGTGAATAAATTCTCTTTTGGCACTGCTTCTTTTGATGAAATTTGATTGCTGTACTTCCAAAATAACAGCAGTAGAAAGATCACATTTAGACCAAGCGAAACCCATAATATTTTCTTTGTCTGGGAGAGACTTCTTAGAGTTTGGCTGATATTATTCCGTTCAATTGCTAATTGTAAAGATTGGGCATACTTTGGAGCATATTTTTCATTTTTCAACACCTCAATCGTTTTCCTTGCAAGTATTTCTTTTTCCTTCGAGGGTAGTGTCAAACGACTCAAAGCCAACATTTTAGTAAATCCATTCTGGCTAGTATCCATGATATTTTTTAGGTAAGAATTTTGTTTCTCTATTAGCAGTTTGCGCGCTCGTCCAGTAGAAGATTGATCTAATTGAGCATTGTTTGATAGAATTTCTTTCATCAAATGCTCGAAACTAGCATTCCCTGAACAAGTACTTTCCATTTGATAATCCACAAGAAGAGCTTTATCAGGGGAAGTGTGCAAGAGTAAAGTATCTGCATTGGAAAAGATAAAGGTTAAATGGTTGCGTTCTGCACCTTGTGTGATAAACAAAACCTCTTCTTCTGGTTCTTGAATAAAATACAAGCGATAGAGCGCCTGCGTTTTCGGTAATTCCTCTCCTGAAAATCGAAAACGCCCATTACTATCAATGGTCGTTCTTTTTAAAATCATTTGCTGTGATGCACTAAAAAAATCATTCCATTCATCTAAGGCAGCTAAATAAACATAGGGTTGCCAATCATTTGTTAAATTCACCTTTCCTTCGATAAGATATTGAGCATTGATGAATAGAAAAGAAAAGGTAAAAATTATGGAAAAGGAAAGTCTGTACATGAGAGGAGAATGGTAATAATGAATGACTAAACTAAACAGAATAAATCTATAAATCAAGACTGCTATGCCAAAAAGAATAAAGCTGTTTCTATTATTTTGTCTCTTGATGAACCTCACCCAAGCCAAAGACTACAAAGCCTCCTTCTTTGGCATCGAATCCAATGGCATAAAACTGAACACCACCTCTATTCAAAAAGCAATAGACCATATTCACGAAAAAGGTGGTGGTCGTTTGGTCTTTGATGTGGGACGCTACTTGACCGGTTCAATCTATTTGAAATCAAAAGTAAGTATTCATTTGAATGAAGGGGCGGTTTTGGTCAGCTCGCTCAACCCTTTCGATTACAATCGCCATGCTTGGTGTATCGCCATGATTTATGCTTTCGAGCAAGACAGCATTGGCATTACGGGCAAAGGCGTGATTGACGGGCAAGGTTATGCGCTGGCGCAAAATGTTTTGACCATGGTGCATCGTGGCATTTTGAAAGATGAAGAACTCAAAAATGATCGTCCAAAAGAAGGACTTCGCCCACAGCTTATTTATTTTAAGTCTTGCCAAAACATTCATATTCAAGGCGTTGTAATGAAAAACCCGTCGAGTTGGACGCAACAATATGAGCAATGCAAAAATCTGTTGGTGGAAAATATTATGGTAGATAGCAAAAACTACTGGAACAACGATGGAATAGATGTCGTGGATTGCGATAGTGTGATCGTTAGAAATAGTTACTTCGATACTTCAGATGATGCGATTTGTTTGAAGTCGCATAGCGACAAATTCTTGTGCCAAAATGTAGAAATCTACAATAACACGGCGCGTTCGAGTGCGAGTGGTATCAAATTCGGTACTTACTCCAAAGGTGGATTTAAGAATATCCGAATCATCAACAATACCATTTTTGATACTTATCGCTCTGCCATTACTTTTGCTGCGGTAGACGGCGGCATCGTGGAAAATGTAGTTGTAGATAGCTTACGCGCGCTGAATACAGGAAATGCGATTTTCCTACGCATCGGCGAACGTTTGAAAGGCAAAAAAGGCAGCATGAAAAACATTCAGATCTCTAATGTTTATGTCGAAGTACCTGCAAGCAAAGCTGATGCTGGCTATCCTTATGAAGGCCCAATTGAGCATTTGCCCAGAAATATTTCTCCTGCTTCCATAGTCGGAATACCAGATGCTTTAATTGAAAATGTGCGCTTAAAAAATGTAGAAATTCGCTATCCTGGTGGAGGAAATCCAAGTTATGCGAAAGTGGGCTTGGAGGAGTTGGACAAAGTTCCTGAATTGACGGATAAGTATCCCGAATTTTCGATGTTCAAGGAACTGCCAGCTTGGGGATTTTACATTCGTCATGCTAAGGGTATCGTTTTTGAAAATGTAAAATTAAGCTGTGCACAAGAGGATTATCGCACTGCTGTTGTGTTAGATGATGTACATGATATTCATTTCAAAAAATTAGAAGTCCTTGAACCTCAAGCTGATAAAGCAGCTATTTTTGATTATCGTTCTAGTGAGGTTAAAGTTGAATAGAATCTCTTAGTTCTCATTAAACAAAAGCTCTTCCTTCTTCTCTCATTATATATGGTAAGCCACATCTTTATCAAAAATAATTGGAGACAAAACTCTAATCTTTGCTAATTTCAACTCATGGCGGCGTCGAACCGCCATGAGTTGCTCAAGGGTTTCTAAGGGTAAAAAATGGCTGATCAGCCATTTTTTACCCTTAGAAACCTTGATGAAATTGGATGGACTCGATGTTCATCCAATTTCAAAGCTAAGACGCTTTTGGTAAATATTCTTGTAACTTGGCATATGTACCTTTTCATCTGCCAATTGTAGCTTTCCATCTATTCCCGCAACTGATCTTTTAAAAAAGTCTTACTTTCGCTGCCATTAATGTCCAAAAATCCAAACCCCACTCGAAACACACAATAACACATGGGCGCATTAGCACTTTTGGGAATTTTGGTAGTTAGCCTAGCAGGTTTGCTGAAGGCTTCGGATTGGTTTGTTGGTTCAGCTGAAAAAATTGGGCTATCGCTTGGTATCTCTCCCTTTATTATTGGCGTGACGATTGTGGCATTTGGTACTTCTCTACCTGAATTGGCTTCTTCCATCGCCGCCGTTTTTGATGGAGAATCTTCTATTGTTATTGGTAATGTTTTGGGTTCTAATATTACCAATATCACACTAATTCTAAGCGTCGTAGCAATTATTAGTGGAAACATCGTTTTCCGAAAAGATGTGATGAATATAGATATGCCGCTGCTCATCACTTCTGCGGCATTGTTGTGTTTTGTGGTTTATGATAAAAAGGTCTCTATTTTTGATGCAGTTCTTTTACTTGTGGCCTTGGTTATCTTCTTGATCTATTCGTTCAAAGGAGACGAAGGAGAACAACAAGAACGCACCGAGAAAGTAAGCTGGCAAGTCTATGGCTTGTTGCTCGTCGCGGGTGCAATGGTTTATTTTGGTGCCGAATACACCATCTTTGCTGTCACTGGACTTTCCGAAATTGCGGGCATCGATCCCGAAATCATCGCGCTTAGTCTCATTGCTCTTGGTACTTCCTTGCCCGAACTCATTGTCAGCATCACCGCCGCTCGAAAAGGCAGAAACGAAATTGCAGTCGGCAATGTATTGGGTTCCAATATCTTCAATACCTATGCCGTCATGGGCATTCCCTCTTTCTTTGGCGAACTCGAAATTACAGATACCGCACTTGGTTTCAGCTTACCATTTATGGTTGTCATTACTCTGATTTTTGCATTTATGTGTCTTTCTAAAAGAATTTCTAAATGGGAGGGTGGAATGTTGTTGTTATTGTATGTTTTCTTTTTTGGGCAGTTGCTGAAAGATGTTTTGTGATACTTCCCATCCCCCTTTTGTCATAAAAATTTCCTCACTAGAATTTCACTCAGGAATCTTGTATCTTTGCGGCTCATTTTCAAAATATCATAAAAAAGATAAGCAGATGGAAACTGTACAGCAGTTGAAATACAAAGTAAAAGATATAGCATTAGCAGATTGGGGACGCAAAGAAATCGAACTAGCAGA
>JBCDFY010000019.1:0-46192 GCA_039176995.1 Bacteroidota bacterium
AATGTATAAATTATTGATTTTCAGTAAATAGTTTCATTGGCTTTTTCTATTTAGGGAATATTTGAAATTTCAACAGATAGCATAGGCATTGAAAACCAATCAGTTATAACATATTATAAAAAATCATTGTACATGAGTAAACGACAGTCCTTTAAAGCTAAAGAGTGCGGAACAGAACGAAATCAAAGGGATTTTGTATCAAAATAACGGACAAGTAAAAAAGAAATTGATAGAGATAAATTGGTAAAGTTTAGTAAAATAATCTATTATTTCTCTTCTTGAAATACTCGCACATAATCTACAATCATTTGCTGGGGAAAAAAGGTCGTTGCATCTGGTCTGCCTGGCCAATTACCACCAACCGCTACATTGAAAAGAAAGAAGAACTGATCGTTGAAAGGGTAGGGCTGCCCTTGAGCTTGTTGGGTGGAAAAACTATAATAGAGAATGTCATTAATATACCAATAAATAACACCTTGCTTCCATTGGATGGAAAAAACATGGAAGCGATCAGAGAAATCTTCACCTATGCTGTAACTTGCACCTTTAAATTTATGATTAGAAAAATTACTTCCCCAGTGTGCCGTGCCGTGGATCGTTTTAGGTTCGTGTCCCACCAATTCTACAATATCAATTTCTCCACAGGCAGGCCAACTAACGCTAGAAATATCGTTGCCCAACATCCAAAGTGCTGGCCAGATGCCTTGTCCTTTTGGTAGTTTCGCACGAATGTCTATTCTCCCAAACTGGAAGATGCGCTTATCTTGCGTTTTCATGCGCGTAGAAGTATATGGAAAACCACCGAAACTTTCTTCTCTGGCTTCAATGATGAGTTGACCATTTTCGATGCGCACATTTTCAGGTCGGTCGGTATAATACTCTAATTCATTATTTCCCCAACCGTTATTGCCATTGCCAATTTCAAAAGTCCAATCTTCTTCATTCACTGCTTCGCCTTCAAATTCATCTGCCCAAACCAATTCAAAACCCTCGTAAGCCGTAGGGGTAGAATAGCCTTCTACAGGTAAAGCTAGTTCTTGATCGTCATCGTTTTTTATCAGAACCGTAGCTCTGGAAGTTTCGATTTCTGCATTTGTTGGACTAGAAAGTGCGACGACGAACTCCTCATTGCCTTCTTTGATTTGATCTGCAATAACCTTGATAGAGATGATTTTTTCGCTTTCTGGTGCAGTGAATTCCAATGTGGCATTTTGATATTCAAAGTCTAAGCCACGAAAAGCGCTTTCAGTAAGAGTTTCATAATCTACACTTACCTTTCCTTCATATTCACCTGATAGTCGGACGGTTACTTCGATCGTAGAATTTCCCTCGTCTCCCTCTAGCAAAGAATTGCCGGTGATAGATAGTTTAGGTTCTATTTTTAGATTGTCAACAACTTGCTCCTTGCAACTTGAAGTACACATAAATAATAAGAAAAAAAATAAAGGATAGTATTTCATCAGTATGAATTTTAATAGCTTGAATCCAAAATTCATACTGATGAATTCAAACTAGATCAATCTACATCGCGAATGATCGGATCAGATTCTGTTCGCTCCAAGGTTTCATCACTCAAGTCGCGGACTTCATCCAAAAAGTCAAGCGAGTGATCCCAAAAGTCCTGGAAGGTTGGCTTTAATCTTTCTGCTAAACCCCAGACTTGCGAGGGATATTGCTCCAAAAGTGGATAAACATTGGAATCTCGCAGGGTATATGGGTCAATGGTTTTTGAATCCACTGCTAAATCCAGTAAAACGCTATATAACAAAATCATCAAACCTGCCAAAACACCACCACCGATCGCCTTATTGATGATGTTGATGTTTGCCGTTTCTAGCGTCTTCTCTAGCACGTTCGCTAACGAACGAATTGCCAACATGATTAAAATAAAGGAAAGAATAAATCCGACCAAAAACATCAGTGGATTGTCATAATTGAAAAGGCTTTCCAAGAACTTAGTCATAGGCGGTGCGAATTTTACTGCCGCTGTGAATCCAAGCGTATAAGACAAAACAGTAAACACCGTTTTAATAATACCTCTGTTGAATCCAAGATAAAATCCCCAACCTGCGAAAACTAGAAATAAAAGATCAATTGCCATTGATTTTTGTTAATTTGTTGAAATATTGATTTGCTGATCTGTGCCAAAACAAATTGCACTTTTATAGAAGATCTAAAGTGATATAAACTCTAATCTTTGCTCCTGTCAATTCATAGCGGCATCGAACCGCTATGAATTGATCAAGGTTTATTAAGGACAAAAAATGGCTTTTTAGCCATTTTTTGTCCTTAATAAACCTTGATGGAATTGGATGGATTCGATGTCCATCCAATTCCAAAACAAGTCGCTCCTAGCTAAGTGTTATTTGGCATTTGTGCAATTTCTTACACACACTGCTGATTTCACTAGAGTACACGGATTCTAAAAAACGTGTCCTCTACTGAATTGCTAATAAAATATCAAGCAAAACAATAATTTCTGGTTGAACTAAAAATGACTTTTAGCTGCTAATGATTTCATAAAAATCTATCTATGGATATTCTATTTCAAAGATAACAAATAAGCAAATAAGAAGTTATTATTTTAGACGAACGTAGGTGTTTACTTGTTTTTTAAGTCAAAAACACTTATTATTGGTTCTATTGATTGATTATATAAAAGGAATCCCATTCATTGTGAACAAAATCAAGTTGCTTTTTTTAATTAGCTTTCTTAGTCTTTTTTACATTAGTCGAGCTAATGTACCCACCGATTTCTTGCCTAGAATTTTTCAAATTGGAGAATATCAAGTAGAGTATGACGTGTTGGTTAAAAATCACGATCAAGAACTACTGGAGGCTTGCGATAATGATCTAAAAATCGCCTATGGAAAGCTGTCGAGTATGTTTCGTGAGATGGAACTTTATGCCGAAAACAGCAGCTATGATTTGAAAGGAGTACGTCTATGGTTACACATCTTCTGGAATCAAGATGGTACAATTCAGTATTTGGCTTATCATCTGCGACCCAATTCCAAGAATATCGAAATTCCTGCCTTCGAAGCCTTTCTTTTAAGTTTTGTAGAAAATTATCAGTTTCCCCTATTGAGCGAAAAGTCATATACATTATACACAAGCACTTCTTTTCCCGTTTACGCTAGAAGACGGAAGGGGAGGCAATGACAGTTACGTGAGGATGCTACTTTTAAGATTCATCACACAATCCTATACTATTTCCTTCTAAATACCTCACTGTACTTCTCCAGCTGTCTTTCAATAGTTCAATATTACGATAAGCGATTCGATGATGATCTACTTCAAAATCAGTAGGACGTTGTGCAATTTGAACGTAGCAAGAGGGAGTGATTTGTAAAGTAATATTGCCTTTGCCGACTGTCTTCTCAGCATGATAATGACCAGAGAAAATAGGAAAGTGGCGAACATCTTGGGCAAGGACTGCTTGGAAATCCAGCATATTGTCTAAAGCATAATTGGCATCCATAAAATTGACTCCTGAGACAATTGGTGGATGGTGCATAAAAATGACAATAGGCTGAATGATAGACTGTAATTCTTTTGCCAACCATTGCAACTGTTGCTCCGAAATATGTCTGGTACTAGTGTCTAAAAAGATACCTTTCCAGTCACCTAGAGAACGTGTGAAATACAAACAATCCTCTTGAAGATCATTCTGTAATTCAAATACTTCTGCCATCATTTTTCCATCATCATGATTCCCAACTGTGAAAAAATAAGGAATGGTCAGTAAATCTAAATGTTGTTTAACCCACTGGTAAATAGCAACTTCTCCTTGATTGAAACACAGGTCTCCATTGACGATAAGGTAATCAATAGGTTCTTTCTTCATAGCGGCTAGAATATCTATGAAGTTTTTGCGGACATCTACTCCAAAAGTGTCTTCTCCTTCTTGACCGATGTGTAAATCAGTAATTAAAGCAATGTTCATGAACCGAAAGTCCTAAAAAAAAGTGAATTACAGAAATCCATAGCTCACCATATTCAGTTAATTTAACATTTAAAATGAATAGAGTAGCAGATATTCACTATCTTTGTATATGTAAATAACTATGATTAAACCCATACTCAATACATCTATCCTAACTAATAGCAAGCAGTTCACAAAAGGCGTACTAAGTCCCAAAAATTAAAACGCATAAAATGTACAAGAAAGTAATAGATGACCTTGTAACAAGGCTATTCTATAACGTGAAAGACATTCTTTTTGCTATATACAATTTTCTCCCGCGATAATTGATTTTCAAAACGAACGGTTCTATTGAGAGCTACTACAGAAGATTTACACACACAGAAGAGTAAACCTATTATCGTTAATTTGAATTTTGCGAACAATGCAACATATAAAAGAGAAAAACGAATAACAACTTAACCGTTTCAATCAAACATTCAAACTCATGAGTAAAAGAACACTAGTTTACCTACTAATCTGCTGTTTTTGCTATGGACTGATGGCTAATAATGCCAGCTTCACGGATAAAGCGAAAACACTCACGGAGTATTTCACTCCAACTACCGATTTAAAAAATACAGATAATTACAAGAAAGCAGTGGTCACCGATCCAGTGGTGACGATCAGCACACCAGCTGATGGTGCTGAATTTCCTGTTGGTACAGATTTAACAGTAGAAGCAACTGCTACGGACAATGGTTCGATTAGGAACATTCGTCTGATTCTGAACGGTACAACCATTAGAAAGATCAATGGTGCGTCAGGAACTTGGGAACCTCCCACTGATCCTGAACTAGCTGACTTAGAAGCAGGCGACTATGAAATCAAAGTAGTTGCTGTTGACAATCAAGGAAATACAGGCGAATCTATTCACAATATTACGGTAAGTGATGATGTAGATCCACCAAATATGATCCCAATAGTGAGCATCACTGCTCCTGCGGATGGAGCAGCTTTTCTATTAGGTGATGATATCAATGTCACTGCTGATGCAAGTGATTCAGATGGAAATATTACAAGCGTAGAATTATTTTTGGATGATGCTTCACAGGGTGAAGTAACTGCTACTCCTTACGGTTGGACACTTTCCAACTTAGCAGTAGGCTCTTATATTTTGAAAGCAGTTGCTACGGATGACGACGGAGCTACTGGCGAAGCAAGCATTTCGGTTACAGTAAGAGAAGATACAGGAGAAAATGTCCCGCCCACAGTGAGTTTTACTAATCCTAGTGATGGCGATACTTTCACGGAGGGAGATGATCTGACCGTCACAGCTGCGGCAAGCGATTCTGATGGTAACATTACTGGGGTGGAATTTTTGTTTGATGGTAATTCGCAAGGAACGGACAATACTGCACCATATGAATGGTCATTACAAAACCTAGCCGTTGGAACATACAATTTGCAAGTCATCGCCACAGATGACAGTATGGCAACCGATCAGCAAACTATTTCTATTACAGTTGAAGAAATCGCAGATGATGGAACTCCAAGAGTAACTATTTCCACACCAGATGATGGCGATACATTTCCCGTTGGTACGGACTTGACCGTAGAAGCAAGCGCAACGGATTCAGATGGAACGATTAGAAACATTCGTTTAATTATGAATGGTTCAACTATCCGTAAAATCAATGGTGCATCAGGAACTTGGGGACCTCCCACTGATCCTGAATTGGCAGATTTAGAAGCTGGTACTTATGATTTACGTGTAGTAGCTGTTGATAATCAAGGAAACAGAGGAGAAACGACACATACCATTACGGTTGGTGACGATAATGGAGGAGAAAACGAACCACCAATTGTAAGTTTTGTAAGTCCAGATGATGATGCTATGTTCACCGTTGGAGCTGATATAGCAGTGGAAGCCAGTGCGAGTGATTCTGATGGTAGCGTTTCACAAGTTGAGCTATTTTTAGATGATGCTTCACAAGGAGTGGAATCTACTTCTCCTTATGGATGGACACTTTCCAATTTAGCAATCGGTACGTATACGCTAAAAGTAGTAGCTACAGACAATGAAGGTGCAACCGATGAAGAAAGCATCTCTATTACCGTAAAAGATGAAAATGGAGGCAATGTACCACCAACTGTGAGTTTCACCAACCCAAGCGATGGAGAAATGTTTACGGAAGGAGATGATCTGACTGTCACTGCAATGGCGAGTGATGGCGATGGAAGCGTCACGGGAGTAGAATTCATTTTTGATGGCAACTCACAAGGAACAGACAATACAGCGCCTTATGAGTGGTCATTGCAAAATTTGGCAGTTGGAACTTATGACTTGCAAGTAATTGCTACGGATGATAGTCTGGCAACTTCACAGCAAACTATCTCTATCACTGTAAAAGAAGAACAAGATTGTGACGGTATTCCCGTTGTCATTATTTCTACACCAGCTGATGGAGCGATGCTGCCAGTTGGAGCAGATTTGACGGTGGAAGCAAGTGCGACGGACTGCGAGGGTTCAATCAGAAATATCCGCCTTCTAGTAAACGGTTCAACCATCCGTAAAATCAATGGTGTATCAGGTACTTGGGGACCTCCCACCGATCCTGAATTAGCAGATTTAGAGGCAGGAACTTACGAGTTGCGCGTTGTTGCCGTTGATAACAGCGGAAATAGAGGAGAAACGACTCACACTATTACTGTTGGTGATGACAATGGAGGGGAAAACCGCCCGCCCAGCGTGAGTTTTGCAAGCCCGAATGATGGTGCAATGTTCATTGTTGGCAATGACATAGAAGTAGAAGCCAACGCAAGTGATTCGGATGGTACGATTTCACAAACAGAACTATTCGTAGATGATGTTTCCCAAGGAACAGAAGCTTTAGCACCTTATGAATGGACGCTCTCCGGTTTAGCAGTAGGAACATATACTCTAAAAGTAGTAGCTACTGACAATGAAGGAGCTACGGATGAAGAAAGTATTTCTATTACCGTCAAAGAAGATGATGGAAGTAATGCTCCACCGAGCGTGAGTTTCACTAATCCAAGCGATGGTGATATGTTCGACGAGGGAACAGATATAACTGTTACTGCCGATGCCAGCGATTCAGATGGAAGCGTTAGTCAAGTAGAGCTGTTTGCAAATGGCGATTCGCAAGGGACAGAGGCACTAGTACCTTACGAATGGGACTTACAAAATTTACCTGCAGGCTCTTACGAACTTAGATTGGTTGCAACAGACGATGATGGAGCAACCGCAGAGTCAACCATAAATATAACGGTCAAAGAAGACGATACAGGTGGAGATGGTATTCCAGTAGTCACCATTTCTACACCAGATGATGGTGATGTCTTTCCTGTTGGAACAGACTTAACGGTGGAAGCAAGTGCAACGGATTCGGATGGAACGATTAGAAATATTCGCCTTCTGGTCAATGGAACAACCATCAGAAAGATCAATGGAGCATCAGGTACTTGGGGACCTCCCACTGATCCTGAATTAGCAGATTTGGAGGCAGGAACTTATGAACTACGTGTAGTAGCAGTTGATAATCAAGGGAATCGAGGAGAAACGACGCATACAATCACCGTGGGCGATGATAATGGAGGAGAAAATCGTCCACCAATGGTAGAAATTACCAGTCCAAACGATGGTGATGTATTCTTCGTGGGCAATAATATTCAAGTAGAAGCTACTGCTAGTGATTCGGACGGTAATGTTACTCAACTGGAGCTTTTCTTAAACGACGATTCGCAAGGAACAGAAGCATTAGCACCTTATCAATGGATACTAGCAGATTTAGCAGTTGGAAGTTATACCATCAGAGTAGTAGCAACTGATGATGATGGTGCGACAAGCGAAGATATGATTTCCATTTCTGTGAGAGAACAAGATGGCGGTGGCGATAATCTGCCACCAACAGTTAGTTTCTCTAGTCCAAATGATGGAGATATGTTCGATAGAGGTGATGACTTGACTGTTGTAGCTACTGCTAGTGACCCGGATGGGACTATTTCGCAAGTAGAGCTTTTCGCAAATGATGATTCGCAAGGAACGGAAACTGTTGCACCTTATGAATGGACACTTCAAAATCTACCTGTTGGTACATATGAATTGAGATTGGTAGCGACAGACAATGACGGTTCGACCGCAGAAGCTACAATTACGATCACCGTAAAAGACGATGATCCAGTAGACGACGGCACGCCAGTTGTTACTATATCTACACCCGATGATGGTGATACCTTCCCAGTTGGAACAGATTTGACAGTGGAAGCAAGTGCAACGGATTCGGATGGAACAATTAGAAATATTCGTCTTTTGGTAAATGGCACGACTATTCGCAAAATCAATGGAGCATCAGGTACTTGGGGACCTCCCACTGATCCTGAATTAGCAGATTTGGAGGCAGGAACTTATGAACTACGTGTAGTAGCAGTTGATAATCAAGGGAATCGAGGAGAAACGACGCATACCATCACCGTGGGGGATGATAATGGAGGTGAAAATACACCACCAACGGTAAATTTCACCAATCCTAATGACGGCGATGTTTTAACAGAAGGAACTGACTTGATAGTCACAGTGGATGCTAGTGATAGTGATGGGACAGTCACTGGTGTGGAACTACTATTCAATGGTGCTTCCCAAGGTACAGACGACACAGCCCCTTACGAATGGACGATCCCTAACCTAGAAGTTGGAACTTTCAACATGAAAGCAACTGCCACAGATAACGATGGCGCATTTGCAGAGCAGCTCATTTCTATAACCGTAGAAGAGGATGATGGAATGAACACGCCACCAAGTGTTAGTTTTACCAATCCTAGCAATGGGGACACTTTTACTGAAGGCGATAACCTGACCGTAACCGCTACTGCAAGTGACAGCGACGGAAATATCACTGGAGTAGAATTCATTTTTGATGGCAACTCTCAAGGAACGGATAACACCGCACCTTACGAATGGTCTTTGACCAATTTGGCAGTTGGAACTTACAATTTGCAAGTCATTGCTACTGATGATAGTATGGCAACTGCACAGCAGACCATTTCTATTACAGTTGAAGAAGAAGACGTAATGGATGATGGGATTCCAAGAGTGACCATCTCCACGCCAGATGACGGTGCAGTACTTCCTGTCGGAACAGATTTGACGGTAGAAGCAAGCGCTACTGATTCAGATGGTAGCATTAGAAACATTCGTTTGTTTTTGAACGAAGAGACCGTACGAAGAATCAATAGCTCTTCGGGTACTTGGGGACCACCAGAAGATCCTGAGTTGGAGAATATGCAAAAAGGAGTTTATGACTTGAGAGTTGTAGCAGTAGATAATCGAGGAAACACTGGAGAGACGACACATACCATTACGGTATCTCCAATTTCGGCGAGCTTTGTGCTACCAGAACCCAATCAAGTCTTTCCAGAAGGCTCGAATGTGGTGGTAGAAGTGGATGCTGATACTAACGAAGGGCGCATTCGTAGGGTTAATCTTTACTTAGATGAAGTTTTTGTCCGTACAGAGAGTCGAACACCTTACGAGTGGGGACTTTCTACTCAAAATGATCTAGAGTTGGCAAATATGTCACCTGGTAATTATGACCTAAGAGCAGAAGTGATCAGCAGTACAGGAGATACTTTGAATATCGCTTCTTCTTTCGTTGTAAGTGCAGATATAGAACCGTTGGCACTCACTCCAACCACAGATGGAGAATTTACGGATTCAACGAAAGATCAAAAGGTAGAAAATAGAGGCAGAGAGAAAATGATGAATATCCCTCCTGTCACTACGATTCATTCACCAGCTGATGGGCAAACCTTCACCGCTGGAAGTGATTTGACAGTGACAGCAAGCGCGACGGATGAAGATGGTAGAGTGCGTAATATTAGAATGTACTTCGATGGCAACTTCGTCAGAAAAATTAATGGCGATTCAGGTGAATGGAATGGCGATACTGACCCAGAATTAGCGAATCTTCAAGTAGGAGAACACACCATTCGCGTCGGTGCAGTAGACAATGGGGGAGCTTCCTCCGAAGTGACCATTACCATCAATGTAGTAGACGATGGCGAAAATGTTCCTCCAACGTTAAGCTTCATTACACCTATGGACGGTGAAACTTTCCCAGAAGGAATAGACCTAAATGTGGAAGTAGATGCCAACGATAGCGATGGTTCTATCACGGGCGTTGATCTTTACATCAATGATAACTTTGTACGTAATGAAAGTCTCCCTCCATATATTTGGGGAAGCGCAACACCAAATACAGACTTACCATTACAAGATCTACCAGCAGGTACACACGAATTAAGAGCCGTAGCAACCGATAACGAAGGTGCGACAACCACTGAAATCATTATCATCAATGTAGAAGGTGAAGATAATGGTGGCGGTGACAACGGTGGTGGTGATACAGGCGGCGGAGATAATGGCGGTGGACACACCGATGACGACCAAACCGTAGGTGGTGAAGATGGAACGCCCATCACGACTATCGTTAGTCCAAGAGATGGCGACGTATTCCCTGTTGGAACAAACCTAACCGTAGTGGCAGAAGCTGATGACCCAGATGGAAGAGTACGTAATGTGCGTATGTATTTCAATGATGAATTCATTAGTAAAATCAATAATCCGCCGTATGAATGGTCAGGAGACGACCACCCTGAATTAGCCAACTTGCAAGAAGGAGATTACGACATTCGCGTAGGCTCAGTAGATAATAGTGGAAAAAGTAGCGAATTGACCATTACCATCACGGTAAGCGATGAAGTACCAAATGATTTGCCAAGTGTCAGTTTCGATGCGCCATCAGATGGAGCAGAAGTAACCACTGGTGATGACGTAGCTGTGGAAGTTAGCGCAAGCGATAATGATGGCACAGTGACAGGTGTGGAGTTTTTCTTAGATGATGTTCTAGTAAGTAACGATGATACTGCACCTTATGAATGGACAATCAATGCCATCAGCGAAGGTGCGCACACTTTAAAAGCGATAGCAACTGATGATGATGGTGATACAAACGAAACCAGCATTTCAATCACTGCCATAACAGACCAGAGCGACAACCTTCCTCCAACAGTGAGTTTCACTACTCCAAGTAATGGAGATAGCTTCACCGAAGGAGATAACCTAAGCGTTACTGCTACAGCAAATGATGAAGATGGCAGTGTAACACAAGTAGAATTCTTCTTCGACGGTACTTCTCAAGGTACAGATGATACTGCTCCTTACGAATGGACTTATGAAGGTCTAACCGTAGGAAGTTACGATTTGAAAGTGGTAGCAACCGACGATGAAGGCGCAACCGCAGAGTCAACTATTTCTATCACCGTAGAAAGTGACAATGGAGGTGAAAATACTCCACCAACTGTCAACTTTACCAATCCAAGTGATGGAGATAGCTTTATCGAAGGTGATGATTTAGTTGTTACAGTAGATGCGAGCGACAGTGATGGTACGATTGATGGAGTAGAATTACTATTTAATGGTACTTCTCAAGGAGTGGATAATGAAGCACCCTATGAATGGACGATTTCAAACTTAGAAGTTGGTAACTTCAACATGAAAGCGACTGCAACTGACAATGAAGGTGCATTTGCAGAACAGTTGATTTCTATCGGTGTGGAAGAAATGGATGATGATTTGAATACTCCTCCAACGGTCAGCTTCACCACTCCAAATGATGGGGATATCTTCACGGAAGGAGATGATTTAATCGTGACAGTCGCTGCCTCTGATGGCGATGGAACAGTCACTGATGTGGAGCTTTACTACGATGATAATTTAGTAGGTTCAGATGACGAAGATCCATACACTTGGATGATTTTGAACTTGACAGAAGGAACTCATACGCTTCGTGCGAAAGCAACCGATGATGATGGGGCAGAGACAGAAACGAGTATTAGCATTACCGTAGAAGCGGAAGATACAGGTGGAGATGACGGAAACCAAACTGCTGGTGGTGAAGATGGTACACCAATCACAACTATTGTCAGTCCGAAAGACGGTGATGTCTTGCCAGTTGGAAGTGATTTGACTGTGGTGGCAGAAGCCAGCGATCCTGATGGAAGAGTACGCAATGTGCGGATGTACTTGAATGGTGATTTTATCAGCAAAATCAACAATCCACCTTACGAGTGGTCAGGTGATGAACATCCTGAACTAGCGAATTTGCAAGAAGGGAGTTACGACATTCGCGTTGGAGCAGTGGATAATCAAGGAAAGAGTAGTGAAGTGACCATTACCATTACAGTTAGCGACGACGGTGGTGGAGATAATGGTGGCGGCGACAACGGTGGTGGTGATAATGGCGGCGGAACGGATGAGGTTGATCCCGTAGTTAATTTTACGCAACCAACTGATGGTCAAACCTTTGAAGAAGGTGACAACATTCAGGTTACAGCTAGTGCAAGCGATGAGGACGGCACAATAAGCAAAGTTGATCTTTACTTAGATGACGTATTTGTTCGGACAGAAACCAATGCACCTTACGATTGGGGCGATCAGCAAGGTCAAGACACCGAGTTAGAGAATATGCAACCAGGAATGTATGACCTAAGAGTTGTAGCAACTGACAATGATGGTAATACGGATTCTGAAACGATTACAATTGTTGTAAATGCAGCAGATGATGGTGGCGGAGATAATGGTGGTGGCGACAACGGCGGTGGCAGCACCGAAGGTGCGCAGATTTCTATTGAGAATAGAACGAAACTACCAATTTTAGAGACCAGTTTCCCTGCGGATGATATTTACTCCTTCTGTCACGTGAACAAGCCTTCACAAACCATGACCGATGAGCACAACCGCAACACGATGCGTATCCACAGTACAGGAACTGCGAACTTGGTGATTTCAGAAATCAATATTTCAGATACTTCTGAATATACCTTGCCAAACAACGATTGGGATCAATTGCCAATCACGATTGCGCCGGGCGATAGCTACGATCTGTTGATTCAATTCGTAGAAAGTAGAGGTCAAAGAGGCTTCCGAGGTCAGAATATTGAGCTGGTAACAAATGACGCAGACAATCCAACCGTGAGCGCGGAATTGAGAGGGGCGTACAACATTCGTGCAGAAGGAAACAGCGAGCCTCACGTTCGTACAATTATCCAAACGCTAGGATTCAAAACCGACATTGGTGGTAACTTGAATACAGGATTGTATCCAGAGCCAGCAGATGTAGAAGCAGGTGATTATGGTGATTTAGTACTTTCCGAAGTTTGGGAACGCGCTAATCCAGATGAGCCAGTCATTGGTATCAACTTAGCGGTCTACAAAGGTGGTGGACAAACGCAAGGTTCAGGTTTGAATACGCGCTTCGTCAACGTTGATAATTTGCAAAAAGTAGGCAACTTCAACTTTAATACTTGCGCAGGTTTCCACCAATCTATATTGGCGAAAAATAAGAGTTGTGCAAGCTACGATTTAGTCGCAGGAATTGAACGCGACGCGGTGGATGTGCCATTTAGAATAGTAATGGATGGTTATATTTCTGATGGGAAAGGAGAAGTTGATCCAGTAACAGGAAGAAGACATTTACTAGCAATTCGTATGTTCCAAGTAGTTGATAATGATGGCAACGTGATTCCAAATCATTACATCGCATTGAATGACTACGTGAAAAATGGTTGTTCAGAAGCAGATGGTGCGTCACCAGACGATGAATTCGCGAATTGCGACTGGAACGATAATATCACTTACTTCATTAATATCCAGCCAGTAAATCCACTAGCGATTGGAAATGTAAGCATGGAAGAAGTGGAGCAGCGTTTTGGTAAAATTGCGCGTCAGAAAGAGTTGCATGCTTACCCAAATCCAGTGCAGCAAGAATTGAATATAGACTTGACTAGCTTTATGGATGAAGAGGTTAATCTAATGATTCAAGATCAGGTTGGAAAAGTCGTTCAAGTACGCGATTTCGACAATAACCATAGTATGATTGAAACTTTAGACTTAGGTCAGTTCAATGCAGGTTTCTACATCTTGACCTTACGCAGCGGCGATGTACAATTGACGAAGAAAATTATTGTGAGTCAGCAATAGTTTTTCAGATATAAGACTTTTGGTCTTTAGTAAGAAAAAAGCTCGAACGACAATACGTTGTTCGAGCTTTTTCTGTTTTATTATTGTTCTGCTAAGCCTTCACAAAAGCAGTGATTACAATCATGATATTCAACAGGCATCCTAGAGCCGTAATAATCCAAGCGTATTTCTTGAATAAGGCAGTTCCGATGAAATAGAAAAGTAAAGTTCCTAAACCAATGATGAGTGGAAACCAATTCAAAATGATTGCTGCCATACCTGCATCTTCTAAAATACCAGATTGGTGATAAAGAAAAAAGCAGAGGACAGCAATGGCTAAAATTAGAAGAACATTATTTCTCTTGTTTTGTAAAGCGTCCATTGTTTTATCGTTTTGTTAGATAGAATTTTAATCTTTCCATTTTCAATCTTCCCTCGATCATGTACCTTTGCTGTATGAGAAAAATAGAAATAGATCAATTAGATTTTGGTAAAGATAATGGATTGATTCCTGCCATCGTGCAAGATGCGGATACTTCCAAGGTTTTGATGTTAGGCTACATGGACAAAGCAGCAGTAGAAAAGACCTTAGCAAAGCAAAAAGTGACTTTTTACAGTCGCAGTAAACAGCGATTGTGGACGAAGGGTGAAACTTCTGGTAATTTTTTAGAATTGATAGATATATCAATGGATTGCGACCAAGATGCTTTGCTCGTAAAAGCGAACCCAATTGGACCAACTTGCCACACTGGAAGCGATACTTGCTTTGATGAAGACAATGAAAACAGTCACTTCCTCTGGCACTTAGAACGCGTCATTCAAGAACGAAAGGCTAATCCTTCTGTGGACTCTTACACTTCTCGGCTTTTCAAAAAAGGCATCAATAAAATTGCGCAAAAAGTAGGCGAAGAAGCTGTAGAAATTGTTATCGAAGCTAAGGACGACAATCGCGATTTATTTCTAAATGAAGCAGCCGATTTATTCTATCACTATCTTGTTTTGTTGGCAGCGAAAGGCGAAAGTTTGGATGATGTGGTGAAGGTTTTGAAAGAAAGGCATTCTAAATAGGCTGGTTTGAAGACTATTTAATGACTTCGTTGTTTGATGTTGCAAAATCTTGGAGATTTTAAAAATCTCCAAGATTTGGTAACTCACTCAAAGGCAAAAACTAATTATCAATTTCTCTAGTTCTCTCCGAATCGTTCTGCTCGAACCTTTGTAATTGTTAGCAATGACTGCAAAGGCAAGCAATTTCCCAGAAGAAGTTTTAGCATAACCGGTATAACTTCTTACGCGTCCGATTGAACCACTTTTCGCACGAACATTTCCAGCCGCCGCTGTGCCTTTGAAGAGATATTTGATTGTTCCTGATTGTCCACCAATGGGCAAAGTGGTATAAAAAGTATTAAACAAAGCACGATCTCTGGCAACCAATCGCATAATGCCTGCTAACTGACTCGGTGTGATGCCATTTCTGGGGGAAAGTCCGCTGCCGTCGCTCAAAAATAATCCACTGATATTTAGACCTTGCGCCTCCCAATAATCTTCAATGGCTTCGATGCCACCTTCCAAGCTATTTTTCGCATTATTTTTTGCTCCAATCGCTCGAATCATCGCTTCGCAATATAAATTCACGCTTTTGTGATTGGCGCGTTTAGTAATCTCCGAAAGGGTAGGAGAGTAGTGCGTATGCAAAATTTGGCGACGTGACTTTTGTGGTACTTCAATATGTGTTAAAGCACGTTTTTGAGTTTGAATACCTGCGTTTTCTAGAGCTGTTAATAAAGAATGTGCTGCCAAAAACGGAGGATCGGGAATAGAACCTTTAATTTTAAAAGTGCCTGAACCAGAGGGAATTGTACCCCGAACGACGCGCGTATCGGCATAAGGTCCGCCGTAGATATAAGCATTGTCGCCTGTATTGCGTCCTGCGGATTTAAGTTCGTTTACAAATTGCAAATTAGGAATGCGCGGCTGTGTCCGAACTACTTTGGGTGTACCTCCAACACTAGCCGTTTTTTGAAGATACAAGTGGTATAAATTTTCATGGAAATTTAGTCCCCAAGCACCTGAGGCGTAGTAATTCCCCAAATCATTCCACTGCCAAGATTTACCTGCAATATTGCCTTTGAAATACGAACCATCGCCTACAATTGCGCCATTGATCTGTCGAATACCTGCTTTTTTTATTGCAGCCACCCAAGTTTGTTGCAACACTTCTAATTCGTCTGCTTCGTCCATCTGATCAGAAGCTAAAGTTGGGTCACCATAGCCTTTGATGTATAAATTGCCTTTCAAAATGCCATTGCTGATGATGCCGTCGTACTGCAATTCGGTTTTAAAACGATAACTCGCACCTAACATTTTGAGCGCACTTGCCGTTACTACTGCCTTCAAAGTAGAAGCAGGAATCAAACTTTTGTTCGCTTCACTTTTTGCTAACACTCGTCCCGAATTTACTTCCACTACGTAAACCCCCAATTGCCCATGCTTCATCATTTCGGATTGGGCGAGTTGGTTGGTTTTGCTTTGGATAGCGTTTTGAGTAAAGGCAGTCGTAACACAAAAAAGAATGATAGCGGAAAATAAAAAGCGCATAAGTGAGTGGTTTGACGATTGTTTGAGGAGGTTCGATATAGTTTGGTGGCTTTGCTATTTGAAAGTTATTGGTTTGATGAGTGTATCGTATCGCAGTTGCAAACCGCGACAATCGTAATCTATGTTACTCCTTCGCAAAAACAATCTCCAACTGCCCTTTCAATTGCTCTTTTGCTTGGGGCAATTCTTTTGCTACCTTCTTTACTTTCAAAGGCATTTTCAAGTCCTTTTCAATCATCTCGGCGACTTCGTAAGCGCGCTTTTCATCTTCTTTATGGAAATAATGCAATTCATTCGCCTCCACTTTCTTGAAATGCGTTTGACTTTCTAAGCCTGATGCATTATAACCTGCACCTCTTAAAGCATTTTGTGTTACGAAAACTCTACCATCTTGACTCATTGTGTTAGAAGTAATGAAAATCTTCTTCACGCCCGTTTCTTGATAGTTTTGAGTACTATCCAAAAAGTTCAATTTAGGTGTTACGTCTCCGTCGTTAACGGCGACAGCTTGATAGAAGTTCGGGCGTACATATACTTTCAGTTCATCATAGCCCACGCTGCTAGGGAAGCCAATGCGAATCACATTAATACCTTCCGTAAACAACACATCTGGAATGTCATATTTTGTGAAATCAAATTCCCACTCTAACGGATTTTCACTCACCAACTTTCCCGCATCTCGAAATTCCAAACCTTCCACTTCGATATTCAGCTCTTCCCTTTTTCTTGCAGGTCCATTTTCTGCAAAAATATGGAGCACCGAATCGCCTTTGCTGATGATGGGATTTTCAATCACAAATTGTGGCAACTTGCGCATAAATAGAGCCTTGATTTCTGGATAAATCAAAGGGATGAGTGCCAAAATGATTGGTACGAGGATCATTTGCCAAACCTTCAATCTAAAGGTTCTTTTTTCTTGTGAATTAGCCATTTTCTATGTGTTCTGTGACGCTATTAATAACGCTGTAAGGAAGAAAGGAAGTTCAATGAAGAGAAATATTAAGGAAATATTAGGGAGAAACATAGATGAAATGCTGCCTCTTGTCGTCAAAAAAGTACTTTTAGGCAAATGAGGTAGCCAACCAATATCATATTTCCTGCGTTCTGTAGGTACAAAGATAAATTCGGCTTAACTGTTGTATTGCGATACTGTCGAAAAAATTTGTCTTTTTAGCGGTTGTTCGCTTTGAGCAATCGCTTTTTGCTATGCAAATCTGTATTCCTTTCGCTTTTCCCTTATCTTTACAAAATGAAATTACCAATCGGTATACAAACTTTTGGAGAAATTAGGATGGAAGGTTATGTCTATGTAGATAAAACTGCCCATATTCACCAAGTAGTGAATTCAGGAAAATATTTCTTCTTAGCTCGTCCTCGCCGCTTTGGAAAATCATTGATGCTTTCTACGCTTAAAGCATTGCATACTGGGCAGCGTGAACTATTTGAAGGTTTGTGGATAGAAAAGCGTTGGGATTGGAGCAAAATCTATCCAATCATTCATATTTCTTTTAGCAGCATTGGATATCGGGAGTTGGGTCTGGAAGCGGCGATTGAGCAGCAACTGGAAATATTGGCGGCACAATATGATATTCCTTTACCACAGAAAGGGTTTAGTCAAAAATTCAAAGCCCTTATCCAACAGTTGTCTACCCGAAATAAAGTTGTATTACTGATAGACGAATATGATAAACCGATTATTGACTATTTGGAAGACTTGCCACAAGCTCGAGAAAATAGAGCAATTCTAAAAACATTCTATTCTGTTTTGAAAGATAGCGATCCCTACATCAAGCTACTATTCATTACGGGAGTAAGCCGTTTTGCAAAAACGAGTATTTTTTCAGATTTGAATAACCTAACCAATCTAAGTATTCATCCACTTTCTAGTGTGTTGTTGGGCATTACACAGCAAGAATTAGAATTAATCTTTGCCAATGAAATAAACTTAATTGCTAATCAGCAGGGAATAACTCCAGAGATTTTAAAAGAGCGAATCAAAACTTGGTATAATGGCTACTCTTGGGATGGACAACAACATGTATACAATCCATTTTCTTTATTGAGTTTCTTCCTGTCTAAGCAATTTAAAAACTTTTGGTTTGCCACAGGAACACCTACGTTTCTAGGAAAATTGATGCGAAAAAACTTAGAATACCGCATTGAAGAAACAATGGTTTCAGATGCCAACCTGAGCAGCTATGATTTGGAAGCACTTAATCCAATCACTATCCTTTTTCAGACCGGCTATTTGACGATAAAAGAGCAAGTGGATGATAATATTTATGTATTAGGCTATCCAAATTTTGAGGTAAAAACTTCCTTAGAAGAACACCTCATCAATGCTTATGCTCACGATGAAGTGCAAACCGCTAGAGTGAAAACCCTGCAAATGGCTCGTGCATTCAAGGAAGGAGATTTGGCGCGAGTAGTAAATATTATCAATGCTACTTTTGCAAGCATTCCTAATCAACTGTGGCAAAAAGAAAATGAGGCTTTTTACCATGCACTCATTCATTTGACTTTTTCACTGATGGGCGTCTATGTTCAGTCTGAAATCAATAGTGCCAATGGTCGCCTCGATGCTAAAGTGGAAACCGAGAATACGATTTACATTTTAGAGTTTAAGCTCGATCAATCCGTGGACATTGCACTGAAACAAATATCAGAAAAAAGATATTTTGGGGCTTATAAAGATGTTTCAAAACAGAAAATAGGCGTTGGTATCAATTTTTCAACACAGCAGAAGGCGATTGAGAATTGGCAGAGTCAAATATTTTGAAATATTCGATATTTGAAGTTTCCCAACTTCAAATCCGTATCTGCTCGTTTCCCAAAGAGCGTGTAGAACCAACACAATAAAAATCCCATAATTTCCCCCTTCTCTTCAAACCGAAATCCTTATCAATCGTTACTTCCATTATGAAACGCCCACGATTCAATAATCATTAAAATTTCAGAATAATGCATTATTTAACTGTGGTAAGTTCCATCTGACCATTTGGTCAATCAAAATAGATAGATGAAAGATACTCTAGTTGATGAGCAGTTGATCGCCCCTGATGGTTACATCGAAGTCGTGGGAGCAAAAGAGCATAATTTGAAGGATGTAAGTGTTCGGATTCCGCGCAATAAGATGGTCGTGGTGACCGGCATCAGTGGTAGTGGAAAATCGTCTTTGGCGTTCGATACGATTTATGCGGAAGGGCAACGGAGATATATGGAAACCTTCACAGCTTATGCGCGACAGTTCATTGGCGAAATGGAACGCCCTGAGGTAGAGCAGATTACAGGACTAAGTCCAGTTATCAGCATTGAGCAGAAAACGACAGGCCGCAATCCGCGCTCTACTGTTGGAACGATTACGGAAGTATATGATTTTCTACGTTTGTTGTACGCACGCATTGGCGAAGCCTATTCTTACAAGACAGGTAAGAAGATGACGCGTTACACCGAGCAGCAAATGCTGGAGCATATTTTTGACAATTTCAAAGGTCGTAAAATATTATTGCTCGCCCCTATGATTCGAGGACGAAAAGGGCATTATCGTGAACTCTTCGAGCAAGTGCGCAAGCAAGGTTACGCTAAAGTGCGTGTGGACGGTGAAGTGTTGGATATTGAGCCAGGCATGCAAATTGATCGCTACAAAGTGCATGATATTGAAGTGGTGGTTGATCGTATCAAAGTAAGCGAAGAGCGCAAAGATCGTCTGAATACTTCGCTACAAACAGCTCTGAAAATGGGCAATGGTTTGATCTTCATTTTGGACAATGATAACGATAATGTGTTTCCATACAGCAAGCATTTAATGGATGCTGAAACAGGTCTTTCTTACGAAGAACCTTCACCTAATGCCTTTTCCTTCAATTCACCTTATGGCATGTGTCCCGACTGCAAAGGTTTGGGAAAAGTGAATAAGGTGGATTTAGAGAAAGTGATTCCTGATGATAGCAAAAGTATCAACGAACAAGGTATCGTTCCGCTAGGCGAGGTGCGCGACAATTGGACGTTCAAACAAGTGAAAGCAATTGCTAAAAAGTATAAATTTTCCTTTTCCACACCAGTGAAAGATATATCAGAGGAAGGCATGAATGTCTTACTGAATGGAAGTGCTGGCAAGGAATTCAAAATTCAATATCAAGGGCAGCCGTATCATTTTGCTTATGAAGGTTTGATTTCTATGTTGGAGCGTTGGTATAATGATACTTCCTCCGAAAAAATTCGACAATGGGCGGAAGAGTTCATGACCGTAGATGTTTGTGAAACTTGTGGTGGGGCACGATTGAAACAAGAATCCCTCCATTTCAAATTGGGCGAAAAAAATATCGCAGAATTGGCGAATATGGATTTGGGAGAACTGACGGATTGGATGAATCAAATTGAAGATCATCTGAGTGAACGCCAAATCATGATTGCTAGGGATATTTTGAAAGAAATTCGACTGCGTTTAGGCTTTTTGATGCACGTCGGCTTGGATTATTTATCGCTTAATCGCCCTGCAAGAACGCTTTCGGGTGGAGAGGCTCAACGCATTCGTTTGGCAACGCAAATTGGTTCGCAACTCACGGGCATTACTTATATTTTGGATGAACCAAGCATTGGTTTGCACCAAAGAGATAATCAACGCTTGATTGAAGCACTGCGAGAATTGACCGAAATCGGAAATACCGTTTTGGTCGTCGAGCATGACAAAGACATTATGTTGGCTTCGGATTATTTGATTGATTTGGGTCCAGGCGCAGGAAACTTAGGTGGCGAAGTGGTTGGACAAGGTTTACCCAAGCAATTTTTGGAAGACAGCACAATCACGGCGCGCTATTTGAATGGCAAGGCAAAAATTGAAACGCCCAAAAAGCGAAGAAAAGGGACTGGAAAAAAGCTCAAATTGATTGGTGCAAAAGGACATAATTTAAAAAATATTACTGCCGAATTTCCATTAGGGACATTCATTTGTGTAACAGGTGTTTCGGGTAGCGGAAAGTCTTCTTTGATTAATGAAACGCTCTATCCAATTCTAAGAAAGCATTTTTACAAAAGTCTAAAGAAACCACTAGAATATAAGGAAATAAAAGGTTTGGAGCATTTGGACAAGGTGATTGAAATTGACCAATCGCCTATTGGTCGCACGCCGCGCTCCAATCCAGCAACTTATACGGGCGTTTTTACTGAAATTCGCAAACTGTTTTCCAATTTGCCCGAAGCCAAAATCAGAGGCTACAAACCTGGACGATTCAGCTTCAATGTGAAAGGCGGACGCTGCGAAACTTGTCAAGGTGCAGGTCTGCGCACCATCGAAATGAACTTTTTACCCGATGTGCAAGTCGAATGCGAAACTTGCTTGGGTCGTCGCTATAATCGCGAGACTTTGGAGGTGTTATACAAAGGAAAATCCATTAGTGATGTACTCAATATGACCGTCAATGAAGCTGCGGAATTCTTCGAGCCTGTTCCTAAGATTTATCGCAAATTGAGAACCTTAAAAGAAGTCGGTTTGACTTACATCACTCTTGGCCAACAAGCTACTACGCTTTCAGGCGGCGAAGCCCAACGTGTCAAACTCGCCGAAGAACTCTCCAAACGTGCTACGGGAAATACCTTTTACATTTTAGACGAGCCAACAACAGGTTTACATTTCCAAGATATCCAACATTTATTAGCCGTACTGAATCGCTTAGCGGACAAAGGTAACACGGTCGTCGTCATCGAACATAATTTAGACGTCATCAAAGTTGCTGATCATATCATTGATATTGGTTTGGAAGGTGGACAGCGCGGTGGAACGATTGTCGTGCAAGGAACGCCCGAAAAGGTGGCGAAGCATAAGGAGAGTCACACAGGAAGGTTTTTGAAGTTGGAGTTGTAAGATTTGCGGAGTCCACCTAACTGTCAAGCGGACTTCACTAATTATCATTGCTTGTGAGCATAGATATGTTCCAAATCTTTAGCCAATGCAATCGCAGACTCCTCTAAATCATAATCCATTTGTAGCCCCAACCAAAACTTGGCGGAAGTGTCAAAATATTTGCTTAACCGCAGAGCTGTATCTGCGGTAATGCTTCTTCTGCCTTTTGTGATTTCGCTAATTCTAGTCTGTGGAATGCCTAAATCTTTAGCTAATCTGTATTGACTTAATTCCATTGGAATTAAAAACTCTTCTAATAGAACTTCTCCTGGATGAATATTTGGTAATCTTTTCATGTCCAACGCATTTTAATGATAATCAATGATTTGCACTTCATAAGCATCTGCCCCAATCCATTTGAATATAATCCGATATTGCTTGTTGATTCTGATGCTCCAATAATCAGTCAAATTTCCACTAAGTTTTTCTAGTCTGTTTCCGGGTGGAACTCGTAAATCATTAAGGTCTTGCGAATTATTGATCATTCTCAGCTTTCTTCTTCCAGTTGGTTGAATATTGGAAGGAAGTCTTTTAGAGTAATTTCCTTGCCAGACCTTTTCTGTTTCTTTATCTCCAAAACTTTTAATCATAATGACGTACTAAATTACTAACGCCAAAAGTAAGTATTTCGTTCAATATTGATAATTACTTCAAGTAGACTTTTCATAAAAAGAAAAATTCGACGAGAAAAATATGTAGCTTTAAAATCAGCTATTTATTAAATTAATCGTTTAAAATAAAAATATTTAAAATACTGAATATCAAATAATTAATTAAAATTTAGTCATACTATCTACCTTTCTCAGGTTCGCTACATAGTCATATTGTTTTTCTCACGATCCACTGACAATGAACCATTTACAATTTCCTCCGTAAAAAAAGAGATCGAGCCAACGTGAGTTGACCCGATCAGCAAAATGTGAATTCTCTACTCAATCCACTTTTACTAAGATACAATTATGTTGTTTACTTAGTGAGTTAGAATTCCTCTTAAAGTAGTCAGTAGTGCTTGCATTACTGACTACAATGCTTTAAGTCCCTATATGAAATTTACCCTATTTTAATCTTAAACTTGCTCCGAAATTAATTTGTAATGGTGCTTGAGGGGTAAATGGCATCGCTGCTAAAGAAGTAGAACCAAGGTTATAGAATCTTGTATTCAATAAATTACTTCCTTCTATAAATACACTCAACAAAGCATTTGCATTATCTATCACATCATACATTGCATATGCGTTTAGTAAGTAGTACTCCGTTCCGCTCACATCAATAATAGATGCGTCTTCTGTTGCTGGTAAACTAGCAGACTTGTACAATAATCTTGGCGTGAATGCTAGTTTTCCGTATTTGAAAGTCAGACCTCCTTTGAAAGTTTGTTCTGCTACGAAAGGAAGCTGCTGAATTTGATTTACTTCACCATCCATGTAGGTGTAATAAGCAAAATATTTGATTTGCATTTGTGAACCTAACTCCTGCTTACCTCTCACACCTATGGTTCCTCCCAAAATCGTAGTTTCACCGATGTTAGTTGGTGTCAAAACATATGCAACGTCTGCTTGCTTGAATGTAAATCTTGTATTGTCTACACCGAAAGCATTAATAGTATTGGTTGTCTTTGTATAAAATCCATTCACTGAAAAAGTGAGTAGATCGCTCATTCTCCAAGAAACACTCGCCTCGTAGGAACTCAATTCTTCTGGTTCTAAATCTGCATTTGGTAGTAAGAAGAAGGGTGCAAATAATCCATTAGCCGGAGAATTCTGATTATTTTCTTCATTAGTTGGGTCATATAAGAAGCGACCAAACTGCGAGAAGGATTTTCCTGGAGAAGGAGATAAGAAAGATTCTCCATAAAGCAATTTGATACGTAAATTATCGTTTGGCTTCACCAAAATACCTGCTCTAGGGTTGATGTTTCCTCCAAATCGAGTGTTGTAGTCGTATCGAGCACCCAAAGTCAACTGAAGCCAATCTGTAGGACGATAAAGTGTCTGTGCGAATGTACCTAAGTTGAAGTACTGAATATTGAAAAAATCTTGTTGAATAGAAAGGTCTTCTCCATCTTTTGTAATCACGTCTGTTCCAAAGTAAGGCAAATCTTGAAGATCCGCAGGAATTTTTGCGTTGAACGGTTGTGGTAGATCACTCGTAGTTGGTAATGCTTCCGCATCTTCAAAAGTCAAACCTGCTACTAGGTCAAGATTGTCAGAAAGGCGATAGCTCAAGCGTTCTTGCAAGCGATTAGATAGAGCATGCTCATAAATATAGGAACGCTCATAGCTCGTACGAATTCCTTGATAGCTAGATTGAGGACTGATACTTGTAATATTAGATGAAAATAAGGTATGCAATTTCAGATTACCATCTTGAGAGGTGTACTTATGTTGAGCATATATGGAAGATAAGTTAAACTGAAATTTATTGTCTCTGGAGAAAGTCGTACTATTCGGTAGAGTCGCTAATGCAGAGCTGTGGATTTCACTATTGTGGAAAAACCCGACTTCAAAATTATCGAATTTGAATCTTCCATTTAAAGAATAAGCTCTATTCCCTAAGTAGAATTCACGATCTGCATCAGATAATTGAATAAAATCTTGATTGAATAAGGATGCCTTTAGTGTACCATTAGGGGCGAATTCTTCATTATACCAAGCATAATCTTGAGGGTATAACTCATTATAATTTGCGCCATTCGTTTGATAATAAGTGCCAGTTATGGAACCTGAAAAGTCATTTTTCTTGAAACCAACTATGACATTATTATCCGTAGTATTGAAGTTACCATAGCTGCCTGTCACATTGATGCCTGTATTTTCTGTTCCGTCAAAAGTTATAATATTGATGACTCCAGAATAAGCATCAGAACCGAAGACTGCAGAAGCTGGTCCCATCAGTACCTCTACTCTCTTCACATTGGCTAATGGGTAATTTTCAGCGATGGTGTGCAATTCTCCCGTAGCAGAAGAAACTCGAATATCATCCATGAAGATTAGGAACTTCTCATTTCCCGTCACCCCTCTTAAGCCAATCAAGTTTCTTTCAGTGGCAGCGGTATTTTCCTGAATTTCAATCTCTGGTACATCTCCTAGCAAATCATTCAGACTGCGATAGCCTCTTTCTCTGATTTCTTCTGCCGAAAAAACGTGGATGGTGGCTGGTGCATCTTCCACATCTTGCTCGATCAAAGTCGCACTCTGTACCAGTTGGTTGATCGCTAAGCTCAAATTCAAATCTAAACTTATGGTTTCTCGATCTTTTACATTGACTCCTTGAGTGATTTTATTATAACCAATCTCATTAAGGATTACTTTATAACGACCAGGTGCTACTTCAATGCGGAACGAGCCGTCAATATCCGTGTAAACTACGCTGGAAGATTTTCCTTCGATTAGAATAGTGGCGTTTGGTAATGGACCCTGCGCATCAGTAACTTGACCTGTAATGTAGGCGTTTTGTGCCATGATGGAACAGGGAATCAAAAAAGCCAGTAGAGTTGCTAAATTGAGTATGGATTTCATTTTTAATTATTTTTAAATACTTGCTCGGACGCTTATTCTTGAGTAGAGAATATCTAGTTCAAGGCAGCCGTTTGACTACTTTGACCTCAATCCAAACATTGCTGTTCTTATTAAATAACCTAGACTATTGCTACGGCAAGTATTTGGTTTTTCTTCCGTAAGTGTATTGTTGTTTTGTTCACTTACGGAAGAAAATGGTGGATTTTAATTCACATTATATTGTATCTATTCAATTCTCTTCTTCTTCACTTTGAATTCTGTCAATATGTTCATCTTGAATATCATTCACAATTCCTTCGTGCTTCAACCAACTATAATAGCGATTGAATTCACCGATGATCTGGTTAGCTCCGTCGTACTTTTTAGAAACTGCGAAATGCAAAGTACTAGAACCTAATGCTGGTGTGACTACATTGAAGCGTCTTGTTGAACCGTAAAGATCTTTGATATGATTCAAGCCTACGAACTGAGCAGTAGCCACTAAATCTACTTCTTCTTTTTGTAGCAAATTGAAGCATTCTTCCAAGGTGCGGCAAGGACGAATCTGAATGTATCCTTTCTTGTACAGTGCAATCAGCTCAGGTATATCATATCCTCTTTTCACAGCCACCACTTTGCCTCTTAGTTTAGAAGCCTTAGAAAAGTCAGTATTCGTTCTTCTTTTCTCGAAGAAAACATTCGTCACTTTGTAAATAGGTTCAGAATAGACAAAGTTATTTTCGTCCTTCTCGTTTTTCAAAGTTGGATAAACCCCTAAGGTTTGCCCATTGATGGTTGCTGCTTTTGCTTCGTTCAAGCCCATGAAGTTGGTCGTACATTCCAACCCAATTTCTTCAAAAACTCGATTCACCACTTCTACCAACATACCTTCCTTGTAAAGATGTGCACCGCTAAACGGTGCAAAACCATTATCTCCCGCCACCACCAAATTCTTAGCAATAGCGATAATATCTTCTACATCATTAGGGATAATGATAGAAGTTCCCACTTTCAAGAGCGCATCATCACTTTCTAGCTCATTGGCTTTGCTAATCAAACTCGCCTTTTCTGGATCATCGTAGAAAAGTGTTGCAATACGCTCCAAATTGTCTCCAATTTTGACGATGTATTTGCGCTCTTTGATTTTTACTTTAGTAGAGGTAGAAGCCAGTTGCTTCCCACCTGGCGAACGCACAACGATCATATATGTCCCGCTCGACTTAACAGTAAGATTAGAAGTTTCTCCAATCAAGAAACCATTCTTATACCAATTAAATACTACGCCATCTTTATCTGCTCTAGCATTCAATTCTCCCTTATGCGTAAATTCTACTGCATCTCCTTCTTCAATGACCACATCCACATTGCCAAAGTCTTCTTCTTCTTGCTCTTTCTGCTCCATCTCTAGATTCACAGGAATTGTTTTACCCGTAGCTGTTTCTTCTGGTACAATTCCACCTTCTTGAGCCAAAATGAATTGTCCACCTTCGTGACCAGTATCTTGTAAATGTCCAAAGGCAGGAACATCATCAGAATTGGCACTGATTGCATATTTAATCAATTCAAATAACTCATTCGCATCTAGTTCTGCTCTCTTATTTTCTTGCAAAAATTTGAGTAAATATTTTACAAAGACTGAACGCTCATCATTTTCATCAAAAATTGGATGTACGGAATCGCTAGTCATCACCTGACGAGAAACTAGACTTCTCATTTTGTTGAAGTAGGCACGGCTTACATCTTTTGGTGGAGTGTTGGAACTTTTCAAAAAATCTCCTTTAAAAAAAGCATCTGAAACAACTAAGATATGTCCCGCAGTTGCTTTTTCTATCACGTCTCGAATAGAAGAGTTGGAAATTAAAGAAGATTGATCCAATGCTCCTGCATCGTAAGGAATCCAATAACCTTCTTCTTCTATCACTTGGCTATGACCCGAGTAAAAAATGACTAAGTAATCATCCTTCGAAATCTGTTTACCTACTAGCTCAATGGTTTTTAGAATCTGTTCTCTTGTTGCTGTTTGATTGTATAAGCTAATAGAAGTCTCAAATTTGTACTGCTGCTCCAATACTGTTCTAATTGCTTCTGCGTCTTCAGTTGCTTTGTATAAAGGATCCCAAGAGTCAGATTCATATTGGTCTATGGCTATAAAAAGACCATAGTACTTTCCATCTCCATTGGCACTCAACATAAAGAAACACAACAGCAGTAGAGTAGTCGTGAATGTATATTTCATTATTGCGTGTTTGGAGTTTGCTTGAACATCGTTTCGCCGTTTTGATACTTCAGAAAACTTATACGAAATGCTTTCTCGATAGTAGGTTCAAACAAACCAAAGTGTTTTAATTGTATCCCAAATTATTTAAAGTCAACTTTTAAGACATCGCTAGGAAGATCACCTGCTTGGATGTTGAAAAAGCCATTGTTTTCGATTTTCAAATTCTGATCTACGAACTGTCGATAAGAATGAAAATCATTCGACTTTACCAATTCGATATCAGCACCTTTTGCATAATTGATAAAAAGGCTATTATGATATTCGCCTCCTGTATTGTCGCGGAAAGTTATGGCTTGATTTTCGCCTGTTCCCAAAGAGGTAACATTATAGAAAACAGGTTTTGCGAAAGGAAGACCATTCACTGGACTGTCGCCACCATCATGTTCTGATCCCATGTCTCCTGACTTATGGATGACTACAAATTGATTGACACCTCGATAACCCAAATCAGAGTCAATGCCATCATCACCGCTGAATGCAGAGATTATGTTTTTACCATTTACATTACCTCCAAACCACTCAATACCATCGTCTAGGCTAGAAATAACTTCAACGTTTTCTATAGTTGTTCCAGCCCCCACTCCTCCTAGCGTCAAACCGTTAATATCATTGTTGTCTACGCCTGTTTTGAAACCTCCATGACGAATGGAAACGTATCTTAAAGTGCCAGAATTATCTGCATCATTGAAACCGCCAAAGTAAGCACGACTATCAGCAGGAGAAAGTCCCTCCGCAGAATTGATCCCCAAATCATTGTTTAGTCTTGCATCTCCTAGAAGTACCAGTCCACCCCATTCTCCACGTACTTCAGGTGAAGTATTACCAGTGTCTCCCTCAAAGGTGAAAATGATCGGTGCTTCCGCTGTTCCTTCCGCAATAATCTTTGCACCACGAGCAACGATTAAACCAGATGTTCCTTCGTCTGTCGTCCTACCTTGTACTATTGTGCCGGCTTCAATTGTCAATACATCACCACGATTGACAAACACAATACCATCTAACACCCAAATCTTGTCACTAGTCCAAGTCGTAGTACCTATCCCTTCACCAGAATTATCGGTAATTACCTCGACGGGTAAATCAGGAATTGATTCAGAATGCATATCTCCATTCACAATGGCATCGTAGAAAGACCACCCAGCATACCAAGGCTCTCCAAATGGAGGAATTGCACCTTTGTAATCAACGGTCTCGATACCTTGTATAGCGGGAGAGAGACCCCCAAGTGCCATAGCGCGAACCTGTTCTTCCTGATCTTCTAAATCAAGGGTTCTCACTGCATTTCCTGCTAATGTGAAATAGGTAGCTAACTCTGCTTGTGCTTCGGCTTCCGATGTAGATATCGGAGCAAGCGGTTCTTCCTCACAAGAATTGAAGAAGAAGAAACTCATTAACGTCATGCCAATGAGCAACACGTTGCGTGTCTTCATGAGTTTAGTGTTTAAAATAGCTCAAAAAAAATAATTGTATCCTTAAAACAAAGGCTTAATCCACTTTTAGATGTGAAACGACAAGTGGCAATAAAAGGAAAGTCGGATTAATAATTTGTTTAACATTACTGTCGATATTTGAATACGGAGGTTTCTTTAAAAGGTTGTCAAAATCTTATTTTTTTAAAGTGGAAATCTTCTAACATATTCATTATACACTGATTTTCAGATTATTATGTGTTTGATGATTTTTTGCTGTATTCAGTGATTTTTGTTCTTATTACAGAAATAATAAATGTAATTTGCAAAAATGTAACAGAGCAAAATTGGTATTTTGAAGGTTTTTTGAAGAGCAAAAAAGCTATTCAATTCCCTTGAATCAGCTCAATATGACGATTCTCAATAGCTCTAATTGTTCCATCTTTCTTCAGAGCTTCATAATTTTCATTAAACGCTGCGATTATTTCTGCTGTCAGTGGATGTTGTTTCGCCATTGCAAAATGCAGCGTTGTCACTCCAATTCTTTGTGGTACTACCCCAAAGTGATCCATAGCACCGTACTGCGTTTTGAGTTGATTCAAACCTACGAATTGGGCAGTGGCTACTAGATCTACTGTACCCTTGTCTAATAACTCGAAACATTCTCCAAGACTTTTGCAAAGGTGAATTTGGATGTATTTTTTCTGATGCCATTCCGTTAGTTCTGGAATTTCGTAGCCCTGTAGAATCGCTACTTTTTTACCTTTCAATTTAGCTGGTTTTGAAATATCGGTATTGGTTTCCTTGCGTTCAAAAAACACATTCGAGACTTGATAGAGTGAAGTAGAAAGTTCGAAGAATTGCTCGTTGCTTTTATTCTTAGGTAAAGGAAAAATGCCTAAGGTATGGCTGCTGAGCGTAGCAGCTTTGGCTTCATTCCAAGTCATGTAATTCACCTTGGTCTCTTGCTCCATGGCTTCAAAAACCTGCGTGGTTACCTCAGAAAGAATACCTTGCTGAAACAATATCCTTCCACTGAAAGGCGCGAAATCGGAAACTGCACTCAACAAAACTTTTCCTTGATCTAAGGTAGGGATTGCTTCTTCGCTAGGTATGATTATTTCTGTACCAATTTTAAGTATGGAATTATCTCCCTCCAGATGATTGGCTTGTTTCAATAATTCTGCTTTGGATTCATCATTATAAAAGAGTCGCGCAATCCGCTTTAAATCATCCCCCATTTTTACGGTATAGCTGCGTCCGTTTATAATTACTTTAGTAAAAGTAGAGGATTGATGTTTTCCGTCTTCTGACTGAATAATAATTGTATAATTCCCACTGGCATAAACTTCCAAGGCAGCCGTTTCACCTACTAAAACACCGTCCTTGAACCAAGCATATTTTGCATTTTCTAAGCCAGTTTTGGCTTGAAGCGTTCCTTTGTGAGTGAATTCTACTACATTACCTTCTGCTATGATGACTTCAATTGCTTGATTGTCCGTAGATGACACATTCAGATTGACTGGCATTGGTTTTTCATTGGTTTTAGGCTCTGTCGCATTTGCGTTGGCAGTTTTTGTTGTCTTTGGAACAATGAATTCCGTGTTTTCCACCTTTTTGCTCGGTAAGTTCTTTCCTTCTTCCACATTAAGCAAGTATTCTACTGTGCTTTTGCAAGTTCCATCTGTATTGGAAACATGGAGCTTATAAATTCCAGCTTGAGTGGCTCGAATGTCTTTAAGTAGCAATGTTCCATTCGTTTCCGTCGTTGTTTGTTGGCTATCATTAGGAAAAACCCAGATATAATTGTATTTGCCTGAATTTTCAGTTTTTACCTTCACTTTTGCAGTAGAACCCTCTTCAAATGGATTATCGCCCACCATCGTTACTTTTCCAGAACCTTCAATTACCTCAAGTCGAAGTACTGCTTCGTCCAAAGTACAGATACCCGTTTTGGGATCACTAATTTTGACTAGGTACTTTCCTGCATCTTCTTTTTCTACGTCGCTGATTCTACAAACGGCTGCATCTTTGCAATAAGAAATTTCGTTTCCATCTGGACCAAACCAAACGTAGTTATACGATCTTGAATTGGGCTTTGCTTGGAGTGTAATGTTATCTCCTTTGCAAGCATATTCTTCACCAGAAGACAAAACGATAGTAGCTTCTTCGGATAGTCCATTGGCTACTACAACCTCAAAAGCTAACTTCATTTCTTTTTTACCACAACCGAGTTCTTCAGCTGTAATAATTGCATGATAGATTCCAGCATCTTTGGATTGTATATTGCTGATTGTCAGTAGTTTGCTATTTTCCGCAGAAGTGATTTTCGCACCATTTGGATCGTACCAATTGATGGTAGCGATATCTTTAGCGTTCTTGATACTCAAACTAACGTCTTCGCCATAGCAAACTTTTTCTGGTTCATTGGCGATAGGTAGATTATTTTGGATGCCTGTCACGACTACACGATCAATGAAAAAGCTTTCGTTGGAGGCTTGAGTTCCACCTTCCACTCGAATAAGTAGATTTTGTCCACACAAGTTCTGCGCTTCTTCAAAAGTGGTACTAAATTCGTTTTCCTCGGTGTGATAAACTTTAGAAAAAGTCTCGCCATCCAAACTTACGAATACGCTAATTTGATCTACGCAAGCACCCATAGGAGGACAGACCTTCGGATTGCTTTCAAAACCTCCTTTAGCTGCTTTTCCACTAAGTTGAACACGGACATTAATATTGCTGTATTCACGAACATTAATCGTCCCGCTGCTCCATTCGTTATCATTTGCTCCTCCTCGCTTAGTAGCATTATCACAGCCTGAACCCTCATAATTAGTAATTTCAAATTTGCCATCTCGCGTACCAAAGAATTCATTACCGTCCTTATCGCAACCTTTTTTAGAAGTGGCTATCCAAGTTCCGCCCTTTGCCCCGCTCGCTTTACCTGAAACTTCGCCTATGCCTTCAAAAACAGCATCATAGATAACGACTTCAGTGGATGAATTGGATAAATTGTTGGAGGCTATGGCAATTGTATTCCAAAATAGAATACTGCATAGCAGTAAAGTGTTTGTGATTGTCTTGCGCATAATAATTGTTTGTTTAGAAGTTTGGCTAAACTGTTTATAGGTGAGTAATCGGGAGTGGTAGTTGCTGAATAAAATGTACAAAATCGCTCAGTGAGCTTTTATAAAACAGGAGCAAACAAGTTAGAAATGAATTTAATGCAGTACTTATTTCCTCAATGAAGGGGAGAAAATAGTCGTTTACGTATTCTTGAATCAATCTAAAAAGCGTCCCTAGTTATTGTCTTGTCTAAATAGATATTGGGCAAAACAATTACGATTTGTACGAAGGTGAAGTAAGATAAGATACAAAACAATTTACAAAAATTTAATTATGAAGTTGGTCATAGAAAATGCTTGAATTTTATAACGAAGTATAAAATTAGACAATTATCTGACAATCAATGCAATACAAAATAGCGTAAAAACAATGTGTAAAGCTGTCACATATTTTACTCTTTCCCTATTTTTTGTCTATTAACTTGGGTTAAATAATACTTGTCAAACTTTATTACCCTTTTGCAGTTATATCATTTCTGAAGTATCAGACTGATTCTACTGTAGATTTCTTTGCTCACCAATATTTCACAGATGTTCAAACAGCTTTTCTATTTATTATTCATTTTGCTACTTTCCCAAAACTGCGCTCGCAAACCAATAGGTACATTTCAAGCAGACCAAGCACCACTTGCTCCAGATTACAGTCAAGAAAAATGTTGGGCGGCTTTGCCTGATCGCGAAGATGATGCAGATGCTATTTTGGATGCGGACTTAAAAGATGTGCAAACGACGGCGAAAGTGGATGTATTTTGGTTGCATCCTACCACCTACACTGGAAAAAAGGGAGAAACAAACTGGAATGCCTCTTTAGACAATGAAGAGTTGAACCAACGAACGGATGAATCTTCCATAAAGTATCAGGCTTCTATATTTAATGGTGTCGGAAAAGTTTACGCGCCGCGCTATCGGCAGATTCAACTACAAGTTTATGGCGAATTTGGAGGCGAGCGAAACGCATCCGCAGTGAAGGCTGGAGAACTGGCGTATCAAGATGTAAAAGCTGCTTTTGAGTATTATTTGGATAACTACAATAAAGGAAGACCAATTATCATTGCTTCGCATAGCCAAGGAACGAGCCATAGCAAAAAATTGCTGAAGGATTATTTTGATGGCAAAGCCTTGCAGCAACAATTGGTAGCTGCTTACATCATTGGAATTCCTGTTGCTAAGACGCTTTATGAAGAAATTCCTGTCTGCCAAACCGCTGATGAAACGGGCTGTTTCGTCACTTGGAGAACCTTCAAAAAAGGATATGTACCAAAGGGTTATGCATTGGGAGATACGCTCGCTGTGGTGAATCCACTAACTTGGACCACTGACAACACGCCCGCGCCTGCAAGTCTAAATCAAGGAACAATCATTGATGATAAAAATGGGAAATATGTGGGCGTTGCTGATGCACAAGTCAATACTCAAAATGGCATTCTTTGGCTCACTAAACCTAAGTCACCACTTCGATTGCGTCTCTTTCCAAGTAAGAATTTTCATATCGGAGACCTGAATTTGTATTATGTGAACATTCGAGAAAATGCGAAAGCGCGAGTGAAAGCGTTTTTGGATGATGAATGATTGTACTTCTTTTTAAACCACTAAGATACTTAGAAAAGTAAGAAATTATTGATTCAATTGTTGGATAACTACGCCTCTGTACCCACAAACTATGTGGACTATGCGAAAAAACTATATGACTATGTGGTAACTAATCAAATACACAAATCTCCCCATTTTGGAACGCAATCCAAAAAAGCGTAATCTTTTTCCTCATAATTCATTTTGCAGCAGTACGTATCAATTCCGTTCGTGATGACGAGGTAGTCCGCTTTGAGTTCAAAATTGTAGCAAGCGGCTTGGCGGAAAGTAGAGTCGGTGAGTGGAATGTTCGGAGCTTTACATTCTATGAGTACCAGAGGCTGATAATCTTCGCTATAAATTAGAATATCGAAGCGTTTTTTTCTCTGATTGATGAGCAATTCTTTTTCAATAGCGATGCGCGTTTTGTTGTAGGCTTCTTTTTCGATTAGATACAGAACCATTAATTGTCGCACCAACTCTTCGGGCGTTTTAATGATGTATTTTTTGCGAATCGGGTCGAATAAGCACGATTTCCCTTCCCGTTTTTCAAATCGCAAACTCGTTTGAAATTGTAGTAAATCTAAAGTCAATTTCATCGTCTGCCCCGCTTTTTCAGATTTTTAGCATAGGTTTTCGCATTTGCATTGTGTTGCTTTAAGGTCTTCGCGAAATTGTGATAACCAGAACCATCTCCTTTCGCGCAGAAATAGTAATAGTCGTGATTTTCCGCATTCAATACGGCATCTATACTAGAAATGGAAGCCATACTAATTGGTCCAGGCGGCAGACCTTTATAGATATAAGTATTATATGGTGAATCGAATTTGGTGTGATACCAAGTCACGCGTTTTGCGCTAAAATCTCGGCGACCAAAAACGGCAGTTGGGTCAGCTTGCAGACGCATTCCATCGTCCAAGCGATTGAGGTAAACTCTTGCCATTTTAGGTTTTTCATCAGCACGCAGAGTTTCTCGTTCTACAATGGAAGCCAAGGTGTACACTTCGGCTGGCGTCATATCCATTTTCTTTGCTCTCTTGAGGCGTTTCTTAGCTTTCCAAAACTTGTCGTGCTCCTTCTGCATCCTTTCAATGAATGCCTTGGGACTACTGTTCCAATAAAAATCATAAGTGTTTGGAATGAAAAGTGAAATCAAAGTTTCTTTAGTGTAGCCAATGCTTTTGAGGTAAGTTTCATCTTGCATTAATTGCCAAATAGCGAGAGAATCCGTCGCTAGAAAACGTGCTGCTTTTGCAGCGACATCTTCTGGTAATCGCTCATTCGTCAATACAACTTTTACGGTCGCTTGTTTACCTCCTCTCAAGTGTCGAATTAGCTCGTGATTGCTCCAGCCTTCTTCAATTTTGTAGCGTCCTGCACGCATTTTTGGTTTGATATAGTTCATGCGCTCAGCGATCTCTCTGAAACCAGTAGTATCTATCAGTAATTCATTGATCGTCAAGGAATCAACAACTTGATCGAAGGTAGCGCCATTGGGAATGAGTAGGTAAGGGTTGGAAAGTTCTTCTGGCACGTTAGCTTGGTAGATCGTGCGATAGTACCGAAAGGCAATGATACTTGCTATAGCAATGATAACCAGTAGAACTAAACTAATAATGGGTAACTTTTTTTTCACAGGTGATGAATTTGTTGGGATAAAGATAAGGTTTTCGTTGGCAGAAAGAGAAAGACACCCTTCTTTCCCTCCCTACCACTAACTAATATACGGTTGCTATTGAACGCGTTCGTACTTCTGCGCACAAGGTTCTCTACAAGGAAAACGGAGATACAAGAATTCCTCATCAAAATCGTAGAGAATTTTAAATGGAGTACCTCCACAAGCCTCTACTAATATGAATTTTTCTTCTGGATTGTGGGTTGCAGTGACTGTTTCCTCTGTGCCTGTACCCATATTGCAAAACGAGCCATTGGAACGAACAATTTCTTCATCCACAAATTCGATGGTTCGCTCGCTATCTACGACTTGAAAGGTACCGCTACCGTCGCCTGGATCAGAAAGCTGTTCGATTAGTTTCCATTTGTTGATCTTTTCAGGAGTTGGAGCATCTTCTTCGCAAGAGAAAGCTAATAAGAAAATGCTCAAAAGTAGGATGAATGATTGTTTCATAATTTCTAGTTGATAAATGATTGGGTTTTGCTTTGCTGAACATATTGTTTGTTCCACCAAGTAAAGACCACGCATTTTATTCAAAACGTTGGGTCAATCATTTTAGTGAAAAATTTCTACAAAGGGAAAAATACTTTCTCAGGTAAGACTAGTCGAATCTATCTCAACAGAAGCATATTTTTGGAAAACAGTGACTAATTCTTGCTTAGGAATAGGCTTAGTCAAATAATGACTGCAACCCGCCGCGATACAGCGTTCTCTTTCATCGGTAAAAGCAAAAGCAGATTGGGCAATAATGGGAATATGAGGAAATCTTTCTTTGATGATTCGTGTAGCCTCCAAACCATCCATGACAGGCATTTTGATATCCATAAATATGAGATCAAAATTAGGATTCTCCTTTATGGCTTCAATTGCATCTTTTCCGTTTCTGACCCAAGTGATCACTGCACCGAGCTGTTGGAGTACGACTTCTAGTAGTTTAAAATTAAAGACTTCGTCCTCTGCAATCAAAACTTGTTTAGGTTGTGCATCAGTTTTCAATGGCATTCCAGGAAAAAGGGCTTCTACTTTTTCTGTAATACTTTCTCGGGTAAGTTGATATGGAATACGGAAGTAAAAAGTCGAACCCTGTTGCCATTTTGATTCCACCCAAATTTCACCATTCATCAGCTCTGCCAATCCTTTGCTGATCGCTAACCCTAGACCTGTCCCAACAGCAATACCGTTTTCTACTTGCTGAAATCGATCAAAAATCACTTCTTGTTGTACTTCTTTTATGCCGATTCCTGTATCTTTCACAACAAAAAGTAGATCGCTTTCACTTTTTTGAATTTCAAAAATGATGTAGCCTGTTTCGGTATATTTTATGGCGTTGCTCAGTAGGTTATTCAAGACTTGACGCAGTTTCAATTCATCTACGTTGACAAATGCTTCGTCTTCTTTTAGATTATGTTGAAGTTGAAAGTCGAGTCCTTTTTTTGCAGTCAGAATTTCAAAGTTGTTGTACAAAGCATTCGCTAATTCAATCAGGTTAGTGGAGTTTTCATTGATCGTCATTTGATTGGTTTCAATCTTTGAGATATCTAGTATATCATTCACTACGCGAAGCAATTGGTGGCAAGAATCATTGATAATGGTGGCATATTGTTTTTTCTGCTCTTCGTCCAAGTCATCCTTAGAGAGGTAATCAGAAAAGCCAATGATGCTATTCATTGGTGTTCGGATTTCATGTGACATATTGGAGAGAAAAGCAGACTTCAAACGGTCATTTTCTTCTGCTTTTTCCTTGGCAGAAAGTACATCTTCTACATTGCTTTGATGAATATAATAAAGCCAAATGGATTGATGAAAAGTCATAATGGCAAGTACCCAATAAATGACTTCATTTGCTCGATGAACTTTAGAGGGGTCTATCAATTCTGTTTCTGGAAACTCTATGTAATAACAGACAACAAAGGAGATAAGGAAAAACATGGAAAAGGCAAAGTGCATCCATTCTTTGGGATATAAAACGATAAAAGGATAGATGGCCAGTACTAGAAGAAACCATTGATGATCTATTTGTCCCTTGGTCTCCCAAAAGGAAAAAATACAGGCCAAATAGACTACGAAAGTTACTAGAGTACTGGCAAGGTAATATTGTCGTCGGAAATTTAAGAAAAAAGCAAGGATGAAGAAGCTGGAAGTTGCTAACTCAATCAGAATCAATTCCGTAGTAGCAAAACCAGAAGCCAGCGCAATAATTAGATTGATGGTTGGAACAACGACTCCCAAAATGCAAGTAGCATTTAGCGTACGTACTTTCATACGGTCTGCACGTCGTTCCAAACTACTTGTGCCAATATCAATTACTTGCTGTATCCAGTTAGTCATGCAATGTTACTCTTGCGATCAATTCACATCATATATTAGAAATTTAACATCTACGTCGTAATTATACGGCAGTATTTGAAAAATGCTTAATTTGATGCTGGTTTTTTTGAAAAATCTTTGTTGTTGAATGTTACGATTAGGAGAGTATGTGATATTAAGGCTAAATATAAAACGTCTTAACTGATTAGTAGTTCTCTCGGAGACATTTTTTTTTGAAACATATACAATATGGATTACACTCCTAAACGAATTATTTGCTTAACCGAAGAAACTACCGAGACCCTCTATTTACTTGGCGAACAAGATCGAATTGTTGGTATTTCAGGCTTCACCGTGCGACCACCTCAGGCGAGAAAGGAAAAGCCTAAGGTTTCCACTTTTATAGATGCAAAAACTGAAGAAATTTTGGATTTGAAACCCGATCTAGTGATTGGGTTCTCTGATATCCAAGCGAACATTGCAAAAGAATTGATTGCACAGGGCATCACCGTTTGGGTGAATAATTATCGGAGTGTGGAAGGTATTTTGAAAATGATGGTGCAGTTGGGTGCGCTAGTTGACCAGAAAGAGAAAACACTTCAATTAGTAAAAGATATTGAATCACAAATTACTCATATTCAGTCTATTATATCACAATGGGAAATAAAACCCAAAGTTTATTTTGAAGAGTGGTTCGATCCTTTGATTACGGGTATTCAATGGGTAAGCGAAATTGTAGAATTGGCTGGAGGTATTGATATTTTTCCAGAACATCAGTCTGCTTCCTTGGCAAAAGATCGAATTTTGGAGCATCCAGCAGTAGTGATAGCACGCAATCCCGATATTATCTTGGCTTCTTGGTGTGGCAAGATGTTCAAGAAAGAAAAATTGGTCAAGCGTGAAGGTTGGTCAGCCATCAAAGCCGTTCAAAACGGCGATATTCACGAAATCAAATCTCCGATTATTTTACAGCCTGGTCCTGCGGCTTTAATGGAAGGTTTGCCGATGATCCATGAGATTTTTAAAAAATGGGTGTGCAGCAACAACAAATAGTTATCTTTGACTGGTTTCCTAAACATTCATAAAGTAGTAAAGCCTAGAAGATAATGCAGCAATTGACACTACAATTTCAATATATTAGTCAACTTATAGAAAACGCCCAACGATTGGCATATCAATCTGTGAATAAGGCTTTAATTGAATTGTACTGGAATATTGGAAAACAGCTAAGCCAAAAAGTAGCGCAAGCAGAATGGGGAAGTCAAACTGTGCAGCAGTTGTCTGATTATTTGAAAGAAAAACATCCAACTACTAAGGGATTTAGCAAGAGAAGTCTCTTTCGGATGAAGCAATTTTATGAGACTTATCAGGCGAATGAAAAAGTGTCAACACTGTTGACACAAATTAGTTGGTCATCTCATTTAGACATTCTTTCCAAGACGAAAACCGCTGAAGAAAAAGAGTTTTACATCAAACTATCTATAAAAGAAAGACTAAGCCTAAGACAGCTACGTCAACACCTGTTTCAGTTTTCTCCGAAACAAATGAAAATCCACCGTAATCGTATGCCTTGGTGTATCAATTTGCTGAAAGTGTGGATGACTGACCTCGCGTTCTCCCAGCTCTTTGGTGTTTGCGGGGCGTTTCCATTTACCAGCCAGTTCCTTCGCCACAATTTTGCTTTGCAATTCCGCTAATGGCCAAATACAACCAAGCGGCTGAAACATTCCAACGAAATAGAGATTTTGATATTCAGGATGGAACATTTTCAGGTACAGCGGCACTTTTCCTTTGCGGTAATCAATGAAGTTCTTATCAAAAAACGGATGCGCCAATACATAACCTGTGCAAGCCACAATGACATCAAATTCCGCTTGTGTACCATCTACAAAATGTACGGTTTTACCTTCGTAGCGCGCAATATCTACTTTGGGGATGACTTTTCCATGCCTGATTTTATAGAGTAGTTCATCATTGATGGTCGGATGCGTTTGCCCAAATTTGGTGTCGGGTTCTTGTAAACCATAAAGTTTGTTCGAGCCAATCAGTACATTGAGCAAATGATTGTTCAGCCAATTTCTAATTTTGAATGGAATCCAATGACTCTTAGTCGCAAATACATCGGTAGGAATACCCGCTACAAACTTTGGGATAATACGATAGCCACGCCGCCAGCTAATCATCGTTTTGGCACTCACTCGACTGGTCTCTACAGCCACATCACAAGCAGAATTTCCACCACCAATCACTAAAACACGCTTATCCTCAAAAGGCGCCGCTTTTTTGTACTGATGCGAATGTAAAAATTCACCCGTAAACTCGCCTTCGTATGCTGGATAGCGCGGCTGCCAATGATGACCGTTACAAACGACCAAATCTGTAAAGTGCAGGGTTTTACGCTTGCCATCTTGCTCAATTTCCACTTTCCACTCTTCTGCCCCCAATCGTTCACAATGCAGCACCATCGTGCGAAAACGAATGTGCGGATAAAGCTCAAATCGTTCGGCGTAGGCTTGAAAGTAGCGACGTAGTTCATCGTGGGAAGGATAATCTGCTACGCTTTTGTCAAATTCATCAAAAGTAAAATCTTCGTACTGCGAAAGCGTCTTAGAACTAATGATATGTGTAGTCTCAAATACACTGGAATGCCCTTCCTTTTCTGAATAAATCCAATTGCCGCCCACCTCATTATTTCGATCAAATACGACGGCTTCTAGTCCTTGATCTAGTATATTTTTCAAGGCAGTGATGCCCGATGGACCTGCTCCGATGATGGCGATTTTGCGCTGCATTTTAATTGCAGTTGACAATTTATGTTAAAATTTTAATTGAAGTGGCTTATAACTGGCTCAAATCAGATTTTTTGACCCTATTTGAGCCAGTTATGGAACTATAATTGGCTCAAAGTGTTCTGAAATGTATCATTTGAGCCAATAATAAAGCAATGTACACTTTAATAGGAAGAAAAAGGGAATTAAAGCAGCTACATAATCATCTTCGATCAAAAAAATCGGAATTCGTAGCCGTTTATGGACGTAGAAGAGTAGGAAAGACTTTTCTGATTAGGCAAGCCTATAATAATGAATTTGCGTTCTATTTGACAGGCTTAGCAAATGCAGGAATGAAGCAGCAATTGAGCCAGTTTCATGCAGCATTGCTCAAATATGGGCAAAAAGTAAATTGGACACCAGAAGTAGCAAGTGATTGGTTTATTGCCTTTCGCCAGTTAGAAACTTTAATGGAAAAGTTACCTCAGAATACTAAGAAAGTCATTTTTTTGGACGAATTGCCATGGTTAGATACTCCTAAATCTTATTTCCTTTCTGGATTAGAGCATTTTTGGAATAGTTGGGCGAGCGCGAGAGATGATATTTTGTTAATTGTTTGTGGTTCTGCGGCTTCTTGGATGTTGAATAATCTAATCAAAAATAAAGGTGGCTTGTATAACCGCATTACTGATCGTATTAAGTTGCAACTCTTTACTTTAAAGGAAACAGAAGCTTTTCTCCAAGAAAAAAATGCAGTTTATAATCGCTATCAAAACCTCCTCTTGTATATGACTTTTGGAGGAATTCCATTCTATTTAGACTACGTAGATTCTGGTAAAAGTGCTATGCAAAATATCAACGACTTATGTTTTTTGATGGATGCTCCTTTTCGAATAGAGTATGAAAGTTTATATGCCTCTCTTTTCAATAAACACGAACGTCATGTTGCAGTTGTAGAAGCCTTAGCGAAGAAAGCGAAGGGATTGACGAGAAAAGAAATTGTCAAAATTACCAAGCTATCCAATGGTGGTGGAATGAGTCGGATACTGAAAGAATTGGAGGAAAGCAATTTTATTCGTTCTTATAAAAGTTTTGGTAAAAAAAAGTACGAACGCTTATACCAACTGGTCGATTTGTATTCACTTTTCTATCTCCGATTCATCAGAAATGCAGAAGAAGAGGACGAAGAATTTTGGTTAAATCATCTAGAAACACCTACTTTTTTCGCTTGGGGCGGCTATGCCTTCGAGATGGTTTGTTTGCATCATATTCCACAAATTAAAAGGGCGTTAGGCATTAGTGGTGTTCAAACGAGTACAAGCGGGTGGCAGTCTAAGGAGGCACAAATTGATTTGGTTTTAGATCGAAAAGATCAAGTGATAAATCTTTGTGAAATGAAGTTTTCTCTTCACCCTTTTGCGATAGACAAGAAGTACGCAGAGAATTTAAGGAATAAAATGGGTAATTTTAGAGAAGCTACTCAAACCAATAAGGCGTTGTTTCTAACTTTTATCAGTACTTATGGTGTGAAAAAGAATAAATACTCTGGTATGGTGAGGAATGATTTGAAAATGGATATTTTGTTTGAGTGAAAAGTCAATTTATAATGAACCGTCCTGCTCCTCAACCACTTCCACCTTTTTCGTCTCCTCCACAAATTGCTCCGCATATTCCATCATGCGCTCGTGAAATTCTTGAGCGGGTTCTGCTTTCGCGAACTTAACCAAATCTGCAGCTTGCAACATTTCTTGCAAACGGTCGCGCCGGGAGTCGTCAAAATCTAGCTTGGATAATTGCTCCAGAATTTGATGCGTCGTCATTTCTAGTGCTTGAATATCGTAGCGATTTTCGAGATATTCTCGTACAATTCGGGTCAAGCGACTGTGATAGGTTTTGACTTCGCCCTTTTGCCAAAGTTTTTCTGCTTTTAGTGCTGCCAACTGTTGCAATGCAATTTCGTGAGCAGGTAATTTGATTTCTGGTACGACAGCTTCTGTTGTTCCTTCTTTGCGCTTCATAAAATACCGAAGCACTCCGATGAGTATCCCAAGCACCAAAACACCGATAATCAACCAAAGATAATCCTCCAACTTCCGAGGTTCTTCTTCAATGGGCTTAATCGGCGCCAATTGCAAGCTATCCTGCGCAATCGTATTGACGGTGAAGGCGAGTCGGCGAGTTGTTACTTTTTGCGATTCGCCATTTCGATTGTACAGAATAGGAATGGGCGGAATAAAATGATAACCCGAATCGAAGGACTGAATTGTGATATTTTTTTGCAGCAAATCAGCGCGCAAGGTATCCCAAGGACTTACTTCATTCACTTCAAAGCCTTCTGCTTCTTCCAAAGCCGATAAATCCAAATCATTTACTTGAATATCCGTGGAGTGCTTGACTTGGACGCGTAGTTGTACTTTGTCACCAATTAGTAACTGCGTGCTATCCAAAGCTGCGGTGGCGTTGATTTGTGCTTGAAGATGGAGGGTGAAAAGGCAAAGGAGCAGTAAGAAAAAAGATTTAAGTTCGGACTTAGTCCGAGTGATATTGCATCCAAGTCGCAGACTTGGACGATCATTATGATTTGGCTGATTATTCGTCATTTACAATTCATCATTTATCATCCACGATTAACTTACTTTCGTCTTTCCTATTTCAACTTTCGTCTTTTCTAACCTGCTCGCTTCTTAAAAAACTGGTGCAGTACTTTAATGTAAGATTCATCGGTTCGCACACTCAACACATCAGAGCCACTTTTTAGAAAACTAGAACGAAAATATTGCTGATTTTCTTGAAACCAGTTGGCATAATTTTCCCGTACTGCTTGCACCGAAGTATCTACCCATTGCACGCGCCCAGTTTCGGCATCCACCGCGCGTATCAAACCAATATTGGGCAACTCTTCTTCTCTTGGATCGTATAAATGTACGCCCACCACATCGTGCCTTCTGCTAGCGATTCGCAGTGGCGTTTCGTAGCCTTGCGCCATGAAATCGGAAAGAATAAAACAGATGCTACGCTTCTTGATCACATTGTTCAAATACTCTAACGCTTTTCCCAGATTCGTACCCGTCTGTTTAGGCTCGAAGTTGATTAACTCTCTGATAATGCGTAAGATGTGTTGCTTCCCTTTCTTGGGTGGAATGAATTTTTCGATGGCGTCCGAAAAGAAAATGACGCCTACTTTATCATTGTTCTGAATGGCAGAAAAGGACAGCACCGCACTCATTTCAGTGATGAGTTCATTCTTCATTTGCTCCGCTGTACCAAAGAAAGAAGACTGACTCACATCTATCAACAGCATAACCGTTAACTCGCGCTCTTCTTCAAAAATTTTGACGTGCGCATCGCCCGTTCTCGCTGTTACGTTCCAATCAATATTCCGTACATCATCGCCGTATTGATAATCGCGCACTTCGCTGAAGGACATTCCACGCCCTTTGAAGGCACTCTGGTATTCTCCAGAGAAAATGTGCTTACTCAAGCCCTTGGTCTTGATCTCAATTTTGCGGACTTTTTTTAACAACTCGGAGGTCTCCATTAGCAATGCGTTTTTTACCACATAGTCAGATAGGGTTTTCACAAAGCACACATAGAGTATAGAATCTACTAATTCATATCGCCGTAATAATCTCCTAAACGTCCGATTTTTGCATCAATGACTCAATGAGACTATCATGATCTATGCAAAACTAACTATAGTGACTATTGTGGTAAATAGTTATGGCAAATGTAAGCCTTTAGAAGAAAAAAAGCTAATCTACGAATGGCTTCTACAATGATGCTTGTTCTACTCGCTTTTTTAAAGCCATATTCATTTTTTCAAAATTTGCTTTGGTTTCTTTCTTCAATTTTTTCTTGAAAACGGGTACAAGCAAACCTTTGAAGACTTCGCTGTGGTGGAAAATAGTTGCTCCACTCTGTTCTTCCAGTACAAAACGATGTGCTCCATCAAAAATTCCTTTAAAAAGCAGACTGCCCAACCATTTAAATGCTCTATTCTCTTCATGTACTAAAACGGTTGGTTGGAATTGCATACCTCCTGCGTTGATCTTTAGTTGTTCTCCTACGGCTGCTTGTCCGCTGATTTGAGTAATGAAAGGATTCCAAGTGCTGTAAGATTCAAAATCCATCAATTGTTGCCATACTTGCTGTGGAGTTGCTTTAATTTTGATGCTTGTTTTTAACTCAAGTGCCATTATTTTTTGATTTGAGATGGGAAATAATGAGAGTTGAGATTTTATAAGATACTTGCGAATCTTTGATCTCAAATCTAACAATCTCCTATCTGATTAATAATGACACAAAGTTGGTGGGAAAAAAGAGTCCTTGTCTTGATGTAGATCAAGAAGTACGTTTTTTGCGAATTCTACTTAAAGTTTCGGGGGTCATGCCCAACATCGAAGCTAAATAATGAAGCGGCACTTGATTGAAGAGTTGCGCATCTTGCTGATGGAGTGCTAAGTAGCGTTCTTCGGCAGTCATAGAAAGGAAGGAAAAAACACGTTCCTCCAGTGTAATAAAGCATTTGGCGATGAATTTTTTCTCTAGGCTGTCCCATTCAGGAACGAGTTGGTTGATTTTTCGGTAGTTCTCGCTGGAAATAGTGAAAAGTTGGCAATCGGTGATGGCTTGTATGTTCCAGCGAGTTGGCAAATTGAAAATCAGGCTGCGCAAATCTGCTGCGAAATAGCTCGAGCCACTAATCCATTGCGTTACTTCCTTGCGTTCAGTTTCGAGGTAGACGCGTAAATAGCCAGTCTTGATGAAGCTCAGTTTTTGGCAATATTGTCCAGCTTTTGCAAAGAAAGCATCCTTTAGAAGGTTTTCTTCTTCAAATAAATTGGCTACAATCTCTAAACTTTGATTGGGAATGCCGAAGTAAGTTTGGATGTACTGTTTGAGCATAGGAAAAGTCATGTAGTTTATAGAGATCATTGATGGCTCTATTTTATCTATTGATATCAAAGTTTTTTGAGGAGTATCTTTAAACCAATTCCATAATCTTCTTCAAATCTTTGATTATATTCTCATTTGGTACAATTTTATACGAAGATTTTCAATATCCGATATTTCGACTTTTCTAATTTTAGCATTGAATTGATTCTTTATGGATATCTTAAATTC